>NZ_CP070968.1:3000000-3300602 GCF_017086445.1 Brevundimonas fontaquae | reverse complement strand
TCCCGACGTCTTCGTTCCGCCTGCCATCGCCGTTGCGCCCCCAACCATCTTTGCCCGCTCACCCTAGAAGAACCATTCCGACCTTCCGCGCTTCAGGGCGATGGCTCAGGGACGACTTCTCCTGCGCCGAAAAGCGATGCTTTTCGGACGGGGTCTAACCTCTGAACAGACATCTCCCGCCAACGCGAAACCTAAGCTCCGCGCCGTCTTCATCCGTGCTGGGATGGAAGTGCGTTAGAGGCCAAAACTTACGCCGAGAGCCCGGTGGGTCAACGCTGATTCGTTGGTCGATTCGCAGTTAAATTGTTTGACTCCGCCAAACCCTGACACCGCTTGGAATTTCGGAGAGATCGAGGCTCGTCGATCGCAGTTTTGAATTTTGACAGTTAGCGCCGCAACGCAAAACGGCGAAGGAGCTTGCGCGCCTTCGCCGTTGATCTTGCTTGATAATCCCACAACGAAACAGCGACAGCTGCTCCGTTTGCTGTTGGATTAATTTTGGCTCAGGCGGCCGACAGCTTCTTCAGCTGGGCGGCCAGACGCGAGACCTTGCGCGAGCCGGTGTTCTTGTGAACGACGCCCTTGGAGACCGCGCGCATCAGCTCGGACTGAGCCTCGATGAAGGCGGTCTTGGCGACGGCGGCGTCGCCGCCGGCCAGAGCTTCCTGGAACTTGCGCAGATAGGTGCGGACGCGCGAACGGCGCGCCTTGTTCACTTCGGTACGCGCTTCGATCTTGCGGATCGCCTTGCGGGCGCCGGGGTTGTTGGCCATGTCAAACCTTCGAACGGAAAACGCCGCGGAGCACACGTCCACGGCGCGGAAATCTCAAGAGGGCGGGCCTATAGCCGAAAGCCCGGAGGCGGTCAACGCGGAGTCTTCATCGCTGGACTCCGAGGTTGGGCCAAGACGCCTGTTTGAGCGCACCTTGCAGGCCGCCTTCAGAATGCAACCCAACAGTTTTTAACGCGCTGTGACGGGCTTTCCGTCGCAGGTTTTTGCATTCTGTTGAAAGCGCGCAACGCTTTCACTTTGTTCATGAATTGTGTCGTTTTACGGCCATGTTTGTCCCGTCCTGACAAGGGCTGAAATCATCTCCCGGATCGTCGTTCCATGACCCAGACCGCGCTTCTCCTGCTTGCGCTGGCCCCCGCCGCCGGTGTCGTCCAGCCTGTTCAGGCCCAAACCAACGAGGCCCAGCCGGTAGAAGCCCAGGCGCAGGTCCAGCAGGAGGAGCCGACGGTCGTTCTGCCGGACGTGGAGGTGACGGCGGCGCGGCGCGGGGTGGCCCTGGGTGGGCAGGAACCGATCGTCTCTTATGACTCCGCCCAGATCCAGGCGTTCGGCGCGACCAACATCGGCGAGCTGATCACCCTGCTGGAGGCCCAGACCCGCAGCGCGCGCGGCGGGTCTCCGGTCTTCCTGGTCAACGGACGGCGTATCTCGGGCTTTCGCGAGATCCGCGGCATTCCGCCCGAGGCCATCGAACGGTTCGACGTCCTGCCGGAAGAGACCGCGCTGTCCTATGGCTACAGCGCCAATCAGCGGGTGGTGAACATCGTGCTGAAGGCGGACTTCAAGTCCCTGACCGCTTCGGTCAACGTCAGCCGGCCTGAGCAAGGCGGTCGCACGACCACCGCCAGCGAGAACAACGTCCTTCGCATCGCCGGCTCGGATCGCTGGTCGGTCGATATCAACGGCACGACCTCCAACACCCTGTTCGAGACCGAGCGCGACATCGACCGCAGCACGACGGCCGGCGGCGACAGCGAACTGGCCAACGCCTATCGCACCCTGCTGCCCAAGACGGACGAGCTATCGGTGTCGGGGACCTACAAGCACGACCTGAACGACAAGGTCGGCATGACGCTGAGCGGCAGCGTGGAGGACTCAAACAGCTTCAGCTACCAGGGGCTGCCCAATGTTCAGCTGACCGTGCCGGGGACCAATCCGTTCTCGCCGACCGGCCAGGACGTCAATCTGTTCAGCTATCTGGACCTGCCCGGCGCCCTGACGCGCAAGACCGATACCCGTACGGCCGAACTGGGCACCGTGTTCGACGGCTATGTCGGCGACTGGCGTTGGACGGCGACGGGGGAATACAGCCGCGTCGAGACCGACACCTCAACGGGGCGCGGCGTCGATGCGAATGCGCTGCAGGATCTCATCGCGGGCGATCTGACCGTCAATCCGTTCGGCGATCTGACCGACCGGGCCGTGGTGAGACCGCGCGACACCGCCAACTCCGTGGCCCAGACGGCGACGGCGGAACTGGTGCTGAACGGGCGTCCCTATGAGCTGCCAGCCGGCGACATCACCTCGACCATCAAGGTCGGGGCCGGCTATCAATCGCTTG
The DNA here is from genome assembly GCF_017086445.1 of Brevundimonas fontaquae. Classification (NCBI taxonomy): domain Bacteria; kingdom Pseudomonadati; phylum Pseudomonadota; class Alphaproteobacteria; order Caulobacterales; family Caulobacteraceae; genus Brevundimonas; species Brevundimonas fontaquae. The sequence continues at coordinate 3,298,247 of NZ_CP070968.1, read as the reverse complement.
ACTCCGAGAGCCTGCGTTCGGGCGTGGCCGTGGATCGGTCGCAGTCGCGCAACTCGGGCAGCGTCCAGGCCAACTTCGACCTGCCGATCTCCAACGTCGAGCGCGGCGTCCTGCCCAAGATCGGTGACCTGTCGGCCAATCTGAACCTGGCCTATCAGGAGCTGTCCGACTTCGGCGGCGTGTCCTCGGTCGGGGCCGGGCTGAACTGGTCGCCGGTCGAGCGGCTGTCCTTCTCGGCCAACTATTCCGACGAGGGCAAGGCCCCGACGGTCCAGCAGTTGAACGACCCGACAGTATCTACGCCGAATACGCCGGTCTTCGACTTCCGCACCGGCCAGACCGTCGAGATCAACCGCATCACCGGCGGCGATCCCAATCTGCAGGCCGAGGATCGGCGCATCCTGAAGCTGGGCATGAACTGGCAGCCGGTGTCGGACAAGGATTTCCGGCTGAACCTGGCCTACACCCGCACCGAGGCGGACAACGAAATCTCCAGCTTCCCGGCCATCACGCCCGACCTTGAGGCAGCCCTGCCGGATCGGTTCGTTCGCGATGCGGACGGCAATCTGGTGTCCATCGACGCCCGTGCGCTGAACTTCTTCAAGCGCGAGCAGCAGGACGTTCAGTGGGGCTTCAACTTCTCGCGCCCGTTCGGCAAGCCGAACCCGGCGGCTGCGGGTGGCCGTGGTCCGGGCGGACGCGGCGGTCCTGGCGGGGGAATGATGATGATGGGCGGCCCCGGCGGCCCCGGCGGCGGCGGACGGATGCGCGGCGGGCGGGGATCGGGAATGCAGCCCGGCCAAGGCATTTTCAACCTGTCGCTGACCCACACCTGGCGTGTCCAGGACGAGGTCACCATTCGCGACGGTCTGACGCCGCTGGATCTGCTGGACGGCGATTCCATCTCCGGCTCGGGCGGTCAGTCGCGTCATGAGGTCCAGCTTCAGACCGGCCTATCCAGAAACGGCGTGGGCGCCTTCGTCAACGCCAACTGGCGCTCGGGCACGACAGTCAATGGCGACGCGCTGGGGTCGCCCGATCTGGACTTCTCGGGCCGGACCACGGTCAATCTGTTCGCCTTCGCCGACCTGACCCAACGCACTTCGTGGGTCGAGCGCTTCCCGTTCCTGAAGGGCACGCGGATCGGTTTCGGCGTTCAGAACATCTTTGACGACCGCGTCTCGGTGACCAGCAGCGACGGCGTAACGCCGGTCAACTATCAGCGCGACTATCTGGACCCTCAGGGGCGCGTCTTCCGCATCAATCTGCGCAAGATCCTCTTCTAAAGGATCAGGGCCAGACGGTCGCCAGTGCGATCATCACGACGGCGGCGGCGAGCGCCAGGGGAAAGAAAAGACGGTCGGACATCGATCCGACCGTTACCCCGGCGTGCGCGGCGCGACAAGCGATGGCGAGGCCTGCGAGCCTTGACCGACTTCGGAGGGCGTCCTAACCCCGAATGACCGTATTCCGAAGGACCGACCGAATGCCGCGCCTGATCCTGCTCCGCCACGGCCAGAGCCAGTGGAACCTCGAGAACCGTTTCACCGGCTGGGTCGACGTCGATCTGACGGCGGAGGGCGAGGCCCAGGCGCGTCGCGGCGGCGAACTGATCGCCGAGGCCGGGTTCAAGCCGGCGGTGATGTTCACCTCGGTCCTGACGCGCGCCCAGCGCTCCGGCGCCCTGGCGTTGCAGTCGGCGGGCCTGACCGATGTGCCGGTGATCGAGGACTGGCGCCTGAACGAGCGCCATTACGGCGGTCTGACGGGTCTGAACAAGGCCGAGACGGCTCAGAAGCACGGCGAAGACCAGGTCAAGATCTGGCGCCGCAGCTATGATGTGCCGCCGCCCCCGCTGGCGCCCGGCGGCGAGTTCGATTTCAACGCCGACCCGCGCTACGCCGGCAAGGCCATTCCCGACACCGAAAGCCTGAAGACCACGCTGGACCGGGTGAAGCCCTATTGGGACGCCGAGATCGCGCCGCGCCTGAAGGCGGGCGAGGACGTGCTGATCGCCGCCCACGGCAACTCCCTGCGCGCCATCGTCAAACTGCTGTTCGGCGTGCCGGACGATCAGATCGTCGGCCTTGAAATCCCGACCGGCAATCCGCTGGAGATTGATCTGGACCCGGATCTGAAGCCTACCGCCGCCCGCTACCTCGACGCCGCTCGCGCCGAGACATTGCCGACCGCATCATGAGCTGGAGCGAAGCCGACCAGGCCTTCATGGCCCAGGCGATCGCCCTGGCGACCGGCCGCATGGGCGAGACCTGGCCCAACCCGGCGGTCGGCTGCGTCATCGTGAAGGACGGCCGGGTCATCGCCCAGGCCGCCACGGCGCCGGGCGGTCGTCCCCATGCCGAGGAGCAGGCCGTGCCCGCCGCCGGCGCGGATGTCGTGGGCTCGACCGTCTATGTCACGCTGGAGCCCTGCGGGGCCCGGTCTTCGGGCCGCAAGTCCTGCGCCCACTTCCTGACCGAGGCGGGCGTGGCGCGGGTCGTGATCGCCTGTATGGACCCGTCGCCGTTTGCGGCCGGGCGCGGCACCGAGCGGCTGCGCGCGCAAGGGCTGACCGTGGAAACCGGCCTGATGTGCGAAGAGGGGGCGGCCCTGTGCGAAGGCTTCCTGCACCGGCTGGAAACCGGCCGTCCGATGGTGCGCATCAGCGAGGATGGCGCCGGTTTCGACGGCCGGTTCGTCGCCTCGCCCAAGGCCGATCTGGTCACCGAGCTGAAGCGACTGGGGGAGGCCGGTTATACGCGCCTGTGGACCGGGCCGGGCGAACTGGCCGAGGCCCTTCAAGCCCAGGGGCTGCTGACCGTCTGAGGCGGCTTCGCCGTTCAAAGGTTTCTTAAGTCAGGGCGCGTAATGTGCCCTGATGGCCCTCGCCGCTGAACCCCTCGTGAGAAAGCGCCTGACGCAGGCGGAGCTGGACGTCATCTGCGCCAAGCATGATCGACTATTCCAGGCCCGCCCCGGCGGGGCCCGCGCCGTCTTCGCCTGGATGGACCTGTCGGGCCTCAGCCTTAAGGGGCGCAATCTGGCTGACGCCGATTTTGCCGCCGCCTGTCTGGAAGGCTGCGATCTGACTGGCGCCAAGCTGGACAACGCCAACTTCTTCGGCGCGGACATGCAGGACGCGATCCTGGCCGAGGCCAGCCTGCGCCGTTCCGACCTGCGCGGCGCCTGTCTGCGCGGAGCGGACCTGTCGGGGGCCGATCTGTTCGAGGCCGACCTGCGCGAGGGCACCATCGCGGCCGCCGACGCCAGATTGGGCTTCAAGGTCATCGAACCCCGCCATCGCGAGGAGACCGAGGCCAGCGGCGCCTGCCTGGCCGGCGCCAATCTTCAACGCTCCAAGATGGCCGGCGTCATCGCCGTGAAGGCCGATTTCTCCGGCGCGGTGATGAAGGACTGCAAACTGGTGCGCGCCAATCTGAAACAGGCGGATTTCCGGGGGGCCGACCTCGCCGGCGCGGACCTGTCAGGGGCGGACCTGTCGGGCGCGGACCTGCGAGACGCCATCCTTGTGGGCTGCAAGACGACCATGTGGCGCGCCGACGGCGCCGACATGCAGGGCGCCCTGACCGACAACAAGTCGGCCTGCGAATCCGTGGAAAAGATGCCCGCCGCCGAGATGCTGCGCGAACATGCGCGCTGGTGCGAAACCGGCGGCGCGGAGGGGCAGCCGTCGGTTTTCAACGGCGTCGACCTGCGTCCGCTGAAGTCGATCACGGGCCTGAACCTGACCGCCCTGTCGGCCAAGGGCGCGGTCTTCTACGGCCTGGATATGGAGGGGGTGCAGTTGCAGGGCGCCCAGCTCGATAACGCGGACTTGCGCTCGGCCAAACTGCGGCGCGCCGATTTGCGTGGCGCGCGTCTGCGGGGCGCGCGACTGAACGGAGCGGACATGCGCGAGGCGCAACTGGGGCCGCTTCTGATCGCCGCCGACCGGTTGATGCCCGCAGATCTCACCGGCGCCATACTGCGTGGTGCGGACCTGTCGGGGGCCGATCTGAGACGCGCGGTGCTGGCCGGCGCCGATCTGGGGCGGGCGACGCTGCACGGCGCCCAGACCCGTCAGACCGACCTGACCGACGCCAATCTGGCGGGCGTGCGCGGCCTGACCATCGATCAGGCCGCTTGAAGCCTTAGGCGAGCGCCTTGAGCTGATCGACCAGATCGGTCTTTTCCCAGCTGAAACCGCCGTCCGCGTCCGGCTCGCGGCCGAAGTGGCCATAGGCGGTCGTGCGGGCATAGATCGGCTTGTTCAGGCCCAGATGCTGGCGGATCGCCCGCGGCGTGGCGCCGCCGATCAGGTCCAGAATCTTGTCTTCCAGAACGGCTTCGGAAATCTTGCCGGTGCCGTGCAGATCGACGTGGATCGATTGGGGCTTGGCCACGCCGATGGCGTAGGAAATCTGGATCGTGCAGCGGTCGGCCAGACCGGCGGCGACGACGTTCTTGGCCAAGTAGCGGCAGGCGTAGGCGGCCGAACGGTCCACCTTGGTCGGGTCCTTGCCCGAGAAGGCGCCGCCGCCGTGGGGCGCCGCGCCGCCATAGGTGTCGACGATGATCTTGCGGCCGGTCAGGCCGGCGTCGCCGTCAGGCCCGCCGATCTCGAAAATCCCGGTCGGGTTGATGTGCCAGACGGTATTCTCGTCGGTGAAGCCTTCCGGCAGCACTTCCAGGATATAGGGTTTGACGATTTCGGCGACCTGCTCGGAGCTCAGCCCCTTAGCGTGCTGGGTCGACAGGACGATAGAGGTGGCGCGGACCGGCTTGCCGTCCTGATATTCGATCGTCACCTGGCTCTTGGCGTCGGGCTCAAGCTGCGAGCCGCCGGCGTGGCGGACCTCGGCCAGGCGCTTCAGGATGTTGTGGCTGTATTGCAGGGTCGCCGGCATCAGCTCGGGCGTCTCGTTCGACGCATAGCCGAACATGATCCCCTGATCGCCCGCGCCCTCGTCCTTCTCATTGGTCGAGTCGACGCCGACGGCGATGTCGGCCGATTGGGCGTGCAGGAAGCAGGAGTAGTCCGCCGTCTCCCAGTGGAAGCCGTCCTGCTCATAGCCGATGTCCTTGACCGCGGCGCGGACCAACGGCTCCAGGCTGTCGATGATGCTCTGGGTGAAGGCTTCGTTCTCTTCCTTGGTGTTGCCCGGCTGGGTGGCGCGGACTTCGCCGGCCAGCACGATGCGCTGGGTCGTCACCAGGGTCTCGCACGCCACGCGCGCCTCGGGATCCTTGGCCAGGAAGGCGTCCACGACCGTGTCGGAGATGCGGTCCGCGACCTTGTCGGGGTGGCCTTCGGAAACGCTTTCCGAGGTGAAGAGGAAGGAAGAACGAGCGGCCAAGAGAGGCTCCTGTCAGTGTCAGACCGCCAGACATATAAAGATATGCTTATATGTTCAAGTGATCTGACGCAGCGCACCGACGCCACAAACTGCTTTGCGGCGTAAGCATATCGGCTGACTCGCCTCGTTTTTAGGGTAAACAGGCCTTGGGGAGTGGCCATGCCTGAACGCCTGACGACGAGAGAAAGCGAATGTGTCCGCTTGGCCGGCCAAGGTCTCGAGGACAAGGAAATCGCTGCGCGCCTGCGCATCTCGCCGCGCACGGTCGGCAATCACCTGCATCGCGCCTATGCCAAGCTGGGCGTTTCGGACCGCAAACTGGCGGCGCGTCGACTGAGTATTGGCTACTCAGAGGCGTCGATACTCATTCCCACCGCCGTGCTTGATCCGCTCAATGATCCCAAGTCGGCCGGACAGACGGGCGACGCGGTTTTCGCCAAGACGACCGCCTGGATCCTGCCGGCGCCGCCCCGTGGCGTGCTGGCGCGACTAGGCGTCATCATCGCCGGCGCCGTCGTCGCTCTGCTGCTCGCCATCGGGATCGTAACGGCAGGCATGGTGGTTCCCTCCCTGTTCGACCGGATCGCTCCCGAATGGGCCCGCTGACGCGAGCAACCTTTCGGAGGATCGAAATCATGAGAAACATGCAGGTGGGGGTCCGCGTCGCCCGCCAAGTTCAGACGGCCGAACACGCGATCGACAAGGCCATGATCGAGGTCTGCCGCCTCATCCAGACATCGCTGGAAGGCCGGGTCGAAACCCGCCTGGCGGCTGAGGTCGGTCAGTCGGCGCTGGAGAACATCGTCGCGGGTCTAGGCCAACTGGCGACGGTGCGCGCCAGCGTTGTGGCGGGCCATGCTGGTCTGGCGGCCGTCGCGGACGATCACGGCATCGGCTGGCGCATGGACGGCATGGGGGAATCGAAGACCGATCCCAAGCCGTCGGCGCATCTTGATGTCGTCAAACTGGCCGCCTGAACAGGTCGGGGTGAATGCACTCGCCGCTCTGGATCTTCGGTACGGGTCTGACGGTCGCCGCGATTGGGCTTCTGCTTTGGAAGGGCAGATGGCCTGAACGTCAGGCTGGCGTCGGGCTGTTCCTGACCCAGATTCTGTCCGGTTGGGTCGATCACATCGTTTTGGGCCAGTTCCGATGGGCCGTCGCGATGATCTCGCTGGGTCTGCTGGTTCTGCTGGTGCGTCTCAGCCTTCGCTATGATCGTTGGTGGCTGCTGCTCGCAGCCGGCGCTCAACTCTTGGCCTTCACCACCCACATCTCCTCCATGATCGGCCCCGCCGCCCTCACCTGGTCCATTGTGACCGCGCGAATGACGGTCTGGGTCGGGATCATGGTCCTCGCCCTCTTCGGCGTCTGGGAAGCCCGCGCAGCCCCTTACGCCAAACCCCAATATCGCGGCGCGCCAGACGCGCCAGACAAGGTCACATTGTAATGCACACCCAAGCTCCGCAGGCTTTCCTGCCGCTTTTCCGCTCTTGGCTTGAGACGGCCAATCTAGCCAAACAGGTCGGGTCGTCATCGCTGTCCGCCAGCGGCGAGAACCTGTTGGTCGAGCTGGATCTGGCGCCAATGGAAGCGGCAGAGGCCACGCTTCTCGATCACGCCCCGACCTCGGCCGTCGAAGCCGTCTGCATGATCGAGATCATTCGCCAGAGCTTGTCCGACGCCGGCCGCTCGGACGGTCGCGACATGCGCGCGCTGGACGCCATCCAATCGTGGTTGGCAGGCGCGGCTCTCGACGGAGCCGACCATCGCGATGAGGTTGAGCAGTTGCTGAAAAGCGCCAGCAACCGGGCCTGATCAGCCGCGCAGGCCCTTGGCCACGGTCAGAAGGGCGTCGCGCTGAGCGGCGTCCTTGATGTCGCGGAAAGCCGCCAGCAGTTCGGCGACGCCGGGAGCGGCCAGGGCCAGCTCATCGCCCTCGGCCGTCTCCAGCTCGCCCAGCAGGGCCGCGCCGGTCGATTTCAGGACGGCCGCGATCTGCAGCAGACGGGCGGCCGAGACGCGGTTGACGCCGCGCTCATATTTCTGGATCTGCTGGAAGGTGACGCCCGCGCCCGCCGCCAACTGCGCCTGAGTGATGCGCAGTTCCTCACGACGGGTGCGGATGCGTCCGCCGATGGCGATGTCTACGGGATCAACTGCGTCGTTCATTTCGGCCTGCGAGCATAGATAATGCGGCGCCATGGCCCCAAAACCTCCGCGCCGTCAAGCCAAAGCTGCCACGTTAGGGGTTGCTACGTGTATTGCTGATCGGAAATCAACCTGGAGGGGAAAGCTTGCGTCCGGGCGTCTTCTCCAACGCACGGCTCGCTCGGAGAAGTGGTGCCGCTTAGGTGACTCGAACACCTGACCCCATCATTACGAATGATGTGCTCTACCGGCTGAGCTAAAGCGGCCCGGTTGCGACGGACGAAGCTGTCCGCGCGAGACGGGGTCTTTATACGGCCGGATCGCGCTTGCCAAGCGTGGTGTTCAAGATCGTGAGCAATGAGGTCTCGTCGGGCGATTTTGCCACAACGGGCGTCAGGCCCAGCGCGGCGAGCGGGGCCGCGGCGGCGGGAGAGATGCAGGCGAGGACCGCGTGCGCCAGGACGTCGTGACCACGCTTGGCGAGCGCTTGTCCGGCGCGGGGGGAGTGGATCAGAACGGCGTCGAACGGCGAGGGCGCTGCGGCTGACGTTTCGATGGCGCGATAAACCGTCAGCGACTGGATCGACACATTGCGAGCGCCGGCGGCGGTGAGGGCGGCGGTGAAATCGCCGGCGGGCGTTTCCGCTTGAGGGACCAGGACGGCGGCGTCGGCGATGGCGCCGGCGATCAGACAGGCGAGGGCGCGCAGGTCGCCGGCAGCGGAGCTGACATCGGCGAACCCCGCATCATCAGCGGCCTGGGCGGTCGCATCGCCCACGGCGAAGACCGGAAGGTCGCGACGGGGCGTCAGGGCTGCGAAGGCGGCGACGCCGTTGATGCTGGTGAAGGCCAGGGCAGCGAACGGCGCCAGATCGGGAACAGGAGGGGTCAGATGTTTGATCGCCAGCAGGGGCGCGACGATCGGCTCGAACCCCATGTCGCGCAGGCGGGCGACGGTCCGTGCGGCGCCCGGTTCGGCGCGGGTGATCCAGACGCGGGAGGACGTGAGGCTCATCCGTCCAGGGTCGCGGGATCGACTTCCTGATCGCCGGCCGAGGCGTGGACCTCGCCGCCCAGGCGTTGGCCCAGAGCGCGTGCGTCGGCTTCGGTCGGTTGGAAAAGGTCGCCGACGCGGCGCCAGCGGGCGGACCCGTCTGGGCTGAGCATTTCAGTGGTCAGGTGCAGGGTGTCCTGCTCGATACGGGCATAGGCGCCGACGGCGGTGCGGCACGACCCCTCCAGCGCCGTCATGGCGCCGCGCTCGGCGGCGATGCACAGGGCGGTCTCGGGGTGGTTCAGGGCGGCGACCCAGTCGGCGTCGATGTCGGCGGCGCGGGTCTGGATGGCCAGGGCGCCCTGGCCCGGCGCGGGCAGGAAGGCGTCCAGCGACAGTTTCTCGCGGATAGGGTCGGTGACGCCCAGGCGCGTCATGCCCGAGACGGCCAGCAAGATGGCGTCGAAATCGCCATCGGCTGCGCGGCGCAGGCGGGTGTCGATGTTTCCGCGCAGCATCTCGACCTTCAGGTCCGGCCGCAGGGCAAGCGCCTGAGCCTGGCGTCTCAGGCTGGCGGTGCCCAGGCGCGCGCCGAAGGGTAGAGCGTCGAAACTGTCGAAGTCGCGGCTGATGAAGGCGTCGCGGGCGTCTTCGCGCTCGGGGATGGCGGCGATGCACAGGCCCTCGGGCTGTTCGGCGGGGACGTCCTTCATCGAATGGATGGCGATGTCGATCCGGCCGGCCAGCAGGGCCTCCTCGATCTCCTTGGTGAACAGGGCCTTGCCGCCGACCTCCAGCAGGCGGCGATCCTGGATGCGGTCGCCGGTGGTGACGATCTCGACCAGAGGAACGGCGGTCTCGATCTCGGCCTCGGGCACGTTCAGGGCGCGGCCGATGGCGCGCTGTATCATGCCGGATTGGGCGAGCGCCAGCTTGGAGCGCCGGGTGCCGATGCGGAGAGGAAAGGTCATGAGCGTTGCGCACCGGTCGCCGGGTCGCTACCTCGACCCGATGGAGATGTCCGCCGACTATAGCAGCGGCGCCAAGTCAGCAACTGGACGGGATGTCCCCCCTCGTCCCGGTCCGCTGACGGTGCTGGGCCTGGAGACCAGTTGCGACGAGACCGCCGCCTCGGTCGTGCGCCTGACAGAGGGACGGGCGGAGGTGCTGTCCTCGGTCGTTCACAGCCAGATCGACGACCATGCGGCCTATGGCGGCGTGGTGCCCGAGATCGCGGCGCGCAGCCATGTCGAAATGATCGCCGAGGTCACGCGACGCGCGATGGCCGAGGCCGATATGGCCTATGACGGGCTGGACGGGATCGCGGCGACCGCCGGGCCGGGTCTGGTCGGCGGGGTCATGGTGGGCCTCAGCTTCGGCAAGGCGGCGGCGCTGGCGCGCGGCCTGCCGCTGGTGGCGGTCAACCATCTTGAGGGGCATGCGGTGTCGGCCCGGCTGGGGGCGGAGGTGGCCTATCCCTTCCTGCTGCTGCTGGTGTCGGGCGGCCATTGCCAGCTTCTGGAGGTGCGCGGCGTCGGCGACATGAGTCGGATCGGGGCCACCATTGACGACGCGGCCGGCGAGGCCTTCGACAAGATCGCCAAGGCCTTGGGCCTGGGTTATCCGGGTGGGCCGGCGCTGGAGCGGCTGGCCACGCAGGGCGATGGGTCGAAGATCGATCTGCCGCGCGCCCTCTTGGGCCGCAAGGATTGCGACTTCTCCTTCTCGGGCCTGAAGACGGCGGCCTTTCGCATCGCCCAGACCTGCCAGACCGAGCAGGACAAGGCGGATCTGGCCGACGCGGTGCAAAACGCCATCGCGCGCCAGCTGTCGGATCGGTCGGAACGGGCGCTGGCGGCCTATGCCGAAACCCATGAGCACCGGCTTTTCGTCGTCGCGGGCGGGGTCGCGGCCAACAAGACCATCCGCGCGACCTTGCAGGCGACGGCGGCGAAACACGGCTTCGACTTCCTGGCGCCGCCCATGGCCTATTGCACCGACAATGCGGCGATGATCGCCCTGGCGGGGGCTGAACGGCTGGCGCTGGGCCTGACCAGCGACATTGACGTCGTCGCCCGGCCGCGATGGCCGCTGGACGAAGCGCGCGCCCTGTCCGATCCTTCTCACAAGCCGGGCCGCAAGGGCGCCAAGGCGTGAACGATAAACAAGCCTCGGGAGGGCGTATGGAATTCCGCACGGCAGGGGTCATCGGCGCCGGCGCCTGGGGCACGGCTCTGGCGCAAGTGTGCGTTCGGGCCGGACTGGACACGACCCTGCAGGCGCGCGAGCAGCAGTTGGTCGAGACGCTGCGGGCGACGCGGGCCAACGACCTCTATCTGCCCGGCGTGCCGCTGGCCGACGACCTGAAATTTACCGCCGATCTGGCTGATCTGGGCGACTGCGACGTGATCCTGGCGGTGCCGCCGGCCCAGCACATGCGCGCGACGCTGACGGGGTTTGCGCCCCACTATCGCGCCGGCGTGCCGGTGGTGCTGTGCTCCAAGGGCGTCGAGCGCGGCACAATGAAGCTGATGACCGAGGTGCTGGCCGAGACCCTGCCGGACGCCCCCGCAGCCGTCCTTTCCGGCCCCAGTTTCGCGGGCGAGGTGTCGCGCGGCCTGCCGACCGCCGTGACCCTGGCCTGCGCCGATCAGGCGCTGGGCGAGGCCTTGCTGAACACCCTGTCGGCGCCGGGCTTCCGACCCTATCTGGCGACCGATCTGGTGGGCGCCGAGGCGGGTGGCGCGCTCAAGAACGTCCTGGCCATCGCCTGCGGCATCTCCGAGGGGCGTCAGTTGGGCCGCAGCGCCCACGCCGCCCTGATCACGCGCGGCTTTGCGGAGATGACCCGCCTCGCCGTCGCCATGGGGGGGCAGGCGGAGACGGTGGCGGGCCTGTGCGGCCTGGGCGACCTCGTCCTGACCTGCTCCAGCCCCCAGTCGCGCAACATGAGCCTGGGTCTGGCCCTGGGTCAGGGCCAGACGGTCGAACAGGCCCTGGCCGGCAAACGGTCGGTGGCGGAAGGCTATGAAAGCGCGCCGGCGGTTCGCGAACTGGCCGCGCGTCTGGGCGTGGAAATCCCGATCTCGGAAGGCGTCGCCGCCCTGCTGGCCGGCGAGATCGATGTCGATGGTCTGATCGACGGCCTGCTGTCGCGCCCGCTGAAGGCCGAACGTGTCTGAAGCGGCCGAGGCGCCGGCCGAGCGCAAACGGGTCTGGAAGACGCCGCCCGGCGTGGCCCTGTGTGCCGAGGGCGACATCGCCGACCCCGGCTCGCGCGGCTTCGTGCTGCAGATCGGCGAGGCCTTCTTTCACGGCTTCGTGGTCAGAAAGGATGGACAAGTCGCGGGCTGGGTCGATCGCTGCCCGCACGCCGGCTTTCCGATCGCGATGGAGATCGACCGGTATTTGACGCCGGACGGCGCGCTGATCCTGTGCGGCTGGCACGGGGCGATCTTCGAGCCGCTGACCGGCGAATGCAAGGGCGGCCCCTGCGCGGGCGGGCGGCTGACGCCCTGGCCGGTGACGGCCTCTGGCGGGATGGTCAGAACGGCCTGAGGCGCTTCACCGCGCCAGTCTGCCCTTGGCCTTGCCGGCGCTGAACACGACGTCGGAATCCGGTTTCCTGATGTCGATACTGGTGTGGCTCAGCACCGACAGGATGTAGCGGCCGATGTTCAGCCGCGCCGTCTTCTTGTCGTCGGTGGCGACGACGGTCCAGGGCGCATAGTCGCGGTCGGTCTCGTCCAGCATCCGGTCGCGAGCGTCGGAATAGGCGTCGAACCGCGCTTCGGCCTCGGCGTCCAGCGACGACAGCTTGAACTTCTTCAACGGATCATCGCGGCGTTCCTTGAGCCGCTTGGCCTGCTCCTTGCGCGAGATGTCCAGCCAGATCTTGATCAGGATGATCCCGTCGTCCGTCAGCATCCGCTCGAAGCGCGGGGCGTCGGTCATGAACTGGGCGTATTGCTCGGGCGTGCAGTAACCCATGACTGGCTCGACCCCGGCGCGGTTGTACCAGGACCGGTTGAAGATCACCGTCTCGCCCGCCGCCGGCAGGTGCGGGACATAGCGCTGGAAATACCACTGGCTGGTCTCGCGGTCGCTGGGCTTGGGCAGGGCGATGACGCGGGTCTGGCGCGGCGACATATGTTCGGTCAGGCGCTTGATCGCGCCGTCCTTGCCGGCGGTGTCTCGCCCCTCCAGCACGATGACCACGCGCGAGCCATGCTCGATGCTCCAGGCCTGGGTCTGGACGATGGCCAGCTGGATCTGTTCCAGCTCGGCGTCATAGGCGTCGGATTTCTTTCCCATGGGAAGAGAGTGGGCCGAGGGCCGGCAGAGAGCAAGGGCGAGGGAGCCGACTGCGAAGCTGGGCGTTAAGGCGCCGGGCCCGTCCGGCCTGCGAGGGGCCGAATGAAGCGCGATCTGGCGGACATGTGGAATCTGGTTTGGGAGCTGGCGCTGCTGGTCTGCGCCGGCTTTGCGTTGTTGAACGCCTTCGCTCCGCCCCAGGACCTGCCGTGGAAGCCGCTGGATCTGGATCGTCCGCTGGGCCGCGCGACCACCGCAAAGGTCGCCGCCTTCGATGTGCCGACCGCCGCCACGCCCGAGGCCGTCGAGGGCGCGACCGAGGCCTGTATGCAGGCGCTGCGCAATGCGGGGGTTCAGGTCGAACGCGCGCCCGACCGCGACGACGGCGGCTTCTGCGTGGTGCGCGGGGCGGTGCGGATCACGGGCGGCGAGGTGACGCCGCTGGCGCCGGCCGACGTCGTCATGCAGTGCCCGCTGGCGGTCCGCTACGTCATTTGGGATCGACAGGTGCTGCGCCCGGCCTCGCGCGACATTATGGGCTCGGCGCCCGCGCGGGTGGAAAATTACGGCACCTATTCGTGCCGCCGCATCTACGGCTCGCAGGACGAGACCGAGCGGCCCAGCGAACATGCCAAGGCCAATGCGCTGGATGTCGCAGCGGTGACCTTGAAGGACGGTCGAACCGTCAGCGTTCTGAACGACTGGCGCGGCGACGGGCCGGCGGGCGAGCCGGGCGGCCGCTTCCTGCACGCCTTGCGCGACGGGGCCTGCCAGCTGTTTTCGACGGTCCTGACGCCCGACTACAACGCCGCCCACGCCAACCATCTGCACATCGACGGGGCGGCGCGGGGCCTCTGTCGTTAAGCCTGAATGCGTCCGGTGCGACTCGCTTTGCTGTTGACCGTCTGGAAAAGCCGGGTGACAACATCGCTGCAGTCCGGATTTCGCGTGGGGTCCAAACCCGCGTTTCGCTCCTTCGCCTGAACGAGCTGTCCAGATGGATTGTCGGGTCACCTCGAGGGGGATCCGCCTGGAAAAGCGCGTTTACGGAGACGCAGACATGGCGACCGGCACGGTCAAGTGGTTCAACCCCACCAAGGGCTACGGCTTCATCCAGCCCGATAGCGGCGGCTCCGACGTGTTCGTTCACGTCACCGCCGTTCAGAAGGCCGGACTTCAGGGCCTCGATGAGAACGCCAAGGTCGAATACGAGCTGGAAAACCAGCGCGGCAAGACTTCGGCGATCGATCTCAAGGTTCTTTAAGTCGATCCAGCCTTCAAGGCTTAGAGGCGGGCGCGGGAGTTTCTCCCGCGCCCGTTTTGTTTTCTCGGGCTACCGCGCTTCGCGCTACTTGAGCCCGTTTGATGCGTCCTGCGGCTTGGTCTCGGTGGCTTGCACGCTCTTGGCGCGTTGCGACCGCTGCGCCAGGACGATGGCGCCCAGCACCAGGGCACCGCCCAGGGCCTGAACCGGCGTCAGGGTCTCGCCGAAGATCCACCAGCCCAGCAGGCCCGCGACGACCGGCTGGATCAGGATGGTGACGGCTGTGACCGAGGCCGGCAGTTTGCCCAGCGCCCAGGCCACGCCGCCTTGGCCGAAGACGTGCATCACGCCCATGGCGACGCAGGCGGCCCAGCCCGCCGGTCCGGCGGGGATGACAGCCTCGCCCAGCACCAGGGCGACGATCAACAGCAGGGGCGCGCCCAACAGGGTCGCCCAGAACGTCACCCGCATCGCGCCGGCCGTGCGCCGCGCCGCCTGCACCGCCAGGAAATAGCCCGAGTACCAAATCGCCACCGACAACGAGAACAGGTCGCCCAGCATGGGATTGGTCCCCTGGCCGCCATCGGCGCCCGCCGCCATGGCGAAGGCGCCGCCCATGGCCAGGGCCAGGGCCAGGATGAACAGCCGGTGCGGCCGCTCCTTCAGCACGAACCAGCCGAACAGGGTCACGACGACCGGCGTCAGGTTGCACAGCACCGTCGCGTTCGCGACCGAGGTCATGACGATGCCGTAGTGCCAGAAGCTGAGGTCCAGGGCGAAGAACAGGCCCGCCAGCAGCGCCCATTTCGACGCCGCGCCGACGCCGCCTGGTTCGCGCGACGCCAAGATCGTCAGCAGGGGCAGGGCGAACAGGAACCGCCAGAACCCCGCGGCCGCCGGCCCCGTCTCGGTCAACCGCACCAGAATGGGCGCCAGGCCCAGCACGCTGGCCGCGATCAGCAGAACCATCAGCGCAAAGGCGCGCGAGGAGGGACGAAAGGCCATAGCGGACATGGCCCGGCTCTTACGGCGCCCTGCGACCTGACGCCACAGGGGCCGTCAGGCCGCGCCTTAAACGAGGGGGTCGATCCGCGACCGCAACACGACGCTGAGGCCCGGCGCGCGGTCTCGGTAGTCGATCGTCCCGTCCAACTGGCCGACCAGGCTCTTGATCATCATCGAGCCGAAACCCTTGCCGGCCAGATGCCCGCCGGCGCCCTCGTCCTCCACCGTCATGCGGAAGAAGGCGCCGTCTTCCTGGAAGGCGATCCGCAGCGGACCAGGCTTGCCGCCATAGGCGTATTTCTGGGCGTTGATGATCAGTTCGGTCAGGATCAGGCCGATGGTGATGGCGCGCCCTGGCTCGATGCAGACCGGGTCCAGATCGGTTTCGATGGCGGCGGCCCAGTCGGGCCCCATGCTGGAGCCCAGATCGCCGATCAGTTCGCCGATGTAGCGGCTCATGTCGATGGTCGTGACCTGATCACTCAGATACAGCCGGCTATGGACCCCGGACACGGCCCGTACACGCCGTCGCGCCTCGTTCAGCGCCGACGCGGCCGGTCCGCTCGCCAGCTCTCGCGCCTGAAGGCCCAGGAAGCTGGACACCAGCGTCAGGCTGTTCTGAACCCGGTGGTTAACCTCGCGGATCAGATACTGCTGCTGCTCCAGCCGCAGGTCGCGCTCGGACAGGCGGTCCTGCAGCGATCGGTTCAGCCGTCGGACCTGATGGACAGCGGCGTAGTCAGCCAGCGCGTCCCTCAGCCGGGCCGCGGATTCCACGGCGGCGGGGCCCCAGCGGTGCGCGCGGCCCGAGACGGTGTCCGACCAGCTTTCGAACGAGGCGCGCGGCGTCAGAATGGCGTTGGGGCCCGTCTTCTCCGCCGTTGCGGGATTGCCGGCCCAGCGCACCGTTTCCAGCACCTCCGAGCGGAACCACAGCAGCGACACCGGCTGATCCAGAGGCAGGGTCACCGCCAGCAGACCGCTGGCGTGTGTCTTCCAGGCCTCGGCGGCGGGTAGAACCGAGGCCAGGTTGTGCGACGAGACGGGGCGCAGGCCCGGCCGTCCCGCCGCCCAGGCGGCGATGGCGCGTACGCCGTCTTCGGGCGGTGTATGGCCAAAGGTCTGGATATCGCCGTCGCTGACGATGGCCAGACCGTCCGCGCTGGTCAGCTGCATCAGGGCGTCGGCCTTTTCGGCCAGCGCCTCTCGCATCGGCCGGTCCGGCGACAGCCGCGAAAGCAGTTCGTCCTCCATCCGACGCAGGCGCGTGCGCTCGCGATACAGGTCGGCGTCGCTCCGGGACTTCAGCTGTCGCGCGAGATTGCGCGCCAAGGCCGTGCAGCCCACGCGCAGCTCATAGGGCAGCAGTTTGGGCGAGGCGTTGTGGCAGGCCACCAGCCCCCACAGGGCGTCATCGACGATGATCGAAACCGAAGCCGAGGCCCGAACGTCCATATTGCGCAGATATTGCAGATGGATCGGCGACACCGAGCGCAGGCCGCTGTCGCTCATGTCCAGCGGCGCCTCGTCGGGCGCAATGGGGCGCAGGGGCTGGGGCGTATAGCGGCTGTCGGGAATGACTCGCACCGGGTTGCGCAGATAAAGGGCGCGGGCCTGCTGCGGGATATCTGTCGCGGGGAAATGGTGGTTCAGGAAGGAGCCGGACCCGTCGGCGCGGCTTTCGGCCACGACCTGACCCGCCTCGTCGTCCTGGAAGCGATAGATCATCACCCGGTCGAAACCGGTCAGGCGACGGAAGGCGTCCGCCGCCCGCTCGCACACCGTCTGGATCGTCACCGCCCGTTCCAGCGCGGCGCCGGCGGCATCCAGGTTGGCGATCAGATCGACGCCGAGCCGGGCCTGCTGCGAGCTCTGCTCGACCTCGATGATCATCAGATCGTTGATCGTGCCGGAAGTCGTCCCCGGCGCACGATGCACCACGACGTCGTATTCCAGACGATTGGTCGCGCGCCAGCGACAGGCGAAGCCGGCCTCCTGATGCGCGGCCATGGCGCGCACGGCCCGGTCGGCGACATCGCCCAACACGTCGGCGACGGTGCGATCGATCCAGACCTTGCGGCCGGTCAGCTCCTCGATCGCGCCCGCCCCCTGGCGGATGGTCAGGGATTGCAGATCCAGCACCAACATGAAGCCGTGCGGCTGGATCGATTGAGGAATGTGGATCGGCTCGTGGTCGCATTCGTTCAGCGCGGCGTCGGCCAGGTCGAGCGTCTCGGTCATGCCGCGGCCTCCTGCGGCGGGGGTTGCAAGGTGCGATGGGCGAAGGCGAAGCCGTCGACGCCGCCCTTCACCACCTGATCGATCGTGGCAAGGCCGCTGACGCAGGCCCGGTCCAGCAGGTCCATGAAGGCGCGCCAGCGTGCGCCGGTCTCTTCGCCATAGGGATCCAGAAAGTCGAGGCCGTCCAGATCGCGACCCTCGGCGGTCAGCCGGCGTCGTATGATCCGCCCGCCCAGCATCGACCCTTCGGCCACATAGACCCAGCCCAAGGCTTCGCCGGCCGAGGCGGGCGCAGCCGGACGCGCCGGCGGGGGAACGCGCTGGCCCAGTATCGTCAGGTCCTGGGCGATCCCGTTCGCGCGTGATCGCGGTTCGAAGGCGGCGCCCAGTGCGGCGTTCAACGCCGCCGCCAGCGGATGGCTGAGCGGCTCCAGTCCGGCATGGAAGCGGTAAAACGCCGCCACGGTCGCCGCCCGCGTGGCGGGGTCCGACAGACGCGGCTCGATCCGGGCCTGGACTTCCAGGGTCTCGTGGGCTGGGGCGGTGGCTTCCCGAAGAGCGAGAAGGGCAGGGGAAGCGATCATGGGGCTCAGATTAACACATTGTCTTGTCTTGTCGATTTGCACAGGCCAGAAGGCGCGGACCGCCACGGAACGGCCCAGACCGCGTGGCGTTCACCAGCAACCTTCTCATCTCCCTTTGATCGGCAGATTTTCATGAAACTGCGCGTCCGCGCCGAACTCGTCTATCGTTTCGATCCGCCGACGGACGCCATCTACAAGATCCAGGTCGCCCACTGGCCGGGCCAGGACATTCTGGAAGAGACCCTGACCTTCGACCCGCCGGTCGATTTCCATGAGGACGAGGACGTCGACTTCGGCGCCCGCACCCTGCGTTGCCATGTCGAGGGCGAGGTCAAGCTGACCTATGAGGCGGTGGTCGAAAACGGCGTGCTGAAGGGCCTGCCGCCCAGCGTATCCCAGCATGACTGGGGTGAGTTGCCCGCCGAGGTCCTGCCCTATCTCCAGCCCAGCCGCTATTGCCCGTCAGACCAGTTCGGCCGCTTCGTGACGCGCGAGTTTGGTGACACGGCGGGCGGCGCGCGGGTGCTGGCGATCCTGAACTGGATCACCGAGAACGTCGATTATGAGCACGGCGTCTCGGACACCGAAACCACGGCGGCGCGCACCTTCATCGACCGTGCTGGCGTGTGCCGCGACTTCACCCATCTGGGCATGACGCTATGCCGGGCGTCGGGCATTCCTGCGCGCGCGGTCAGCGCCTTCGCTCACCAACTCAGCCCGCCCGACTTCCACGCCATCTTCGAGGTCTGGCTGGATAACGGCTGGTGGCTGGTCGATCCGACGGGCCTGGCGCCGGTCGAAGGCCTGGTGCGGATCGCCTGCGGGCGCGATGCGGCGGACATCGCCTTCCTGACGACGCAGGAGCGCTGTCAGATGGTGCGCCAGTCGGTGACGGTGGCGGCGGCCTGACCCGCCGCTACTTCGGCTTCTGCGCCGCCTTGTAGGCCTGAAGCGCGTCGATCACGTCCATCTGGCGCAGCACCTTGTTCTGTGGATCGATCAGGACATGGGCGCCGGCCGGAACCGCGATCTGGCCCCGACCGCCGGTCATGGCCACGGTCTGAACGCGCCCGTCGATCTCGACCTCCAGCGGCATGGGGAAGACGCCGCCGTCGCCCGTCGTCCACTCCAGCTTCAGCACATCGCCGTCGCGGGTCTGGGTCAGCACCGGCAGGGCGGCGTTGTAGAGATAGCCGCGGAAGAACCAGCCATAGTCTTGGCCCGTGACGTCGTTGATGATCGCCAGGAAGTCGCCGGTGGATCGGTACAACGGCGCGAAATTGCCCGGCTGCGGGTCGGGTCGGCCATAGACCAAGCGGGTGACCGCCTGATGGAAGGCGGTGTCGCCGATCAGCATCCGCAGCGAATGGCTGATCAGTGAGCCCTTGTTGTAGATGTCGAGACCCGGCCCGACGTCGCCTTTATAGACCTCGTCTTCGGTCTTGGGCGTGCCTGAAACGACGGGATATGTGTTGATCAGACCCTCGCGCTGATTGGCCAGTTCGCGCTGCATGTAGCGGTCGCCCAGCAGCCAGCGGGCATAGAGGGGCTGCATGTATGACCCCAATCCCTCGTGCAGCCACATGTCGTCGGCGTTCTGATTGGTCAGCTGATTGCCGAACCATTCGTGGGCGAACTCGTGCTGCAACAGCCAGTCATAGCCCCGCCCATCGATCTTGTAGCCGTTGCCGTAGGCGTTGATGGTCTGGTGCTCCATGCCCAGGTGCGGGGTCTCGACCACGCCCATCTTCTCGTCGCCGAAAGGGAAGGGGCCGACGGTGGCTTCGAAGAAGTCCAGCATCTTTGGGAACTGGGCGAACAGGGCCTGGACCTGTTCGGGGGTGTCCGATTTCAGATGCCAGTAGCGCATCGGGATCGTGTTGCCGAACCGGCTGGCGTAGTCGCCCGAGACCTCTTCGTATGGCCCCACGTTCAAGGCGATGGCGTAGGTGTTGGGCGATTTCGCCGACCAGTTCCAGGTGGTCCAGCCGTCGCCGTGATCGACCTTGCCCAGGAAGCGGCCATTGGACGGCGCCGAGAGGGTCGACGGGACGGTGATGTGCAGATCGACCCGGCCCGGTTCGCCGTGCGGGCTGTCGATGCAGGGCCAGAAGATGTCGCAGCCCTCGCCCTGAACCGCCGTGGCGATCCATGGCTCGCCCGACGGCGCGGTGGACCAGACGAAGCCGCCGTCCCAAGGCGCACGGGGCGCCACGCGCGGCTGGCCGGCGTAGGCGACGCGCAGGGCTGCCGACCGGCCCGTGGCCAGGGTCTCGGGCAGCTGTACCGTCAGCCGGCCTTCTGGGTTTGACCAGCGATCGACAGCGACCTCGACCCCGTCGATCTGGACCGAGGAGATGGTCAGCAGCGCATCCAGTTCGACGACCAGAGCGGTCAGGGGCGCCTTGGCGGTGAAGTCCAGCACGGCGACCGCATCGATGGCCTTGTCGTCGGGCAGGACCTTGATCGACAAATCGGCCTTGTCGAACTGCATCGCCTGCTGTTCCGGCGTCAGCGGCTGATCGGTGGCCAGGGTGAAGGCGGTCGATTCACGTGGCGTCGGCGCCGGCTGGGCGACGGTGGCGCAGGCCGACAGCGTCAGGGCGCTGGCTGCGGCCAAAAGCAAAATCTTGATGCGCATGAACCGCTCCCCGTCTGAGGCGACAGGCTAGCGCGAGCGGGCAATGGCGCAAAGAAAAAGGCCGGTGTTTCCACCGGCCTCTTCCAGAAATCTATGTCGCGGTCGCCGATCAGGCGGCGGCTTGTTCGGCGAGCTTGGCGCGAATCTGGCGCTTGATGCGCTGAGCGGCGATCGACAGCTGCTCGTCGCGGGCCTTGACGATGAAGACGTCAAGGCCGCCCTTGTAGTCCAGGGTGCGCAGCGCGGCGTTCGAGATGCGCAGGCTGAACGTCTGGCCCAGGGCTTCCGACGTGACCTTGACCGTCTTCAGCGACGGCAGGAAGCGGCGCTTGGTCTTGATGTTCGAGTGGCTCACGTTGTGGCCGACCATGGGGCCGATACCGGTGAGTTCGCAACGACGCGACATCGTCAGATCCTTAAGGTGCGGCGTCCAGCCCGAGCGTGGGAGAGGACGCATGAAACAGTTGCGCGCGGGAACCAGCCCGCGCGAGAGGGGGCCGTATAAGGGAAGAGGCGGTTCGGCGTCAAGCCGAGTCTGGACCCATCGTCCCCACGCCTCGTTCAGCCGTCATTCAAATGCCGCCCTGTATGGCCCATATGATGACGACCTCAAAAGAGACCCAAGCAGAACAGAAGGCTTCCATGTCCCGTCCGTCCTTGATCGATCGCCTGCCCAAGCGCGCGCTCGCGGTCCTGGCCCCGGTGATGGCCGGCGGCTTCATGCTGGCCTCGCCCGCCATCGCCCCGGCCCAGACCGCCGCCCAGTCCGAAGTCCTGCCCGGCTACTGGGAATACACCACCAGCGCGGTGGGCCAGCGCGATACCGAGCAGAAGTGTGTGCGGCCCAGCGAGATCAACCGATTCTTCGGCGGCCTGTCGACCAACAAGTGGCGCTGCACCTATCCGACCCGCGTGGTCGGCAACGGCAATGCCCGCTTCGAGGGAACCTGCCAGGACCGCAAGGGCCGCCGCATCGCCGTTCGCCTGAACGGGACCTACACGGAAACCAGCTTCAGCTTCCGTGGCGGCGCCCAGATCGTGCGCGGCACGCCCTATATCCCCGCCAGCATCACGGCGCGCCGCATCAGCGCCCAGTGCCCGGCCAACGCCGAATACTTCTGACGGCGGCTCTGCAACGCATCAAAAAAGGCCCCGGATTGCTCCGGGGCCTTTTCTTTTGTCCGAAACTCGAAGCTTAGGCGGCTTCGGCGGTCGGGATCGGCTTTTTGGCGCTGAGCGACTTGGCGAGCAGCTCGACGGCGGCGTCCTTGTCGATCTTGTTGGCGGCGGCGACTTCGCGCGCCATGCGGTCCAAAGCCGATTCATAGAGCTGGCGCTCCGAATAGGACTGTTCCGGCTGGGTGTCGGCGCGGTGCAGATCGCGGACCACTTCGGCGATGGAGATCAGGTCACCCGAGTTGATCTTGGCTTCGTATTCCTGGGCGCGACGCGACCACATGGTGCGCTTGATGCGCGCGCGGCCCTTCAGCGTGGTCAGGGCCTTGGTCACGACGTCGTCGGCGGCCAGCGAACGCAGGCCGGCCGTCACGGCCTTCTTGGTCGGGACGCGCAGGGTCATCTTCTCGTGGTCGAAGGTCACGACATAGACCTCCAGCGACATCCCCGCGACTTCCTGGGTCTCGATCGCCGCCACCTTGCCGACGCCGTGCGCCGGATAGACGACCGCGTCGCCAACCTTGAACTCCAGACCAGTCTTGCTCGTCATAATCGTCCTTTCCCGGTCAGGGCCGGGCGAAACGAAGGCGCAGGAAACGCAAACAGGATCTCACCCGCCGGATCGCTCCGTCGGAGGGGATGATGTCAGGCGTCAAAAGCGGAAACGGATCACCAAACCTCTGGCCGATCCCGTCTAGGGCGGGATTCTGTCGCAAACACGGGCGGCGCGAAGGTTTCGCGGACCGCCCGATCCAATGAAACAGAACCTATCACAAATCTGCGGAATTTCAAAACGTCCACAGGGCGGACGTGCAAATACGGCAAGGCTTGAGCGGCGCCGGTCCTGAAGTCAGGAACCCTTGCCCGGCTTGGGGCTGAAGTATTTCTCGTATTTGCCCGTTTCGCGCTCGTACTGCTCGCGGTCGGCGGGGGGCGTGCCCTTGACGGTGATGTTGGGCCAGACCTTGGCGTATTCGGCGTTGACCTGAAGCCATTTGCCGTCGGGCTCGTCCTCAGTGTCCGGCACGATGGCGTCGACGGGGCATTCCGGTTCGCACACGCCGCAGTCGATGCATTCGTCCGGCGCGATCACCAGGAAGTTCTCGCCCTCGTAGAAGCAGTCCACCGGACACACCTCGACGCAGTCCATGAACTTACATTTCACGCAGGCGTCGGTGACGATGTAGGTCATTGGGCGAGAAACGGGTGTCGGTCTGTGGGCGGGAGGCCTGCGACATGGCGGCCACGCAACCAACTGTCAACAGCGCGGCTTAAGGCGAGAGCCATTCGCAGCGCCTTGACAGAACGGCGCCTAATCGCAACTGTATTGATTGCATATCCGCCCTATCGACAGGAACTCCCCATGCGCACCCCCTTCATGAAATACGCCGTCGCCGGCGCGGCCGCCCTCAGCCTGATCGCCGGCGGTGCGGTCGTGGCTCAGGCCGCTCTGACCAAGAACCCCGCCGAAGTCACCGCCGGGAACTACGATCTCGATTCCGGCCACGGCAAGATCACCTGGTCGGTCAATCACTTCGGCCTTTCGACCTATACGGGCCAGTTCGTGAACGTGAAGGCGGTGCTGAAGCTGGATCCGGCCAACCCGTCGGCCTCGACCCTGACCGCGACGATCCCGCTGACCGACGTGGCTCCCAACGACGACCGTCTGAAGGCCCACCTGCAAACCGCCGACTTCTTCGACACCGCCCAATACCCGACCGCGACCTTCGTCTCGCGCTCGGTCACGGTCGACGCCGATGACGCCAACGAGGCGACCGTGGTCGGTGATCTGACCCTGAAGGGCGTGACCAAGCCCGTCACCATCGAGGTCGAGTTCAACGGCGCCGGAACCGTCATGGGCGCCTACAAGGCCGGCTTCGACGGCGAGGCGACCATCAAACGCTCGGACTTCGGCATCAACTACGCCCTGCCGGCCGTCTCCGACGAGGTGAAGCTGCACATCGAAGGCGAGTTCGTGATCCAAAAGTAAGGAGCTAGCGCGCTGCGCGCGACTTGAGGCCGTTCTTTTGAGCCTACCGCGCTTCGCGCTACTTGAGGCAATTTATACCGTAAGCGAATACAGGGCGCGGGCCTCTTCGGCAGGCCCGCGCCTTTCGCCAAGCCCCTCGACCTTCAGGCTGGTGACGTGTCCGTTCTGGGCGAAGGTCAGTAAGTCGCCGACGTGAACGCATCGGCTGGGCTTGTCGAGCCGCGTCTCGCGCCCCTGATGCGTCAGCCGCACCGCCCCCCGCTCCACCAGATCGGCCGCCAGGCCGCGCGTCTTTACGAACCGCGCGCGCCACAGCCAGATGTCGATGCGACAGGCGTTCTCGTTCAAGCCTTCGCCTTTCGACGCGGGCGACGACGCTTGGGTCGCGCCGGGGGAGCCTCCGTCAGGGCGGCAAGGGCGGCGAAGGGCGAGTCCTTGACGATCTTCGGCGCTGCGCCCGGCTTGTCGGGCAGGCGGGCGCGTTCGACCTTCAGGGCGGCGATGATCTGTTTGGCCTGATCGGCGCGCCAGCCCAGATCGGTCAGAGCCTCGTCGGACAGCCGGCCGTGATTGGCGGCCCGCAGCTCGGCCATCTTCTCCAGCGTCTCGACCGGCGCCAGCCACCGTCCCGCCAATCGCAATCCGTGTGCGGACAACAGCCGCGCCGACGGCGGCTCCACCGGGGCGGGGATCAGATCGGGCGTCGCCGGGATCAGCGGCGCGGCGACGAAGGCCTGGGCGAAATGGCGCGCGCGCGGCTTCTGAAGGCCGGGCAGCCACACCGAATGCACGCCGATGCGGATGGCGAAACTGCGCAGCGTGCGGCGCTCGACCTGACTGAGCGCGGCCAGATCGCGTTCGACCTCGCGCCGGTCGATCACGCCGCCGGCCTCGATCAGGCGAAAGGCGATGCCGCGCGGAAGGCCCTTCAATGTCCCCGACTCCACCGCCTGACGCAGCCGTCGCAGATCGCGCAGCGCACGGCCTGCTTCCGCCGCCAGCCACGCCTCGATCCGGCGCTGGGCGCGCTCGCGGGCGGGCGTCGGTCCCAAGTCGCCCAGCAGGCGCACGGAGGGCGTGAACGGATCGACCCCCTGCGGCGTCGCGTTGATCTGCGCCGTCAGCACGCCGCGCCACAGCACCGCCCCGTCCGGCGTGACCGAAAACCCGTCATCTGTCTCGGCCGCCAGACATCCCAGCCGTCGGTTGATCTCGGGCGTCACCGCACGCACGGCCGCCTGACGCAGGGTGCGGTCTTCCAGGGCCGACGAACCCTTCTCCATCTGGAACCGCACGCCCTCCAGCTGGCCGACGACCTGTCCCTCGACCGTGACCTCGCCGTCTTCGGCGACGCCTGCAAACGTGTCTTCGCGCACGTTCAACGCTCGCATCAGGGCGGTGGTGCGGCGATCCACGAACCGGGCGGTCAGCCGCTCGTGCAGCACGTCGGACAGCCGGTCCTCCAGCGCGCGGGTCTTGTCGCGCCAGCCTTGCGCGTCGTGGACCCAGTCCGGCCGGTTGGCGATGTAGGACAGGGTGCGCACCGCCGACAGCCGCGCCGACAGCTGATCGATCTGACCGTCGTCACGATCCACGAAGGCGAAGCGCGGCGCCATCCAGTCGTCGGTCAGCCGGCCGCGCTTGCCGGTCAGGGCGTGAAAGACGTCCTTGGCCAGCCGGGCGTGTTCATCCAGCGTCGTCTTCTGGAAGTCGGGCAGCTGGCACGCCTCCCACAGACGCATGACCGCCCCGCGCGAGCGCCCGACGCGCGCGATCTCCTCGTCCTTGATCAGGCGACGCAGCAGGGTCTCATCCAGAGCCTCCGCCGTCAGGCTCAGTCCCGATCGTTGGGGCGTCACCGTCAGCGAGCGAAGCAGATCGGGCAGGGTGTCGAAATCCAGCCGGGCGTTCCGCCACTCCGCCGCCTCGATCGGATCGGACCGATGCTCGACCACCTGTTCGACCAGATCGGGGTCAAGATCCTCGGCCTCGGCCGTGACGCCGAAGGTGCCGTCGCGCAGATGCCGGCCGGCCCGTCCGGCGATCTGGCCGATCTCGTGCGCGTAAAGCCAGCGGGTGCGCCGCCCGTCGAACTTCCTCAAGCCCGCAAAGGCGACATGGTCCACATCCATGTTCAGCCCCATGCCGATGGCGTCGGTGGCGACCAGGAAATCGACCTCGCCCGACTGATACAGGGCCACTTGGGCGTTGCGGGTGCGGGGGGACAGACTGCCCATCACCACGGCCGCGCCGCCGCGCTGACGTCGGATCAGTTCGGCGATGGCGTAGACGCGGTCGGTCGAGAAGGCGACGATGGCGCTGCGGCGGGGCAGGCGGGTCAGCTTCTTGGAGCCCGCGTAGGACAGGGTGGACAGTCGGTCGCGCGTCACGATCTCCACGTCCGGGACCAGGCGGCGGATCAGCGGCTCCATGGTGCCGGCGCCCAGGAACATGGTCTCGAACCGGCCGCGCGCGTGCAGCAGCCGCTGGGTGAAGACGTGGCCACGTTCGGGGTCGACGACCAACTGGATTTCGTCGATGGCCAGAAACTCGACCGACCGCTCCAGCGGCATGGCCTCGACCGTGCAGACGAAATAGTGCGGGCGCGGCGGGACGATCTTTTCCTCGCCGGTGATCAGGGCGACGGCCGCCGCGCCGCGCTGTTTGACGATCCGCTCATAGATCTCGCGCGCCAGCAGACGCAGCGGCAGGCCGATCATGCCCGAGGCGTGACCCAGCATCCGCTCGACCGCCAGATGGGTCTTGCCGGTGTTGGTGGGCCCCAGGACCGCAGTCACGCGGGACGGGGCGAGGCCTGCGGACCGGTCGCTCATGTCGCGACTAAGGTGGCGACGAATCTCGTCCGGCTCAAGCGTCGCCGGCGCGCATTCCGATCCGGACCAGGGTGGACAGGTTCGCGGCCTGCATTTTCGTCATCACCTTGGCGCGAAAGATCTCCACCGTGCGCGGGCTGATCTCCAGCCTTTGCGCGATCTCCTTGTTCGAACAGCCGTCGATCAGGGCGTCGAATACTTGCCGCTCGCGCGGGGTCAGGGTGTCCAGGCGGGCCTTGGCGTCGTCGCGCGCGATGCGTTCGGCCTCCAGACTGGTCAGGGAGGCCAGGCAGCTGGAGACGGCGTCCAGTATCCGCTGTGGATCGAACGGCTTTTCGACGAAATCGACGACGCCCGCCTTCATCAGATGAACCGCAAGCGCCACCTCGCCGTGGCCCGTGATGACGATCACCGGCCAAGTGTCGCCGCGCAGGCTTTTGAGACGCCCAACGAGTTCAGAACCCTGAAGCCCCGGCATCCTCACATCGGTGATGACGCAGGCGCTCTTGTCTGCAGGCAGATTGACCAGGAAGTCGTCGGCGCTGACGAAACTGCGCGCCCGGAAACCCGCCCCCCGCAGCATCAACACCAGAGCGTCTCGCATGAAGGGGTCGTCGTCGATGATGAAGACGGAATGTGAGCTCATGGGAGGTCGGGCTCCGTGAGGCGAGGCAGACGGAACGAGAATGTCGCTCCGCCTTGAGGATTGCGCCTGACGACCAGAGCGGCGCCGTGACTTTCGACAATCGAGCGCGTCACGGATAGACCCAGGCCCATGCCGCCTGGCTTGGTGGTGGTCATCGGATGGAAGATGTCGTCCATCTGCTCTGCGGGTATGCCGTCGCCGTTGTCCGAAACCGCGATTTCATAGCCATCCGATCCGTGCGAGCGTCCCGTCAGGGTGACACGCGCGTCTTCACGTCCGATGACCGCGTCCACCGCGTTGCGCACCAGATTGGCCAGCGCCTGCTGAATCTGGATGCGGTCGGCCAGCACCCGATCGTCGGTCTCTTCCATGTCCAGATCGATAGGGGTGTCGGTATCCTGTCCGATCAGGGCGAAGACCGGCGCAAGATCCAGGACGATCAGCGACGCGCGTTCCTCTGTGACGGACCGAGCCCCCGTGGCGACGTGTTCCCGCATGCGACGGATGATGTCTCCCGCACGCAGCAACTGCGCCTTTGCCAACTCGATGGTCTTGGTCGGCCCGTCCGCTGCGGGTCCCAGACCTGCCAGCTCAACCTGGCTGGCATGCAGATAGACGGCGGCGGCGCTCAGCGGCTGGTTCAGTTCGTGGGCCAGTGTCGCGGCCATCTCCCCCATCGAGTTCAGACGCCAGACTTTGCTCAGCCTGGCGATCAGATCTCTTTCGCTGCGCCGGATTCTTTCGGCCTCGCTGTCATCGCCCAGCGTCAGGATGATGTGCTCTGGCGAGATGTCGTCGGGCAGGACGTTGGCGTGAAGCGTCAGGGGCGGGCCGGGCAGGGGCGACGGCCCGCTCGTCCACGGGCCGGACGATGGTGCGAGAACCTCGCCGCCTTGACGGGCCTTTGTCAGGGCCGTTTCGTCAAACCCCGGCAGCAGCGACCCGAATGGCTGGGCGATCGCCGCCAGACGATCCACGCGCAACAGATTAGCGGCTGCAGGGGTCACCCGACGCGTCCGTCCCTCGCGGTCCAGAGTCACGATCGGGGTGGAGGCCACGATGGTGTCGAGCAGCATCTCGCGCACCGCCAAATCACGCGTCAGGGCGCGGGCTTGTTCCAGCGAGTCGATCAACCGACGACAGACTTCTGCGATGACCCAGGCGATGACGGCGAACAGGGCTGCATTTGTTGCGGCGTCCAGCCCGTCCTCACGTTGCACCAGCCATAGATTAGTTCCTATGGCCAACAGTATCGCAAGCGCCACGGCCAGTCTTCCAGCCAGTAATGCCGTCGCCATCACCGCCGGAACAAGCGGAAGGTAATAGAAATTTCCAAACCGTTCGAGAACGCTACGAATAAGCGTCGCAATAAGCACTGTTGAACATGCGATCAAGACCCCGTTCCACCCTGTCTTTGATCGAAGGGTCATCGGCGTGGCTAGGTGACCGCAGGCGAAATCAATGCGAGGTGACGTGAGCTCATGAGCATGGACGTGTTGTACCCGATCCAACGAACTTCGACACGTTTCTGACAACTTTTGTACAGGGCTTTTGGACCTACGTGAACCTACGTATTCCAAAAAAAATGTCCGATCCGTCGTCGTCGGTGTCGCGTGAAGCGCGGTCGGACTGCGCCATAAGCGTCGGAACGGATACGCAATCCTACATAGCGCTTGGTTCAGATTTGATATTAATCATCGCCTCATCCTTGAGCCTCAGAATGCAGAAGCTTCAGGGGTCGCCATGTTTCGTTCGTCAGCCATTTATGTCGTCGCGGCAGTAGGCCTCGCGGCGCCGGTCACGTCTCAGGCGCAAACCCTTGGCGTCGATGTCGGCGTCGCCAGCCAGTATGTCGGCAAAGGGCTGGGCAAGAGCAACCAGGACGTTGCGCCTTTCGCCAAGGCGGAAGCCGGCTTCGGCGAAGGCTACGCCAGCGTCTTCGTCTCGGACGCCGCCGGCGCTCAAGGCTACGACATGGAAATCGTCAGCATGGTCGGTTGGCGACCCAAAGCAGGCGGCTTTTCCTTCGATCTTGGGGTCATGAACCGCGACCTGCCAGGGTCGCGCGCCGGCGTCGATAACAACTACTGGGAATATCAGGCGGACGCTTCACGCAAGCTGGGCCCCGTGGCGACGCGCCTGCGCGTCAACTATTCGCCCGACGGCTTCGCGGCGACGAAAGAGGCCTGGTGGCTGGAGCTTCAAGGCACGGTCGCCGTCGCCGCCAAGACGAAGATTTCGGCCGCCGTCGCCAATCGGATGGCCGACGGCGGGGTCGACTACAATGCCTGGAACATCGGCGCCAAACACAAGCTGACCGAGGCCTTGGCCGTCGATCTGCGCTGGTACGACACCGACCGCCACAGTGTCGGCGAGCCCTACGAGGGCCGCCTTGTCGCCGCCGCCACCTATTCGTTCTGAGTAACCGATCCATCGGGGGATGCTGAGTTGAAGTTGATCGAGAATATGCCCGTCGGCCGCAAGCTGTTCGCGGCCTTTGGCCTCGTTTTGGCGGCGATCGCCGTCATGGGCGCCATCATCATCGCCAGCCTGTTGCAGCTTGAGGCCGCTGGTGAAGTGCGCACGGTGGAAAACCAGGCCGACCGCTCCACGGCGAGAGCGGAATTCTATATGGCCCGCCAGGAGAACGCGATGCGCGGCTATCTCCTGTCTCAGGATCCCTACTATCTCGAACGTGTCGACGCGCACCGCGCCAAGTTTCTGGCGGCGATGGATGAACTGCGGGGCGAAGTCTCGGGCGATCGCGCCGCCCTGATCGACAAGGCCGTCGCGGGCAATGCGGTCTGGTACAAGAACGTCGTTGAAGCCGGTTCGGCGATGGTCCGCGACGGTCGCGGCGCACAGGCCGTGCAGATGGTCGGTCGCAACGGAAGCGCCGACAACTACGTCGCCCCGGTCGAGGAGGCGGTCGATGCGATCAAGGCCGCCAACGATGTGGCGCGCGACGCCGCAACCGACGCTCAGAACGCCGCCAGCCGCACCGCGCTGATCGCTACGATTGTCGGCCTGATCTCGGCCTTGGTGATCGCTTTGATGGCCGGCTTTGTCGCAACCCGATCCATCGTGCGGCCGGTCTTCACGATGATCGGCTATATGCAGAAGCTGATGGCCGGCGACACCGACATCAAGGTCGCCAGCGCCGAGCGCAAGGATGAGTTCGGAAAGATGGGGCAGGCGATCCTGGCCTTCCGCGACGCGGCGATCGAGAAGGTTCGCGTCGAACAGGAAGCCACGGCCCATCGCTCCATGAGCGAGCAGGAACGCGCCGAACGCGAAGCGGACAAGGCGCGCGAAGCCGCCGAGGACGCCCGTGCCATCGCGGCCCTGGGCCAAGGTCTGTCGGCCATGTCGAACGGCGACCTGACCCACCGCATCGACATCGAGTTCAATGCGAAATCGGCTCAGCTGAAGACCGATTTCAACGCCGCCATCTCCCAGCTGCAGCAGGCCGTTTCGGTGGTCGTCAACAACGTCTCGGGCATCCGCTCGGGCGCCGGCGAGATTTCGCAGGCCGCCGACGACCTGTCGCGCCGCACCGAACAGCAGGCCGCCTCGCTGGAGGAAACCGCCGCCGCCCTGGATGAAATCACCGCCACGGTGAACAAGACCGCCTCGGGCGCCCGCCAGGCTTCAGACGTGGTCCAGGCCGCGCGCGGCGACGCCGAAAAGAGCGGCGTGATCGTGCGTGACGCCGTCCAGGCCATGACCGCCATCGAGGGCTCGTCCACCCAGATCAACCAGATCATCGGCGTGATCGACGAGATCGCCTTCCAGACCAACCTTCTGGCTTTGAACGCCGGCGTCGAGGCCGCGCGCGCCGGCGAGGCCGGTCGTGGCTTCGCGGTGGTCGCCTCCGAAGTCCGCGCCCTGGCCCAGCGTTCGGCCGAAGCCGCCAAGGAGATCAAGACCCTGATCTCGGCCTCGACCGGCCAAGTCGGCGCAGGCGTGAAACTGGTCGGAGAGACCGGCGAGGCCCTGCAACGGATCGTGGACCGCGTCGCCGAAATCGACAGCCTGGTCACCGAGATCGCCGCCTCGGCCCAGGAACAGGCCGTCGGCCTGGCCCAAGTGAACACCGCCGTGAACCAGATGGACCAGGTCACTCAGCAGAACGCGGCCATGGTCGAGCAGTCGACCGCCGCCAGCCACTCGCTGGCCCAGGAGGCGGAAAGCCTGCAAGCCTCGGTCGCCCAGTTCCGTGTCGGGTCTTCGCCGTCGCGCGCCGCCTCGCCCGCGCCGGTTCGCACCCCCGCGCCCGTCGCCAAGCCGTCGAGCCACATGGTCGCCGCCCTGAAGACCATCGGCCGCGGCGGCGCCGCACCCAAGCCTCAAGCCACCGCCGTCGAGGACGGCTGGGAGGAGTTCTGATGACTGAAACCGTGATCCTGTCCGACGTTCTGGACCTGAATGCAGCCGAGCCGTTGAAGGCGGATCTGCTGGCCCTGCGCGGCCACCCGGTGGTTCTGGACGCCTCCGCCGTCCAGCGTCTGGGCGGTCTGTGCCTGCAGATTCTGCTGTCGGCGCGAAAGACGTGGGCGGCAGACGGCGTCAACCTAAGTTTAGGGTCTGTGTCCCAATACTGGACAGAACAATGGGCCGCCTACGGCGCGCCGGACTTCAACACCGAGGGAGCGTTGGCATGACCAAGACCGTTCTGACGATCGACGATTCGCGCACCATGCGCGACATGCTGCTGATGGCGCTGGAAGATGCGGGCTATACCGTGATCCAGGCCGTCGACGGCGTGGACGGGCTGGAGACGCTGGACGCCAAGGGCGCCGACGTCATCATTACTGACATCAACATGCCCCGCATGGACGGTTTCGGCGTCATCGAGGGCGTGCGCGCCAACCCGAACCACCGCACCACCCCGGTGCTGGTGCTGACGACCGAGAGCGACGTCGAGAAAAAGGCGCGCGCCCGCGCCGCCGGCGCTACCGGCTGGATCGTCAAGCCGTTCGACCCCGTCAAGCTGGTGGACGCTGTCCGCCGCGTCGCCGCCTGATCGCTTAAAGCCCGCCGGACCCCGAACCAATGGACGCCTTCGAAGCCATCAAAGCCACCTTCTTCCAGGAGTGCGACGAACTGCTCGCCGACCTGGAAGCCAAGCTGATGCTGCTTGAACAGGGGCAGACCGATCTGGAGACGATCAACGCCGTCTTCCGCGCCGTCCATTCAGTCAAGGGCGGGGCAGGGGCCTTCGGCCTGGAGGCTCTAGTCCGGTTCGCCCACGTCTTCGAGACCCTGATGGACGAACTGCGCGCGGGGCGTAAGCCGTGCGACGCGATCACCATCAAGACCCTGCTGCGCGCCTCCGACGTGCTGGCCGATCACATTCAGGCGGCCCAGGGTCTGATCCCACCGGTGGACGAGGCGCGGTCCGCCGCCCTGGTCGCCGAAATGCAGGTCCTGACCCACGGCGGCGAGGCGCCGGTTGAGGTCGAAGAAGACGAAGACGACTTCGGCTTCACCCCCATGGCCTTCGACATGGCGCTGGACGACGCCGCGCCCCTGCCCATCGAGGATCTGGGCGGCGACTTGGGCGCCGACACGGCGTCGACCGGCTGGCGCGTCGTGTTCAAGCCCATGGGCCGGATGTACGTTAACGCCAACGAGACCAGCCTGCTCCTGCGCGAACTGGGCCGCCTCGGCCCGGTCACGGTCGTCGTGGACGACAGCGCGACGCCGACGCTGGACGCCCTGTCGGTCGAGGACGGTTGCCTGACCTGGACGGTCGATCTGGCCGCCGCCGTCGATGAGGCGGCCGTGCGCGAGGTCTTCGATTTCGTCGAAAGCGACTGCGAACTGACCATCACGCCCCTGGGGAACGGCGCAGCTGGCGCATCCGACATCGGTGCGTTTGAGGACGAGCCGGCCGCCGTCCTGCCC
The DNA here is from genome assembly GCF_017086445.1 of Brevundimonas fontaquae. Classification (NCBI taxonomy): domain Bacteria; kingdom Pseudomonadati; phylum Pseudomonadota; class Alphaproteobacteria; order Caulobacterales; family Caulobacteraceae; genus Brevundimonas; species Brevundimonas fontaquae. Next base: position 3,265,140 of record NZ_CP070968.1, on the reverse strand, counting down.
GCCGGCGACGAGCTGGACATCGCCGCCCTGCTGGCCAAGGCGAGCGGCGCGGCCGCCGAGCCTGCGCCCCAGCCTCAGCCTGAAGCCATCCCCTTGGCCGCGGTCAAGCCAGAGCCTGCGCCGGTCCCGCCCGTCGCTCCGCCAGTCGCCGCCCCCGTCGCTGCGGCGACGACTTCCGCCCCTGTCGCCCCCGTCGCGCCCGCGCCGGTGACGATCCGCGTCGATCTGGATCGCGTGGATCGCCTGATCAACGTCGTCGGCGAACTGGTCATCCAGCAGGCCATGCTGTCGCAGCGTGTTTTGGAAAGCGGCCTGGCCCGGTCCTCCGGCATCGCGCTCGGGATGGAAGACCTGGAACTGCTGACCCGCGAGATCCAGGACAGCGTCATGGCTATCCGCGCCCAGCCGGTGAAATCGGTGTTCCAGCGCATGCCGCGTCTGGTCCGCGAAGTCGCCGACATGGTCTCCAAACAGGTCCGTCTGGTCACGGCCGGGGAGGATACCGAGGTCGACAAGACCGTGGTCGAACGCCTGGCCGAGCCCATCACCCACATGCTGCGCAATGCCATCGACCACGGGCTGGAAACGCCCGAAGAGCGCGTCGCCGCTGGCAAGCCGGCCGAGGGCACGGTGCGTCTCGCGGCCCTGCACCGCTCGGGTCGGATCGTCATCGAAATCTCCGACGACGGCCGCGGCATCAACCGCGAACGCGTCAAGAAGATCGCCGTCGACAAGGGGCTGATCGCCGCCGACGCCCCCCTGACCGACGAACAGATCGACAATCTGATCTTCGCGCCGGGCTTCTCCACCGCCGCCGTCGTGTCCGACATCTCGGGCCGGGGCGTGGGTATGGATGTGGTCAAACGGTCGATCCAGGCCTTGGGCGGCCGCATCTCCATCAGCTCGGTGCCGGGCAAGGGCTCGACCTTCACCCTCAGCCTGCCGCTGACGCTGGCGGTGCTGGACGGCATGGTCGTCACCGCCGCTGAACAGACGCTGATCGCGCCGCTGCCGGCCATCGTCGAGAGCCTGACCCCGCAAGCTGTCGACCTGCATTTCGTCGGCGGCGTGGATCCCGTCATCCGCTTCCGCGATCGCTTCCTGCCGCTGATCGACGTGGCCCTGATCATGGGCTTCCGCGAACAGCCGATGAACCCGACCGAAGGCGTTGCCGTGGTCGTCGAGACCGAAGGCGGCCAGCAGGCGGCCCTGCTGTTCGATGCCATCCAGGGCCAGCGCCAGGTGGTCATCAAGAGCCTGGAAACCAACTACCAGCAGGTCGAGGGCGTCGCCGCCGCCACCATCCTGGGCGACGGGCGCGTGGCCCTGATCCTGGATGTCGACGTGCTGGTCACCGACATGCGCCGCAAATCCGTCCGTCCCGATTTCAAGCTCGCGAGCTGAACCATGACCGAAGCCAAAGATCTCCAGCGTGAATTGATCGCCTTCCGCATCGGCAGTCAGGAATTCTGCGTCGACATCATGTCGGTGCGCGAAATCCGCGGCTGGACGCCGGCGACCCCTCTGCCCCGTTCGCCGGGATACATGAAGGGCGTCATCAACCTGCGCGGCACGGTTCTGCCGATCATCGACCTGGGCGCGCGCTTCGGTCTGACGACCTCGGAACCGACGGCGCGTCACGTCATCATGGTCGCCCATATCGGCGGCCGCATGGTCGGCCTGCTGGTCGATGCGGTGTCCGACATCCTGCAGATGAGCGACGCCTCGGTGCAGCCGACGCCCGACGTCGCCAGCGATCAGGTCAAGACCTTCGTCAAGGGCATCTTCTCCATCGACGGGCGCATGATCAGCCTGATCGAACTGGACCACATCCTGCCGCAAGTCGAGGCTGAAGCCGCATGAACGCCGCCGCCGGCCGGGGATCGATCGTCGAGGGCGAGTTCGTCTTCACCGCCGAGGATTTCCGCCACATCGCCCAGATGCTGCACGCCCACGCCGGCATCGCCCTGAACGAGGGCAAGGCCGCGCTCGTCTATTCGCGCCTGGCCAAGCGCCTGCGCACCTTGGGCCTGACCAGCTTCCGCGACTACTGCGCCCTGGTCGAGGGCGTGGACGGCGTCGACGAACGCCAGAAGATGACAGCGGCCCTGACCACCAACGTCACCCGATTCTATCGCGAACCGCACCATTTCGACGACCTGCGCGACCGGGTCATGCCCGAACTGGCGGGGCGCGCCCGCGCCGGCGGCCGGGTCCGCCTGTGGTCGGCGGCCTGCTCGAACGGGCAGGAGCCCTATTCGATGGCCCTGACCGTGCTCCAGGCCCTGCCCGAGGCGGCCGAGCTCGACGTGCGCATCCTGGCCACCGACATCGACCCCAACATGGTGGCCCAAGGCCATGACGGCGTTTACTCGGAAGAAGCGCTGGAGCCCGCGCCCGTCACCCTGTGGCGCAAATATTTCGACCGCGCCGATCGCGGCCAGTGGGTCGCCGGTCCGCAGCTGAAGCGCCTGGTCAGCTTCAAGGAACTGAACCTGATCGGCGACTGGCCGATGAAGGGCAAGTTCGACGTCATCTTCTGCCGCAACGTCGTCATCTATTTCGATGACGCGACCCAGGAACGGGTGTGGAAGCGGTTCACTCCGCTGATGAATCCCGGCGCGACACTCTACATCGGTCACTCCGAACGCGTCTCCGGCCCGGCGACCAGCCAACTGCAGACCGCCGGCCTGACCACCTACCGTTTGGGTGGCGCATGAGCCCCGTGCGCGTCCTCGTCGTCGACGACAGCCTGACCATGCGTGGGCTGATCTCGGCCGCCCTGAAGTCCGACCCTGAGATCGAGGTCGTCGGCACCGCCGCCGATCCCATCGACGCGCGCGCCGCGATCAAGGCCCTGAACCCCGACGTCATCACTCTGGACGTCGAAATGCCTAATATGAACGGGCTGGAGTTCCTGGAAAAGATCATGCGGCTGCGGCCGATGCCGGTGGTCATGGTCTCGACCCTGACGGCGGCGGGAACCGACGTGACCTTGGCCGCGCTGGAAATCGGCGCCGTGGATGCTGTGGCTAAGCCGGCCGTCGCCAGCGTCGACGCCTTCCACGACCTGATCGGCAAGGTGAAGACCGCCGCCCGCTCGCGCGTCCGCGCCCGCGGCGATACGCCGGCCGGCGCGGCGGCCCCGCAGACCTATCACGCCGATCCCAACCATATCCTCGCCATAGGGTCGTCCACCGGCGGGGTCGAGGCCCTGCTGACCGTGCTCAGCGGCTTCCCGCTCGACTGCCCCGCGACCGTGATCACCCAGCACATGCCCGCGACCTTCACCGCCAGCTTCGCCGCGCGTCTGGACCGCGTCTGCGCCCCGAGCGTGAGCGAGGCCGTGGACGGCGCCCCGCTGAAGCCGGGGCATATCTATCTGGCCCCCGGCGGCGCGACCCATCTGGAGGTGACCGCCGGCCTGACGCCCCGTTGCCGACTGGTCGCCAGCGATCCGGTCAACGGGCACCGTCCGTCGGTCGATGTGATGTTCGACTCCGTCGCTCGGCTGAAGCGTCCGATGACCGGCGTCATCCTGACCGGCATGGGCCGTGACGGCGCCAAGGGCCTGCTGGCCATGCGCTCGGCCGGCGGCCGCACCCTGGGGCAGGACGAGGCGACTTGCGTCGTCTACGGCATGCCCAAGGCCGCGCATGAAATCGGCGCCGTGGAGCGGCAGTTGCCGCTGCACCGCCTCTCCCCCGCCATTCTCGAACTGTGCGCCGATCCGGCCGCGCGGTCAGTCGCCTAACCGGGAGCGTAACCTATGCCCGCCGCCGCCTCACTTCACTGCCTGGTCGTCGATGATCAGATGACGATGCGCTCGCTGGTCCGCACCAGCCTGCAACAGCTCGGCGTGCGCGAAATCCGCGAGGCCGCCGACGGCGAAATCGCCCTGCGCGAGATCGTATCCAAGCCCGCGCACCTGATCATCTCCGACTACAATATGCCGAACCTGGACGGTCTGGGCCTGCTGCGCGCCGTGCGCGCACATCCCCCCACCTCCAAGACCGCATTCATCATGCTGACGGGCCGCGCCGACCGCGAACTGGTCCAGCGCGCGGTGCAGTTCGGCGTCAACAACTATCTGGTCAAGCCTTTCACCGTGGCCCAGCTGAAGGGCAAGCTGGAAGCCGTCTTCGGTCCACTGACATGACGTTCGCGGCGCTGAAGGACACAACCGAAAAACGCGTTCACGTCGGTCAGGGCGAGCACCACATCACGTCCGATCCCAACGTCGTCCTCAGCACCATCCTTGGGTCCTGCGTCGCCATGTGCGTGCGCGATCCGCTGGCCGGCGTCGGCGGGATGAACCACTTCCTGCTGCCCGAAGGCTCGGGCGCGGGGACGGACGCTGGGCGTCGCTATGGCGCCTATGCGATGGAACTGCTGATCAACGACATGCTCAAGGCCGGCGCCCGGCGCGACCGGCTGGAGGCCAAGCTGTTCGGCGGCGGCCGCATGTTCGACAGCCTGCGCGACGTCGGGCGCAGCAACGCTGACTTCGCCGAGAAATTCCTGCGCGACGAAGGCATCCCCGTGGTGGGCGGCAGCCTGCGCGGTGACGGCGGCCGGCGCCTGCACTACTGGCCCGTCACCGGCCGGGCCTTGCAACGCGCCGTGACCGACGTCGTCGCGCCCAAGCCCGTTCCCGTCATGGCGCCGGTCGACACCGGCGCCCTGGAACTGTTCTGAGCATGAGCGCCCCTCCCGAACACGCCGATCTGTTGGCCGCCGTCGCTGATGAGCTGATGCTGGTGCGCGAAGGCATCGACGGGATCGAGGCCCTGGTCAGCGATCTGGTCCGCCGCGCCCCGCCGGAGGAACGTCCGAACGCCCTGACCCAGGCCCAGGCCCTGGATGCCCTGACCCAACGTCTCGAGGCTCTGTCCGGCGTCCTGCGCATGCTGGGCGGCGGCGCCAGCCCGTCCGAGGCCGTCAGCCGGTTGTCGCTGGCCGACATGGCCGGCCGCCTCCGTCCCGCCGCCGGCGAGCAGCGGCAGGCAGCGATCGCCGACGCCGGCGACCTGATGCTGTTCTGACGCCATGGCCAAGAGCGATCGGGTCAACCTGGCGCACACAACGGTCCTTCTGATCGACGACCAGCCCACGTCGCTGGATATGCTGGCCTCCATCGTTCAGGGCTTCGGTTGCAAGGAGCAGATCAAATGCACCTCGGCCCAGGCGGCGGTCGAACTGCTGGCGCGACGGTCGGTCGATCTGATCCTGATCGACTGCATCATGCCGGACATGGACGGTTATGACTTCGTCCGCTGGCTGCGGCGCGACGCGCCTGCGCCGACCCGCTATGTGCCCGTCATCATGATCCTGGGTCACGCCTCCCAGGCTAAGGTTCACCAGGGCCGCGACTGCGGGGCCAGCTTCATCGTCGCCAAGCCTCTGTCGCCTTCGCTGCTGCTTAAGCGGATCATCTGGCTGGGCGGCGAGGACCGGGATTTCGTCGAGACCGAACACTACATCGGCCCCGACCGCCGGGTACACAACTACGGCCCGCCGCCCGGCACCGATGGTCGTCGCGAAAGCGATCTGTCCGGCGACCTGGGCGAGGCGGTGGAGGAAAACATGGATCAGGACGAGATCGACATGCTGTTGAAGCCGATGAAGGTCAGCCTGTGACCGGGTCCGCCGCCGCGCCCAAGCCGGCCAAGATCCGCCGTGTCCACACCTCGCTCCAGCGCCAGATGGCGCGTCCGGGCGGTCGTCTGATCGTCGAGGCTGAGTCTCGCGCCAACCAGGCGCTGGACGAACAGCGCGACAACGTCTTCGCCCTATTGGCGGCCAACGTCGACGCCATCGCGGCCCTATGCGCTACGCGTTCCGACGATGCTCCGGTCCAGATCTACGCCTTGGCCTCGGCCATGGTCGACATGGCCGGCTATCTGGATGTGCCGACCTTCTTCGAGGCCGCCTTCAGCCTCTGCGAGATCGCCGACCGGATGCAGGACGCCGGCGCATGGTCTTGGCCGTCGGTCGAAGTCCACGTCCGCGCGCTTCGCCTGACGCTCGCCGCCCAGGGTCAGGCCAGTGCCGATTCCGACCGCCTTCTGGAGGGCCTGCGCGCCCTGATCGCCCACGTCCCGCCCGTCGGTTAACGGTCGTTCCGTTCTCGCGGAACAAGGGCGAAACGAATCAGGACCGAATCGCTGACATCGCCCGTTTCGTTCTTTGTTCACCGCGATATCTGGTAGGTTAAGACCCCTTAACCACAAGCGCCCGACTAGCCCGCCGACTTTTTCGCCGCCCCGACTTCCCCCAACGGCCCCGACCCGCTACGGCGTCGTGCGTGGCCCCGTAGCTCAGCTGCATAGAGCAAGGCTTTCCTAAAGCCGAGGTCGCAGGTTGGAGTCCTGCCGGGGTCGCCATCTTCGCCGTGTGATGTCATCGGTCCGACGGTAGACAACTGAGGCTGGAACAGAAGAAAGGCGCGGCCTTTCGACCGCGCCTCTCATCTTTTTACTTAAGGCTCAGCCGCGACGGTTGTCGTGATCGCGGCGCTCGTAGCGGATCTGGGCCGACAGGCGGTCGAAGCGACGGTCAAGGTCCTGGCGTTCCCAGGCGGTCAGGCCGCCGCGGCGATAGTTGGCTTCCAGGCGCAGCAGGCTGTCGAACTCGCTGCGCAGGCGGATGGCCTCGCGGCGGCTTAGTTGGCCATTGCGGTAGCCCTGGTCGATGCGGCGGTCCAGGTTGGCCTGGCGGGCATTGATCGACTGCCACGAGCCATAGCTGGCGTGATGGGGCGGGGCCGGGCGGTGGTGATAGGATTGGGCGAAGGACGGCGCGGCGACCGAGGCGGCGGCCAGGGCGATGGCGGGGACGATGAGCTTGCGCATGGCGATCTCCTCAAATGTTCTGCCGGTCGGGGTGACCAGCGATGAGGCGATTTGAGCACCCGGCGACTGAGCTGGTTCTGAACAGAATCGATCAGGTTCGGTTCATCTGGATGAAAAAGACGTCACACCGCCGTCTTCTGATTTGGTCTCCGGTTTGGAGCAGCGTTCGCTTTAAACTATACGACGTATTCAGCGCCCGTTCAGATGATCGGGACTAGATCGGTCGCCATGTTTCGCAAACCCGCCCCTCTCCTGATCGCCCCTCCGGCCCTGGCACTGGCTCTGGGTCTGGCTTTTGCGCCCGTCATGACGACGTCGGCGCAGGCCCAGTCGCGCGATCAGGATCCGCGCTCGCAGGACCGTGGTCCGCGCGTCAGTCCCGACGAGGCTCGTCGTCGGGGCGGCGAGGCAGGCGGCGGTCGCCCCATCGACACCCAACCGCGCCGCGACGGAAACTATTCCGTCCTGGTCGAACGCGACGGACGCGTGCGCGAGGTCGTGGTCGACGGCCAGACCGGACAGGCGCGTCCCGACAACAACAATCAACGTCGCAGGCCGAACTGATGCGCGTGCTTCTGGTCGAGGACGACGCGGATCTGTCGCGTCAGCTTAAGGCGGCGCTGGGCGACGCGGGCTATGCCGTGGACCACGCGCCCGATGGCGAGGAAGCCCATTATCTGGGCGAGAACGAACCCTATGACGTCATCGTCCTGGACCTGGGCCTGCCCAAGATCGACGGCGTGTCGGTGCTGGAGCGCTGGCGGCGCGAGGGCAAGACGACGCCGGTCCTGATCCTGACGGCGCGCGGCGCCTGGTCGGACAAGGTGGCGGGCTTCGACGCCGGCGCCGATGACTATCTGACCAAGCCTTTTCATACCGAGGAACTGCTTGCTCGTCTGCGGGCGCTGCTGCGCCGGTCGGCGGGCATCGCCTCTGCGACCCTGTCGTGCGGCGGCTTGCGGCTTGATCCTCGCGCGGCGCGGGCCAGCGTCAATGGCGAGCCCCTGCGCCTGACCTCGCTGGAATACCGGCTGCTTCACTACATGATGATGCATCAGGGCCGGGTCATCAGCCGCACCGAGCTGGTCGAACACCTCTACGATCAGGACTTCGACCGTGATTCCAACACCATCGAGGTCTTCATCGGCCGGGTGCGCAAGAAGGTCGGATCGGACCGGATCGAGACTGTGCGCGGCCTCGGCTATCGGCTGACGCCGCTGGCGGGCGAATCCGACCCGGCGTGACCGAGGCGACGACGTCGAAACCTAAAGCCGGCGGGCTCCACGACTGGGGCCGCTGGTTCGGTCGCCCCGGTCGCTCCCTGACCCGCCGGCTGATTTGGCTGGCCTCGGCCTGGATCGTGGTCGCCCTGGTCATTTCAGCGCTGGTGCTGACCCAGGCTTTCCAGGAATCCGCCCTGCGGCGTCTGGGCGCCATGCTGAACGAGACGATCGACGAGATCGTGGTCGGCGCCAGTCGCACGCCGCAGGGCGAAGCGATTCCGCAGATTCAGGACGCCCGAACTCTGCGCCTGCTGTCGGGCAAATACTGGCAGATCATGGAGGTTCGCCCCGACGGCCGGCTGGTCAATCTCGCCCGCTCCAACTCGCTGTGGAGCTATGACCTCGCCCTGCCCGCCGACCTGCCCGCGCGCCTGGATGCGGCCTTCGGCGACGTCATCACCTTCAACACCACCGGCCCCAAGGACGACGCCGAGACGCGCGAGCCGTTGCGCGTCGCCGCCAGCATGAAGTCCATCCCCCGGCACGAACATCCGGTCATCTTCATCGCCGCGCTGGATCGCTCCGACGTCGATGCCGATACGCGCCAGTTCGCGCGCGTGACGTGGATCGCCTTTTTGATTTTGGGGCTCGGACTCGTATCGGCGGTCTTCATCCAGGTGCGGATCGGCCTACGCCCCCTGTTCGACCTGCGCGACGAGATCGCGGATGTGCGCAAGGGCAGGTCGGCGCGGATCGGCCGCTCATACCCTCAGGAAATCCAGCCTTTGGCCGAGCAGGTGAATCGCCTGCTGGATCACAATCAGGAGGTCGTGGATCGCCAGCGCACCCACGTCGGCAACCTGGCCCATGCGTTGAAGACGCCGATCTCCGTCATGCTGGCCGAGGCGGGGACGAGCGAGGGCGCTCTGCCCGAACTGGTGCGGCGCCAGACCAGGATCATGCAGGGGCAGGTCGATCACCACCTGCGCCGCGCCCGCGCCGCCGCCCGCGCCGCCCACGGTCTGGGCGAGACGACGCCCGTCGCCGAGGTGCTGGACGAGCTGGCGGTGATGATCGAACAGGTGTTCCGCGACAAGAACGTCGAGATCGACTGGCGCGCGCCCGACAGCCTGTCCTTCCTGGGCGAGCGTCAGGATTTGCAGGAAATCCTGGGCAATCTGATCGAGAACGCCGCCAAGTTCTCCCGGCGCCGGGTGCGCGTCTCGGCGGGCGGCAGCGGCCTGGGCCAGATGATCCTGGTGGTCGAGGACGACGGGGCGGGGCTGCCTGCGGATCAGCGCGACACGGTCATGCAGCGCGGCGCGCGGCTGGACGAGAGCGCGCCGGGCTCGGGCCTGGGCCTGTCGATCGTGGACGACCTGACGCGCGCCTATGGCGGGCGGCTGATGCTGTCGGACAGCGACATGGGCGGGCTGAAGGCGGTGCTCGAACTGCCGGCTGCCCAGGTCGACTAGGGCTGCCGGTCTCCGCCCCGGCGGTAGCATTCGCAGGCCGCCCGTTCCAAGGCGGCGCGATCCAGCACGGTGATCCGGCCGCGCGAATAGGCGATGGCCCCCGCCTTCTGAAGCCCCTGCGCCGCCTCGTTCACCGTGGTCCGCTGCGAGCCCAGCATGGAGGCCAGATACTCCTGCGTCAGGTTCAGCGTGTCGCCCTCCACCCGGTCGTGGCAGCGCAGCAGCCATTTGGCGAACCGCTGCCCGGCGTGGTGCAGGGCGTTGCAGGCGGCCGACTGCTCCAACTCGCCCTGAAGTCGGGCCATGTATTCGGCGACGGCGTCGCGAACTCCCGGCCGTTGAGCCGACAGGGCGCGGAACTTGGCGGCGTCCACCCGGCGCGCCGTCCCGGCGACCTGGGCCACGCTGCGGGTGTGGGCATGGTGCGGCACGACCGAGGCGACGACGCCCAGCACGCCTTCTCGCCCGATCATGACAGTCTCCACGGTGCGGCCGTCCTCCAGCACCGCGACCGAGGAGCAGAAGCCGCTGTCGATGAAATGCAGGTGTTCGATGGCGTCGTCAGGTTCGCTGAACACATGGCCGGGCGCGAATTCCACCGGAGTGGCGATGGCGAGGAGAGCGTCGCGATCGTCGGGGTTCAGCCCTTGGATCAATCGGTTGCCAGGCGAAAGGCGGTTCATGAGTGCGCGCATAAGGCGATCTGAGCGCGGCGTCTGTCGAAACTCGACACAGCGTTGCTATATGTCACGCGGCTTGCTGGGGAAAAGTCGTGTGTTTACCGTATTGTGTACGCCAGCGAGCAGAGCGGGGTGGACGCTCAGCGGGTGACGCGCCCGACCAGACGACCTGCCTCCAGCACCTCCACTCCCGCGCAGGAGGCATGATGCGAGAGCTGCGTCCTCGCCGCCTCCAACGCCGATGCGTCGTCGGCCCCGTCGAAGAAGTCGAGAAGGGGGCGGCGATCCGCCTCGTCGAAAAAGTGAAACTCGTAGATGTTCAACTGAACGCCTCCCAAGGACGCGAACCTTAGCGGCATACGCCTGCGGGCGTCTGTCGGATGTCGACACAGGGTGAAGCGGAGCCTTTGTCGTCGTCACAGCGTTGAGGGCGTCCTGACGCCGCCCAGAGACGCCTCATGAACGCTGCCAAGTCCGTTCGCCTGCCGCCGCTGGCGACCCTGATCGAATGGGCGGCGCGGGTCGGCTATGGGGCGCGGGGCTTCGTTTACCTGTCGGCCGGCGCGCTGACCCTGCTGGCGGCGACGGACCGGATCGGCGATGCGGTGGGGACCAGCGGAGCGGCGGGCTGGCTGGCCGAGCAGCCGTTCGGCAAGGTCTGGCTGGTGCTGCTGGGACTGGGCCTGTGGGCCTTCGTCGGCTGGCGGGTGTTGCAGGCGGTGTTCGACGCAGACCATGAAGGGACGGACCTTAAGGGCTGGACGACCCGGGCGGGCCAGGCGGTCAGCGGACTGTTCTACGGCATGCTGGCGTCGGGGGTGTTCGAATACCTGGACGAGTTCGGCGAGGCGACGAACGCCTCGGCGGCCCAGGCCGAGAGCGTGGCCGAGAACCAGGAGAAGGCGGCCATGCTGCTGGGGATGCCGTTCGGCGAGGTGCTGCTGATCGGGGCGGGGCTGGTGGTGCTGGGCGTCGGCGTCGGCAACATCGTCCGGGCGATCCGCGACGACTTCGACGACGCCCTGGCCTGCCCTAAGGCCTTCTGCGGCACGGCGACGGCGCTGGCGCGGGCGGGCTATGCGGCGCGCGGGTTCGCCTATCTGCCGCTGGGGGTGTTCGTGGTTCTGGCGGGGCTGCATGCGCGCTCGGGCGAGGTGACGACGACGGCGGCGGCGCTGGACGCGCTGGAGGCCCAGCCGGGCGGATCGTGGATCCTGGGGCTGACGGCGGCGGGGCTGATGGCCTTCGGCGCCTTCGCCTTCGTGGAGGCGCGCTGGCGCCGCATTCGTCCGCCCCGGGATTTGAGCCTGGGTTAGCCCTTGCCGGTCGGCGCAGCGTCGCCATATCCTTATGCAACACACGCTGTTCCAGAAGGCCGCGCCATGAACGCTCCGCTCAAGACCCTGAAGATCGACTTCGTCTCCGACGTCGTCTGCCCCTGGTGCGTCGTGGGCCTGGGCGGGCTGGACACGGCCCTGGACGCCCTGAAGGACGAGGGGATCGCCGCCGACATCGCCTTTCAGCCGTTCGAGCTGAACCCCCAGATCGCGCCCGAGGGCGAGAACATCGTCGAACACATCGGCCGCAAATACGGCGCGAGCCCTGAGCAGTCCGCCGCCAACCGCGCCATGATCCGCGAGCGGGCGGGCGAGGTGGGCTTCGACATGCGCATGACCGACGACAGCCGCATCTGGAACACCTTCGACGCCCACCGGCTGCTGCACTGGGCGCATGAGACGGCGCCGGAGAAGCAAAAGGCCCTGAAACAGGCGCTGTTCACCGCCCACTTCACCGAGAACCGCAACCTGACCGACGCCGGGGTCCTGACCACCGCCGCCGAAAAGGCCGGGCTGGACCGGGCCGAGGCGGGCGAGGTTCTGACCTCGGGCCGCTACGCCCAGGCCGTGCGCCAGGCCGAGGACCTGTGGCGCGCACGCGGCATCACCTCCGTCCCGGCCGTGGTGGTCGAGGGCAAATATCTGATCTCGGGCGGCCAGCCGGCCTCGGTGTTCGAAGAGGCCCTGCGCAAGATCGCGTCGGAGGTGTGAGAGCCGAGTGGCGAGTGGCGCGTGACGAGTGACGAGGGGTTAGCGTGAACCAGAGGCCGTGCGTTGCGCGCCGCTTCGCTCGCCACTCGCCACTCGCCACCGCCCCGGCAAAAACACCGTCTATTTCGTCTAATTCGTCTAATCTCGGGGCCTGGCTCAGGTCGTCGAGCGCCTCGAGGCGGGCCATCAGGGCGTCGCGGCCGGCGTAATCGCCGCGTTTGAGGGCGCAGGCTTCGCGGGCGATCAGGCCGACCTGTTCGGCGACGGCGGCGGCGCGCTCGCCCAGGTCGGGTTCCTTGGGCGGCGTCGGCGGCTTCGGCGGCGGCGGAGACGAAGGTGCGGGCGGGGCGGCCGACATGCGGGTCAGGTCGGCGTGCAGCCGCACCCAGCGCGCAGCCTCCAGCGCGCGCCCGGCCTGAAGCGCCCGGTTCAGCCGCATCAGGGCGTGGGCCGCCATGGCCCCATAGTCGGGCAGGCCGTCGGCCGTCTCGGCCTCCAGGTCGATCGGTTCGCGCAGCGGATCGGGCTGATCCTCGCGCCGCCAGCCTTCGTCCCTGGCGCGGGCGCGAAAGGTGCTGACCGCCATGCCATAGACGGCGCTGACCTCCTCGGCCGTGGACCCGGCCAGATAGGCCGTGCCCGCCGCCTCCCACGCCTCTTTCGACAGACGGCGATAGCCCCGGTTCTGCACCCGGTCGGCCGCGCGCGCGGCGGGGTCCGAGGTGACCAGATCGGGCAGCCGCAACAGATGCATCGGCAGGCCGTGCGCGCGCCAGAAGGCCGCCTCGGCCTCGGGCGAGGAATCGTGATGCAGGGCGTCGCGATACGTCTGCTCCAGACCCGCCTCGCGCAGGATGCGGATCTGATCCAGCGCCTGCTGGGTCATCGCATCGTAAAACGGATCGCGCGGCCCCTCGAACCCGCCGTCGTCATAGCTGTGGTCGTCGTCCATCCCATCCCCGGCCTGTCGCCCGCGCCCGACACAGGACGCGCCGCCAGTCTAAGGCCGCCCCGAAGCGTGATCGGGTAGAGGGCGTCGATTTCGCGAAAGACGAGGGATTTCAACGGCCGGTGCAGGGACGTCGTGCATAGGTAGAGGGGCTAGCTGTGCATTCCCTGCCTTTCGTCATCCTCCGGGCGAACCCTCGCGAAAGCGGGGGGAAGACCCGGAAGTCAGCGGCGCCGAAGGCGATGTCCGCCGCGCGATGTTGAAAACGGAGTCCGCGACAGGGTCGCGCTCGCGCGCGCCGCTGGGTCCCCCGGTCTGCGCCGCGAAGACGCGGCTTGCCGGAGGATGACGAAAGGAGGTGGCAAGATCGCTCGTCCCTCTCCCGTTGGGAGAGGGCTTGAGGCTCGGCAAGCGAAGCGCGTCGCAAGCCGAAAGGGTGAGGGGCGTGCGTCTGGGGCGAGGTCCGACCCTCACCCTTTCGCGTTTCCAATCGCTTCGCTCCTGGACGCTCAAGCCCTCTCCCAACGGGAGAGGGAAAGCTTAGGCCCGCTTCTTCGGCGCAGGCGCGGCGTCGGCGGCGGTGACCAGATGTCCCTTCCAGCCGGGCGGCGGCAGGAACTTGCCGGACTGCTCCTCGCGCGTGCCATGCTTCGCCATCTCGGCGGCGCGGCGCGCGGCCTTCAGCGCGGTTTCGTGGTCAATCAGCATCTTGTTCATCGCGGTCCCCAATCTAGCAGATCGAGACCGTCGTCGCCATTGGCGTAGATTTTCCAGGCATCGACGGCTGCCTTGTAGGTCGTTTCGAGATACTCGGCGCTGAGCAAAAAGCGGCGGCGCAGGGTATCTTCGGGAATGCCATGTCCCCCGCGCGCGACCCGGCGCGCGACGCGCGCAACCGAATAGTTGGCGCTAGGCAGGCGCAGATAGACCAGTTCCACCCGATAGCCGAGTGCCCGCCAATGGCGAATGCGCACGGCGTGCGAGCGCGTCGCCAGAGTGGTTTCAAGGATCACATCTGCCCCGGCGCGCGTCAGCGCGTCCAGCCGCTCCAGCACCAGCCGCCCGGCCGCCAGATCACGCGCCGGGCCGTCCCCGGTCAGGCCTCGCGCGACTTCATCCGGATTGACGAACTGAAACGCCTCTGTCCGCTCCCGCAGAAACCCGTTGATGAAGGTGGTTTTACCGGCGCCGTTGGGTCCGGCGAGGAGGACGAGGGTGGGCAACTTGCGGTCTCTAGAGAAGCATATCAGGCACCACCTCTAGAGCGCCTTTGTTTCTAATAGCCCATTTCATGTAAAATAGTAGAAATGGATCAGTTATAACGAGCGAATCTTCTCCTCTAACCCATTCAAGAGGCGGTTCACCTTGAATTTTGTCTTTTGCGATCTTACTCATATGTGCAAGAGCTGATGTAATCTCGTTCTTCTGCGGCGTTGGTTCTCCATCAGCAAGAAGTTCTTTGATCGCGCCACGAATTTCTATGTAGGATGTGCTGGCTTTAGGTCCAAGGCTGGCCACGGCAGACATGATGACGGAATAGATGTCATCCGAAGCGCCACCTTTTAAATTGCGGCCTAACCGTTCCTTCTTCGGATTCGGTCCTTTTTTGAGCTTTTGATACTTTGGGAAGCCCTTGCTCTCTGCGATCTCCCCGAAGGCTAGGTATAGCTTTTTTCGATCTAGCTTTTTAGGAGGGTTTTCTGTCTCTGTTTTCTCAACGCCGTTCTGAAGACAGAATTCGCTACACGACTCTTGGACCAGGAGCGGGTTCCCGAAGGCCTCGTCGCAAATTTCCTTAATCGATTTATCATCGACGGCAACGCCAAGAGCTGCAAAACCTCGTTGTGGAATGAGGACTAGGTCATCGATGCTCCACTCAGGAATTTCGATATGCTTGAACCTACCTTCAACTTCATTTTCCACCGTAATGGGATCGAATGCTCGGTGAGGAACGGCGAGTAAAAAAACAGTAAGTCCTTTAAAGACGGCTCCCTTTAGAGCTTGTATAACTGATTTTTGAACCGAATGATCTAGGTAGTGGAAGTCGTCAACAAGCAGGGATATTTCTTCGTTTATCATCTTGTCAAGTGACGCGATGATTGGGACGTTCGTGTAGGTTAGGCTTGATGAGTCTTGCGCTGCATCCGAAAGTGAACCGCTTCCTTTGCCGCCCAAAATGCCGGGTATTCCGCCAGATACCTCACCTGTAGTCGTGATGCTTGTAGTATCCGCGCGGCCCTTAGACGCGGCGGAAGCGAGGTTCAATTTGTAGGCTATTTGCTGCCAGAACTGGTCTTCAGATTTAACTTGACCGCCCTCGATGACGATCAGGGGGGAGTCATCTAGAACTTTATGGCAAAGGACTGATTTGCCTGACTTTGTAGGTCCCGTCACGACGTTGAAAGCGTAACCTTTTGCACGAGCTCTAGAAATCTTTCCTTCTAGGTCAAGGTGCTCACGACCGACGTAGGTTACCGAAGGCAAGCCGCCTGGCGTGAAGACGTCGCGAAGTCGGTAGGTTTGTTTAGATGCGGTCATGACTAGACTATTGGCCCCGGCCTAAAGCGCTGTCTAGGTGTTTACACCTTCACCTCCACCACGCCTCCCCCCGCCCGGAACTTCGCCGACATCTCCGCCATGCCGGCTTCGGCTTCCGACAGGGAGGCGCCGGCGTCGTTCTGGGCGGCGGCGGCGTCGCGGATGTCCTGGCTGATCTTCATCGAGCAGAATTTCGGGCCGCACATGGAGCAGAAGTGGGCGGTCTTGTGGGCCTCCTTGGGCAGGGTGGCGTCGTGGTATTTGCGGGCGGTTTCGGGATCCAGGCCCAGGTTGAACTGATCCTCCCAGCGGAACTCGAACCGGGCGCGTGACAGGGCGTCGTCGTGCAGGCGGGCGGCGGGGTGGCCCTTGGCCAGGTCGGCGGCGTGGGCGGCGATCTTGTAGGTGATGACGCCGTCCTTGACGTCCTGACGATCCGGCAGGCCCAGATGCTCCTTGGGCGTGACGTAGCAGAGCATGGCCGTGCCGAACCAGCCGATCATGGCCGCGCCGATCGCGGACGTGATGTGGTCATAGCCCGGCGCGATGTCGGTGGTGAGGGGGCCAAGCGTATAGAAGGGCGCCTCGTGGCAGTGCTTCAGCTGCTCGTCCATATTCTGCTTGATCTTGTGCATCGGTACGTGACCGGGGCCCTCGATCATGACCTGGCAGCCCTTGGCCCAAGCGATCCTGGTCAGTTCGCCCAGGGTGCGCAGCTCGGCGAACTGGGCCTCGTCATTGGCGTCGGCGATGGAGCCGGGGCGCAGGCCGTCGCCCAGGCTGAAGCTGACATCATAGGCGCGCATGATGTCGCAGATGTCCTCGAAATGCTCGTAGAGGAAGCTCTCCTTGTGGTGCGCCAGGCACCATTTGGCCATGATGGAGCCGCCGCGCGAGACGATGCCCGTCACCCGCTTGGCCGTCATCGGCACGAAGGGCAGGCGCACGCCCGCGTGGATGGTGAAATAGTCCACGCCCTGCTCGGCCTGTTCGATCAGGGTGTCGCGGAACACCTCCCACGTCAGATCCTCGGCTATGCCGTTCACCTTCTCCAGCGCCTGATAGATGGGCACGGTGCCGATGGGGACGGACGAGTTGCGGATGATCCAGTCGCGGATGTTGTGGATGTTCCTCCCCGTCGACAGGTCCATGACATTGTCGGCGCCCCAGCGGGTGGCCCAGACCAGTTTGTCCACCTCGTCGTCGACGCTGCTGAGGACGGCGGAGTTGCCGATGTTCGCATTGATCTTCACCAGGAAGTTGCGGCCGATGATCATCGGCTCGACCTCGGGGTGGTTGATATTGTGCGGGATGATGGCGCGGCCGCGCGCGATCTCTTGCCGGACGAACTCGGGCGTCACGAAGTCGGGGATGCTGGCGCCGAAGTCCTCGCCGTCGCGGATGCAGGGGCTGTTCTGCTCGCGGCGCAGGTTCTCGCGGATGGCGACATATTCCATCTCGGGCGTGATGATGCCGGCCTTGGCGTATTCGTACTGGGTGACGGGGCGGCCTTCAACGCCCTTGAAGACCTTGTGGTTGGAGACGTCGAAGCGGGGGGCGAGGTGGCGGCCGGAGGCGTGGCCGTTGTCCTCGGGTTTCACTTCGCGCGGGTTGAGGACGGGGGCGATGTCGCCGCGATCCAGCTGCCAGCTCGATTTGACGAGGGGCAGGCCCTTCTTGATGTCGATGGTGACCGTGGGGTCGGTGTAGGGGCCGGAGGAGTCATAGATGGTCACCGGCGGCTCGTTGGCGCTCGGGTGGACGGCGACCTCGCGGAAGGGGACCCGGATGTCGGGGTAGAGTTCGCCAGCGACATAGACCTTGCGGGAGCCGGCGCGTTCGCCGGTGGGGATGGTTCCGGTCTCGCGCATGACCTCCTCGCGGGCGTCTTTCAGAGCCAACTCGACATTGGGCTCTTCGGGCAGGGCGGGCGGGGTGACTTGGATGTTCATGGCGGCCTCAAACGGTTTGAGGTCCGCCGACGTCGGGCGCGAGGGGTCCTGTGACGTCAGGACCGATAGCGTTACTCATCCCTTCGCCGGCATGACCCGGATCAGGTTCGACGGGTCAGAGGAGAAACCTCTATCTCAGCCGCTCGATTGCGACCCCCCGGAGAACGTCGCCACCATAACCCAGGCTCAGGGCGCCGACCAGCCCTTGACCGAGACGGCCGCCGCGCGCGGATCGGCGTCGAAGCGGAGGTAGGCCTTAGCGTGGCCGTGGCCGGGGACGTAGTCCAGGCTGGCGGTCGCGGTCTGGTCGCCCAGAACCCCTTCGATATCCACGGCGGCGGCGGTGTCGTCGCCGTCGTTCTGGACACGGACGGTCGCGACCTGGCCTGCGGCGGTGACGTCCACGGCGACGATGCGGGCGCTGAGCGCGGGCGGGGCTGTGGGCTGGAGCGCCTCCCACACCACGATGCCGATGGCGGTCAGGGTGATGACGGCGCCGAGCAAGGCCATGCCCCATTGCAACAGAGGGCGGGTCGAGGCGGCGGGCTTCTTCTTCGTGGGCATGGGGTCAGACCAACAGACGGGCGGCGGCGGCGCCGATGGCGGCGGGGAAGCCCAGGACGACCATGGTCTGGACCACGCCGGCGACGGCATGGCCGTCGGTGCGGCCGAACAGGAACAGGGTGAACAGGCTGACGGTCAGGGCGATGGCGTAGCCGGGCAGGGTGAAATGCAGGAAGGCCTTGATCGGATGATCGGCCTCTTCCTGACCGGCGAAGCCCGCCTTGAAGACGATCAGGTGGAGCAGAAGGATGGAGACGGCGATCAGGGCCAGGATGTGGGCGGGCGTCGCCTTGTAGGCGATCAGGATCATCTCCTCGGTCGGGGCGACGTTCAGGGCGAAGAACAAGGCGCCGGCCGCCATCAGGAACAGTTCGCCGAAATAGGAGGCCTGATCTTCATCGGTGTCGCCCCCGCCGTCGCCGCTGAGCTGACGCCGGGCCAGAAGCGCGCCCATGGCGCCGGGAATGGCCTGAAGCGCGACCATGCCCAGGCCCTCGCGGGGCGGCGCGTCCCATTCGACGACGCCGAACAGGATCAGGAGCATGGAGGCGGTGATGAAGCCGACGGCCAGGGCCACGGCGGTGTCCAGCGCTTCGTTGACCGGCCCGCGCCGTTTCGAGAAGCCGGCGTAATAGGCCAGGCCGTAAAGCAGCGGCAGGCCGGCGACGATGAAGGTCAGCAACCGCCAGCGGTCCATGATCACGCCCTGCGCCCACATCTCCATCGTCATCAACAGCGGGATGTTGAACACCAGGGCGCCGGCGAAGGCGCGGCCCAGATCGCGGACATAGGCGCGCTCGCGTTGCAGATCCAAAGGGGGCGCGGCGGCGGTCATGCGGCGGCAACGCTTGGGCGCCGGCTTTGGCTCCCGGCGCCCGTCGCCACGGCGATCAATCCGGCCAGACCTGCATCAGGCGATCGATCGCGGCCTCGATCCGGGCCCACCCCTGGTCGTCCAGTTCAACGCCGGCGAAGCGGCCCCGCGCGTCAGCCGCCAGCGCCAGGTGCTGAACCGCCGCCAGAACGATGACGTTCAGCGCGACCGCGTCCCCATCGGCAGGAAGAGCGATCTGAGGGCGACGCGCGGCCATCCAGTCCTGCATCACGCGCGACCGGGCCGCCTCCAGCCGTCGCAGAAGCGGCGTGTCCTGCGCAATCTCCCAGGCCAGCATCCGCAGAACCAGAGGCTGGGTGCGCAGGACATGCAGATAGGCCAGGACCGACTCGCGCATGAAGTCGCGATAGGTGCTCGCCATGGACGGCGGCCGTTCCGCCAGAGCCTGGCCCAGCCAGATGTCTGCTCGTGCGGCCAGGCGTTCGACCACGCCGTCGAGATCGGTGAAATAGCGATAGATCAACTTGCGATCCACGGCCGCCTCGGCGGCCAGAGCCTGGACATTCAGCGCTGTCCAGCCGTCGCGGAGGAGTAGTCGGCGGGCGGCCTCGACGATGGCGGTTTCGGTCGCGGATCGATCGCGGGGGCGAACCTTTGGGGGTGCGGTTGACATGTCCCATGCATGAGACATATCCATATGTCCCACAAGCGGGACATATGGAGCGCCTGATGACCGGCATGACGACGGTCCCCGCGATCCGGAACTGGCTGAGGCTGGAAAGCCTAGCGATCCTGGTGTTGTGCGTCGGCCTCTACGCCCATATCGGCGCGCCGTGGTGGCTGTTTGCGGCGGCCTTCCTGGCGCCTGACCTGTCGTTCGCGGGCTATCTGTTCGGCGGCCGCATCGGGGCCTTGGCCTACAATGTGGCGCACAGCCAGGCGGGTCCGGTGGTGCTGGGTCTGGCCGGTCTGTGGGTGGCGCCCATGCTGACGCCGCTGGCGTTGATCTGGGGCGCGCACATCGGTTTGGATCGGATGCTCGGTTATGGGTTGAAGATCGCAGGATCGTTCGACCAGACCCATCTGGGGCCCATCGGCAGGGCGGCGTCCACTGAGGCGTGATCGCGCGGCGTGGCATCGGAAAGGCCCGTCGTTAGCCAGACTGTCCGAAGGCCATTGGCGGGAGGACGAGGATCATGCCGGGCGCTTGTCGAACAGCGTTCAGGCGGGGTTCATTTTTTGTCATGCTTGGTGAAGGCCTCTAGGGAGAGGGAACCATGAAACAGATCAAGACGACCGCCTTGTTGGCGGTTCTGGCGTGCGCGGGACTGACGGCCTGCGCCTCGGTGGATGTCGGCGGCGAGCCGATGGCCCTGTCGCCGGCCATGGCCGAGCAGGCGCGGATCGGCAGCGTCACGACCACGACCAGTTGGCTGGACGCCGAGGAAGACTTCGCCGACACCTTCAACGACGAGGTGCTGAACGAGATGGGTTTCTGCGCCAATGGCCGGCATCGGCTGAACCTGAGCATCCATGTCGAGGCGCTGAGCCGCGCGCCGCGCCTGGCCATTCTGGCGGGCGATCGCGCCGAACACCGGATGCGGGCGACGGCGGAACTGCGCGATCCGGCGCAGGGCGGTCAGGTGGTCGGACGTTATCCGCTGGTCGTGACGGTGGATGCGGGGGCCGGGGTGCTGGACGCCCTGATGGATCGCCAGGCGGTCACGTCCCACGCCTTCGCTCAGGCCCTGTGCGACGCCGCCTTCGTCGCGCCGACGCGTGTGGCCGAGGCCGGCGCGCCGGGCTGAGGTCGAGGGCGGAGCGTAGGGGCCGCCAGCTTGGGTCTGGCGCTTTTGAATGTCACGGGCGCGGGCTATCAAGACGGCGAACAGGAAACCGTCCCATGCATCTCGCCCGTTTCGCCCGTATCCGCCTGGCCCATCTGCCGACGCCGCTGGAGCCGCTGCCCCGCCTGTCGGAAGAGCTGGGCCTGGATCTGTGGATCAAGCGCGACGACTGCACCGGCCTGGCCGGCGGCGGCAACAAGACCCGCAAGCTGGAGTTCCTGCTGGGCGCGGCGTTCGAAGCGGACGCCGACACCCTGGTGACGCAAGGGGCGGTGCAGTCGAACCATGTGCGCCAGACGGCGGCGGCGGCGGCGGCGCATGGTCTGGCGTGCGAGATCATTCTGGAAGATCGGACGGGGTCCAGGGCGACGGACTATGTCGGCAACGGCAACGTGCTGCTGGACCGGCTGTTCGGCGCGACCCTGCGCACCGTGCCAAGCGGGACGGACATGGTCGCCGAGCTCGAGAAGACGGCCGCCGAGGTGCGGGCGCGGGGCGGCAAGCCCTATGTCATTCCCGGCGGCGGATCGAACGCTACGGGTGCTTTGGGCTATGTCGATTGCGCGCGCGAGATCGTGGTCCAGGCCGATGAGATGGATCTGGAGGTCCACCGGATCGTGACGGCGACGGGCAGCGCCGGCACCCATGCGGGCCTGGTCGCCGGGCTGGCGGTCATGGGGGCGGACATTCCCGTGCTGGGCATCGGGGTGCGGGCGCCCAAGGACAGGCAGGAGGCGAACGTCTTCAAACTGGCCGAGGAGACGGCGGCCCTGCTGGGGCAGCCGGGACGGGTGACGCGCGAGCAGGTGGTCGCCGACTGCGACTATGTCGGCGAGGGCTATGGCCTGATCGACCAGGGGGTGATCGACGCCTTGACCCTGGCCGCGCGTCTGGACGGGATCGTGCTGGACCCGGTCTATTCCGGCAAGGCGATGAAGGGGCTGATCGCCCTGGCGCGCGCCGGCCGGTTCAAGGGCGAGACGGTGGTGTTCCTGCACACCGGCGGGGCGCAGGGGTTGTTCGGCTATCAGACCGAAATCGAAGGCGCGCTGTAGAGGCGGCGCGCGTCATGGACCCGCGCGAGGCCACGCTGGCGCTTCTGGCCGCCCGGTCCGAGGACGCCACCGTCTGCCCCAGCGAGGTCGCGCGGGCGGTCGCGGGCGAGGCCGGCGCGTGGCGCGAGGCGATGCCTGACGTTCATGCTGCGGTGGACGCCCTGGTGGATGAGGGCGCGGTGCAATTGAGCTGGAAGGGGCGGCCGCTGGCGATGCGTGCGGGACCGTATCGGATCGCGCGCGCGAGCAAATGAACGGCCCGGAAACTGTGGAACGAGGCGCATCAGGGCTTCGATCCGATGATCGAAGCCCTGATGCGTCGGCTCAGACCTGCGCCAGGCCGCCGTCGACGAAGACTTCGCCGCCGGTCATGAAGCTGCTGTCCGACGAGGCGAGGAAGGCGGCGACGGCGCCGGTTTCCGACGGGTCGCCCATGCGGCCCAGGACGGTGGAGGCGCCGATGGCGGCAAGGCCCTCTTCGCCCAGGACTTCGGCCGCAAGTTCGGTCGTGGTCGGTCCGGGCGACAGAACGTTGACGCGGATGCCGGTCCCCTTGAGGTCCAGCGCCCAGGTGCGCGCCAGATTTCGGATCGCGGCCTTGGTCGCGCTGTAGATGCTGAAGGCGGGCGTGCCCATCACGCCGGTGCTGGAGCCGGTCAGTATGATCGAGCCGCCAGCCGACATCAGGGGCAGGGCCTTCTGAACCGTGAAGACCGTGCCCTTCACATTGACGTCGAAGGTCTGGTCGTAATGGTCGGGCGTGATTTCGCCCAGCGCCGCGAACGATCCGGTTCCTGCATTGGCGAACAGGATGTCGAGGCCGCCACGTTCGGCCTTCACCGTCGCATAGAGTCGGTCGAGGTCGGCGGGGTCAGTGATCGAGCCGCTGATCGCGCGGGCGTCAGCGCCCAGTTCGGCGACGGCCGCCTCAAGCTGAGCCTGGCGTCGTCCGAAGAGGTAGACGAAGGCGCCTTCCTGGACGAAGCGTCTGGCCGCGCCCAGCCCGATGCCGCTCCCGCCGCCCGTGATGACGGCCGTCTTGCCGTGTAGTCTGCTCATGATGTGCTCTCCTTCAATGAGGTTGCACTGAGCTGACGATCCGCCCACCTATCGACAAGTATGCACCATTTGGTAAGTGTCGAAAAATGTTACGCGATGATCTCGAAAGCGCCGCCTCGCCCTCGACCTCGGTTTGCACACCGACCTTGCCGGGCTTCACCTGCGGGCTGGACGCCACACTTCGGATCGTGTCCGGCAAGTGGAAGCCGTTGATCCTCTATTTCCTGGCGCAGGACGGTCCCACCCGGTACGGCGCGCTGCGTCGCGCGATACGCGACGTCAGCGACAAGGTGCTGATCCAGCATCTGAAGGAGCTGGAAGCCGATGGTCTGATCATGCGCACCGACTACAAGGAGGTGCCGCCGCGGGTGGATTATGGGCTGACGCCGCTGGGGGTCAGTCTGGCCCAGGCGCTGGTGCCGCTATGCACATGGGGGACGGAGAACATGGCCGAGGTGACGCGCCTGTTCGCCCAGCGGGATCCGTCGAACGGCAAGGGCGCCGCCGCATGAGCAAAATTCTGGGCGTCATCGGCGGCATGGGACCGGCCGCGACGGTGGCGTTTCTGGCGCGGGTGCAGGCGCTGACGCCGGCGGAAGGCGACGCCGATCACATCCGGGTGGTTATGGACCTGAACCCCCAGGTTCCCGATCGCAACACCCGGCCGGGCGAGGCCGAGGTGGTGCTGGGGCGGATGGCCGAGGGGCTGGCGGCGGCGGGGGCCGAGGTGATCGCCATGCCCTGCAACACCGCCCATGGACAGGCGGGCGGGATACGCGCGGCGTGCGAGGCGCGGGGCCTGAACTTCATCGACATGATCGCGGCGACGGCGGACGCGGCGGTCGCGTCTGGCGTGGGGCGGATCGGGGTGCTGGCGACGCCGGGGGGCGAGCGGCTTTATACGCAGGCGCTGGCGGCGCGCGGGGTCGAGACGGTGCTGCTGGAGGGCGCGGACCGCGAGGCCTTCATGGGCCTGGTCTATGGGGTCAAGCGCGGCGATGTCGGCGAGACGGCGCGGGCAGGGATGTCGCGGCTGGCGCAGGCCCTGGCGGACGCGGGCGCGCATGGGCTGATCGCCGGATGCACCGAGGTTCCGCTGCTGCTGCGCGCCGAAGACGCCGCCGCGCCCCTGACGGATTCGGCGGAGGTGCTGGCCCAAGCGTGTGTGAAGGCGTGTCGGGGCTGAGGCGCGGTTGCGGCTTGCTCCGCGCGGCCGGCCTGCCTAGTCATGGGCGGTGTCTATTCAGTCCCTGATCATCGATTGCGACCCCGGCGTGGATGACGCCGTGGCGCTGTTTCTGGCCTTCGCCGCGCCCGAGCTGGAGCTGCTGGCCGTCACCACGGTCGGGGGCAATGTCCCCGGCGCCAAGACCCAGCGCAATGCGCGGATCATCCGCCAGATCGCCGGGCGCGAGGACGTGCCGGTTTTCGGCGGAGCCGAGCGGCCGCTGAAACGTCCTCCGGCGGGGGCGGGCGCGTTTCACGGCGTCGAGGGTCTGGGTGATCTGGAGCCGTTCGAACCGACGGGGATCGTCGGCGACGGGCCGGCCGCGAACGCCATCGTCGATCTGGTGATGAGCCGGCCCGAAGGCTCGGTCGCCATCGCCGTCCTGGGGCCGATGACCAATCTGGCGCTGGCGATGCGGCGTGAGCGGCGGCTGGCCGAGCGGCTGGGGCCGGTGGTCGTCATGGGCGGGGCGCGGTCGGAAGGCGGCAATGTCACCGCATCCGCCGAGTTCAACATCTGGGCCGATCCGGATGCGGCGGCGGTGGTGTTCGGATCGGGGTGTCAGGTGGTCGCCTTCGGCCTGGATGCGACCCATCAGGTGCGCGCCACCGAGGCCCGGATCGTGGCGATAGAGTCCATCGACAGCGAGGCCGCGCGGGCGGCGGCGTCAACGCTGCGGTTCTCGCAGCGGGTGGAGCGCGAGATCGTGGGCTGGCCCACTTTCGATTGGGGCGCCCCCTTGCATGACCCCTGTCCCATCGCCTGGCTGATCAAGCCCGATCTGTTCGAGACGAAGCCCTGCCGGATCGAGGTGGAGACGGGTTCGGACCTGACGCGCGGGCATACGGCGGTCGAGTTCCGGATCGATCCGGCGACGGCGCGGCATCGCTGGGCGGTCGCGGCGGACGCGCAAGGGGTGTTCGATCTGATCGTCGCCAAGCTGAAGGCCCAAACTCTGGAGGCTGAGGCGCTGGAGGCCGGCGCATGAGGATCACCGTCGTCGGCTCGATCAACCTGGATCTGGTCGCCACCGCGCCCCAGCTGCCGGCGCCGGGCGAGACGGTGACGGGGGCGACCCTGGCGCGGCATCCCGGCGGCAAGGGCGCCAACCAGGCGCTGGCGGCCGAGAAGCTGGGGGCCGAGGTCTGTCTGATCGGCCGGGTTGGGAACGACGCCATGGCCGGCGAGGCCCTGGCCCTGATGGAGGATCTGGGCGTCGATCTGGCGGGTGTGGAGGTCGATGTGGCGGCCCCGACGGGGGTGGCTTTGATCGCCGTCGATCCGACCGGCGAGAACCAGATCGTGGTCGCGGCCGGCGCCAACCACATGGTCACCCCTGAACAGCTGCCGCAGCGGATCGAGGGCGCGCTGATCGTGCAACTGGAGCTGCCGATCGAGACGGTCGAGGCGGCGGTGGGCCGGGCGACAGGCTTCGTCTGCGCCAATCTGGCGCCCGCCGCGCCGGTGTCGGAACTGCTGCTGCGCCGCGCCGACCTGATCGTCGTCAACGAGACCGAGGCGGCCTTCTATGGCGACGGCCTGCACCGGGGCGGGGGACGGGTGGTCGTCACCAAGGGCGCACGGGGCGCGGCCATGTATCAGCGCGGCGTCGAAATGGCCTGGGCGACCCCGCCGGCCGTCGAGGCGGTGGATGCAACGGGCGCAGGCGACGCCTTCGTCGCCGCCATCACCGTCGCTTTGCTGGAAGGCATGGACCCGGCCGAGGCGCTGCGCTTCGCCTGCGCCGCCGGAGCCTTTGCCGCGACCCGCCCGGGCGCGCAGCCGTCGGCGCCGGAGCGCGATCAGGTGGAGGCGCTGCTGGCCCTCTAAAGTCGTCATTCCGGGGCGTCCGAAGGACGAACCCGGAAGCCAGGAGTGGGAGCTGGATGCCTGCTGTTTCCATAGCGAGGCGCTGGTCCTGGGTTCCTCGCTGCGCGAGGTCCCGGAATGACGATTTGAGGGCGTCAGTCCTCTCTGCATGCGCGCGAAAGCGGGGATGAGCGGACAGAAGTGAGATCAGCGGCCATGTGACACTGTAACGCCAAAACAGGTTGGCGTCGGCGTGCGGGCGGGGGTAGGTCTTGGGTTCGGGATTTGTGGGGACTTCAGACGATGATGATGCGTGGACGTGGGGTTGGGCTGGTTCTGGCGGCGGTGCTGCTGAGCGGCGTGGCGGGTGGGGCGTTAGCCCAGAACGCGGCGCCGGCTGCGGGGCCGATGGTCTATCAGCAGCCGCCGGCGCCGATCGCGGACATCCTGGACGCCAAGCCGACGCCGTCGTCGATGCTGAGCCCGGATCGGCGGACGCTGGTGCTGATGGATCGGTCCAACCTGCCCAGCATCAAGGCCCTTGCCGAGCCGATGCTGCGGCTGGCGGGGACGCGGATCAATCCGAGGAATAATGGCGCGGCCGAAAGCCGGGTGGCGTGGCTGACGGGTCTGAGCCTGCAGGCGGTGGATGGGGGGCAACCTCGCGTCGTGGCCTTGCCCGATGGCGCGCGGTTCACGGCGCCGCGGTTCTCGCCGGACGCCAAGTCGCTGGCCTTCGTGCTGGACCGGCCGACGGGGCTGGAGCTGTGGGTGGTGGACGTGGCCTCGGCGCGGGCGAGGAAGCTGACCGATCCGGTGGTCAATATGACGGGCGGGACGGGTTATGAGTGGCTGCCCGACAGTTCGGGCCTGCTGGTCGAGGCGGTCCCGGCGGGGCGCGGTCCGGCGCCGGACGTGACGGCCGCACCCACGGGGCCGAACATCGAGGAGACGGCCGGGCGGGTCGCGCCGGTGCGGACCTATCAGGACCTGTTGTCGAACCCCGGCGACGAGGCCCTGTTCGACCATTATTTCACATCGCAGCTGACCCTGGTTCCGCTGAACGGCCGTGCACGGACGATCGGGGCGCCGGCGGTCTATCTGGACAGTTCGGTGTCGCCGGACGGCAAATACATCCTGCATGAGATCGCCAAGCGGCCGTATAGCTATGTCGTGCCGGACGACCTGTTCCCGACTGAGATCGTGGTGACGGATATGAACGGTCGCGTGGTGCGCACGGTCGCCGACCTGCCGCTGAGGGACGATGTGCCGACCGCCTTCGACGCCGTGGCGCCGGGGCCGCGCTCGGTCGAATGGCGGGCCGATGCGCCGGCGACCCTGACCTGGGTGGAGGCGCTGGACGGCGGGGACATCCGCAAGGCGGCCGAGTTCCGGGACCGGGTCTTCATGCAGGCCGCGCCGTTCACGGCCGAGCCCGTGAAGCTGATCGACCTGAAGGAACGGTTTGGCGGCGTCGTCTGGGGCCGGGACGACCTGGCCATCGTCAATAGTCGCTGGTTCAACACCCGGCATGAGACGCGCTTCGTGGTGGATCCGTCCAATCCGGGCGAGGGCCGGGTGCTGCTGGAGCGGAACTATCAGGCGCGCTACGACAATCCGGGCCAGCCGGTGACCCAGCCGAATGCGCAGGGCCGGTCGGTGATCCGCTTCGATCCGCAGGGGCGCATCCTGATGTCAGGCGCCGGCGCCACGCCGCAGGGCGAGTTCCCGTTCCTGGCCGCGATGGACCCGGCGACGGGACGCAGCGAACGGCTGTGGACCTCGGCCAATACGGACTACGAGGCCGTGGTCGGCTTCCTGGATGCGGACGGCAAGCGGGTGGTGACGCAGCGCGAGACGCGGCTGGATCCGCCCAACCTGCAGATCCGTGATCTGACGACGGGCCAGACGACGCGGCTGACCAACTTCCCCGATCCGGCGCCGCAGCTGGCCGAGGCGACGCGGCAGCTGGTGACCTATGAGCGGGCCGACGGGGTCAAACTGTCGGGGACGCTGTATCTGCCGGCCGGCTACGACAAGGATCGCGACGGGCCGCTGCCGCTGCTGATGTGGGCCTATCCGGCCGAGTTCACCGATGCGGCGGTGGCGGGCCAGACGGTGGACGTGCAGAACCGCTTTGTGCGGCCCGGCGGGTCCAGCCACCTGTTCCTGCTGACGCAGGGCTACGCGATCTTCGACAACCCCTCCATGCCCATCATCGGCAAGGACGGGGCCGAGCCGAACGACACCTATGTCGAGCAGCTGGTCGCCGATGCGAAGGCCGCGGTCGACGCCGTGGTCGGCATGGGCGTGGCGGACCGCGACCGGATCGCGGTCGGCGGCCACAGCTACGGCGCCTTCATGACCGCGAACCTGCTGGCGCACAGCGATCTGTTCCGCACCGGGATCGCGCGGTCGGGGGCCTATAACCGCACCCTGACGCCGTTCGGCTTCCAGTCCGAGCAGCGCAACTATTGGGAGGCGACCGAGATCTATACCGAGATGTCGCCCTTCACCTATGCGAACAAGCTGAACGAGCCGATCCTGCTGATCCACGGCGAGGCGGACGACAACTCGGGCACCTTCCCGGTGCAGTCCGAGCGCTTCTATGCGGCGCTGAAGGGGCTGGGGGCGACGGCGCGTTACGTCACCCTGCCGCTGGAGGCGCATGGATACCGCGCGCGGGAATCCGTGGGCCACACCCTGTGGGAGATGACCCGCTGGCTGGACCAGTATGTGAAGAACGCCCCGCCGAAGCCAGCCGCGAACTGAGCGATCAGGGCTTGGACGCCGCGGCCTCCGCCGCGGCGTTGACGGCCGCTAGACGGGCGTCCTGTTCCGACTGGGGCGGGACGCCGAAGACGGTGCGCAGGCTGTCGGGGATCAGGGCGCGGTCGTAGGGATCGAGGGTGGCCGGGGCGTCGCGGGTTTTGCGGGTCTGGGTGCCGTAGATTTGCGGCTTTTCGGTCATCTGCAGATAGCGGTCGAGGGTGGCGGCGGCGATCCAGGCGCCTTCGGGCGAGCCCTTGGCGACGGCGGCGACGGCCAGGCTATGGGCCAGCAGATAATCCTCGGGCGTGGAGCCGTGCTGGAAGACAAAGGCGGCGGCGCGGTAGTCCTCGCCGGTCTGGAGCGCCCCGGCGTCCAGCAGGGCGCGCGTCTGGACCCGGCGCGCGGCGTCGCCCGTGATCATTTCGGTCATGCGCGCGCGATCCTTGAAGAAGTCGGGCGCCAGATTCTGACGCACGGCCTGGTCGGCGGCGAAGATGGCGGCCATTTCCGCGTTGTTTTGCGGCGAGGTCTCCTGCGCCAGGGCCGGGACGGCGAAGGCGAGGGCGATGGCCGACATCGCGGCGGCGCAGGACAGGCGAGACGGGCGCATGGGTGATCTCCGCTGAAGCTTGAGCGGACATTGGTCTGCGGATTTGCGGCCGAAACCGGGCGGCAGGATTACAGTGTCGTCAGGGTCTGACGATCAGCCGCACCACCTCGCCGGCGTGCAGGCGGTCGAAGCCGGCGTTGATGTCGTCCAGGGGAATGACGCCGCTCATCAGGCGATCCACCGGCAGGCGGCCCTGGCGATACAGGGCGACGTAGCGGGGGATGTCGCGGCTGGGGACGCAGGTTCCGATGTAGGAACCCTTCAGCGTGCGCTCCTCGCCGACCAGGGAGACGACATTGACGGCAAGGGCCGCATCGGGCGGCGGCAGGCCGGCGGTGACGGTGGTTCCGCCGCGCCGGGTCATCTTCCACGCCGCCTCCAGCGCCCGGACCGAGCCGGCCATTTCGAAGGCGAAGTCGGCGCCGCCGTTCGTCAGGGCGCGGACCTGATCGACCGCATCGGGGTCGGCGGCGTTGACGGTCTCGACCGCGCCAAGGGTGCGGGCCAGGGCCAGCTTGTCCTCGGACAGGTCGACGGCGACGACGGGGCTGGCGCCCGAAGCCAGGGCGCCCAGCACGCTGGCCAGGCCCACGCCGCCCAGGCCGATGACGACGACGCTCTGGCCCGCCTTGACGCCGGCGGTGTTCACCACGGCCCCGACGCCGGTCAGGACGGCGCAGCCGAACAGGGCCGCCTCCTCGAAGGACAGGTCGGGATCGATCTTGACCAGGGAGCGGCGCGAGACGACGGCCCGCTCGGCGAAGGCGGAGCAGCCCAGGTGGTGGTTGACGGGCTCGCCCTCGCGGAAGACGCGCCGGGCGCCGGACAGAAGCTCGCCCCGGCCGTTCGCGGCGGCGCCGGGCTCGCACAGGGCGGGACGGCCGCCGGCGCACGGATTGCAGTGGCCGCACGACGGCATGAAGACCATGACGACGTGATCGCCGATGGCCAGATCGATGACGCCGTCCCCCAGCGCCTCCACCACGCCCGCCGCCTCGTGCCCCAGGGCCATGGGCAGGGGACGGGGCCGGTCGCCGTTGATGACCGACAGGTCCGAGTGGCACAGGCCCGCCGCCTTGATCGCGACCAGGACCTCGCCGGGGCCGGGCGGGTCCAGCGTCACGGTCTGGACCGACAGGGGGCGGCTGTCGGCGTAGGGGCGGGCGGCGCCCCTGTCAGACAGGACGGCGGCGCGGGTCGTCAGGGTCATGGTCAAGCTCATTCTTGTGCTAACGCCGCCGACGCGGTCGGCCGCTTCTTGAGCGCGTTCGTGATCAGACTGTTACCGATAGTCGCTTGACCTAACGTCGTCCAAGCTAGAGCGTCGGGATCGAGAGCGACGGTTCGCGTCGCCGAGGGAGACGACGATGCCGAAACGAGACGAGGGCGCGCTGGCGCAACGGGCGACCTACAAGGCCTTTCACATGGTCTCCACCCGCTGGGCCGACAACGATCAGTACGGCCATATCAACAACGCCAAATTCTATGAGTTCGTCGATTCGGCGGTGAACGCCCATCTGCTGATCGCCAATGCGCTGACGGAATCGATCGGCCTGGTGGTGGATTCGGGCTGTCGCTACACCTCGTCGCTGAAGTTCCCCGATGTGATCGAGGTCGGGATCAAGGTCGATGCGATCGGCACCTCCAGCGTCACCTACGGTTTTGCGGTCTTCAAGCGCAGCGTCGACGTCCCCGCCGCCATCGGCCATTTCGTCCACGTCTATGTCGACGCCGAAACCCGCCGGCCCAAGCCGTTGCCGGCGCGGCTGAGGAGCGTGGTGGAGAACCTTCGCGCGGGGTGAGGGCTAGGGCCTGACGGCGATGGCGGACAGGTCCTTGGACGGATCGATCGGCGCACCTTGCGCCTTTCGCTCGGAGTAGCGATCCACGAGCTGCGCGGCATGGGGCCGGGTGAGGACCGTGAATCGCACCAACTCCTCCATCACGTCGACGATCCGGTCGTAATAGGCCGACGGCTTCATGCGGCCTGCGTCGTCGAACTCCATGAAGGCCTTGGCGACGCTGGATTGGTTGGGGATGGTGATCATCCGCATCCAGCGGCCGAGCAGGCGCAGGGTGTTGACGGCGTTGAAGCTCTGGGACCCGCCCGAGACCTGCATCACCGCCAGGGTGCGCCCCTGCGTCGGTCGCATCCCGCCCATGTTCAGCGGCAGGTGGTCGATCTGAAGCTTCATGATCGCCGAGATCTGGCCATGGCGTTCCGGGCTGCACCAGACCATGCCTTCGGACCACATGGCGTGCTCGCGCAGGGCGTGGACGGCCGGATGGTCGTCGCCCGCGACCTGATCGGTCAGGGGCAGGTCGGACGGATCGAAGATGCGCGTCTCGCACCCCATGACCTGCAGCAGCCGCGCCGCCTCCTCGACGCACAGGCGCGAGAAGGACCGCTCGCGCAGGGAGCCGTAGAGCAGCAGGATGCGCGGCGCGGGATCGCCCGGACCCAGGCCCTGTGCGGGCGTATCCGAAAGATAGGCCGGATCGAGCGCCGGCAGATGGTCGGGATCAGGCAGGGCGCGAAGGCGGCTCATCCGATCACGCGGCGTCCGTCGGCGTCGACGACGACCTCGCCGTCTTCCTTGGTGAAGGGCTTCAGTCCCTCTTGAGGCAGCAGGTCCAGCACCGCCTCGGACGGGCGGCACAGTTTGACGCCCAGGGGGGAGACGACGATGGGGCGGTTCATCAGGATCGGGTGCGCCGCGATGGCGTCCAGCAGCTGTTCGTCCGACAGGCTTGTGTCGTCCAGGCCGAGGTCGGCGTAGGGCGTGCCCTTTTCGCGCAGGATATCGCGCAACGATCCGCCCATCCGTTCGACCAGTTGGGCCACCAGCGCGCGGCTGGGCGGGGTCTTCAGATACTCGATCACATGCGGTTCGATCCCGACGTGGCGGATCAGGGCCAGGGTGTTGCGCGACGTGCCGCAGGCGGGGTTGTGATAGATGACGACGTCCATTGGCCTCAGTCGCAGCAGGGGGCCAGTTCGGCCAGCAAGGGTTGGCAAAGCTCGGCGCGGCCCTGGCAGCAGTCCTTGAGGAGGAACAGCACGACCTCTCCCAGTCGATCCAGATCGGCGCGGTAGATGATCGACCGGCTGCGCCTCTGGGACGCGATCAGTCCGGCGCGCGACAGCACGCCCAGATGCGCCGACATCGTATTGGTCGGAACGGCGAGCCGATCGGCGATCTCTCCGGCCGGCAGGCCGTCCGGCGCATGGCGGACCAGCAGCCGGAAGGCGTCCAGTCGCGTGGATTGCGCCAGGGCGGCGAGCGCGAGAATGGCGGGTTCGGATTCCATTATTCCAAGATACTGGAAATATGATGTCGTGCAAGCTAGAGGGGGCGCTGCGGTCGTCGGTCGACCGGGATGGAGCCGCCCATGATCGTCGCCTTTCTGATCTTCGCGGTCACCATCACCCTGGTGATCTGGCAGCCGAAGGGCCTGCAGATCGGCTGGAGCGCGATGGGCGGTGCGGCGGCGGCGCTGTTGCTGGGTGTCGTCACCCTGGCCGACATCCCCGTGGTCTGGGACATCGTCTGGAACGCCACGGCGACCTTCGTCGCGATCATCATAATCAGCCTGTTGCTGGACGAGGCCGGCTTCTTCGAATGGGCGGCGCTGCATGTCGGGCGATGGGGGGGCGGCCATGGGCGCCGGCTGTTCGTCCTGTTCGTCCTGCTGGGCGCGGCGGTGTCGGCGGTCTTCGCCAACGACGGGGCGGCGCTGATCCTGACGCCGATCGTCATCGCCATGCTGCTGGCACTCGGCTATGGCCCCAAGGCGACGCTGGCCTTCGTCATGGCGGCGGGCTTCATCGCGGATGCGGCCAGCCTGCCGCTGGTGGTGTCCAACCTGGTCAATATCGTCTCGGCCGACTTCTTCGACATCGGCTTCGACCGCTATGCGGCGGTCATGGCGCCGGTGAACCTGGCGAGCATCGCGGCGACGCTGATGGTGCTGTTTGTGGTGTTCGGGCGCGATATTCCCAAGGCCTATGACGTGGAGCGCCTGGCCACGCCGTCCAGCGCGATCAAGGACCGGGCGACCTTCCTGTGGGGCTGGATCATCCTGGCGTTTCTGCTGATCGGCTTCTTCGTGCTGGAGCCGCGAGGGGTGCCGGTGTCCGCCGTCGCCGCGACGGGGGCGGTCGTCCTGTTGGTCGTGGCGGGCCGCGGCGCGGTCATCAGCACGACGAAGGTGCTGCGCGAGGCGCCGTGGCAGGTCGTGATCTTCTCACTGGGGATGTATCTGGTCGTCTATGGACTGGGCAACGCCGGCCTGACAGGCCAGATCGCGGGCCTGCTGGACGGATTCGCGCAGGGCGGGGTCTGGGGCGCGGCCTTCGGAACCGGGTTCCTGACGGCCTTCCTGTCGGCCATCGCCAACAATATGCCGACGGTCCTGATCGGCGCCCTGTCGATCGACGCCTCGGGCGCCACCGGCGCGGCCCGAGAAGCGATGATCTACGCCAATGTCATCGGCAGCGACCTGGGGCCGAAGATGACGCCGATCGGTTCGCTGGCCACATTGCTGTGGCTGCACGTCCTGGCGCGAAAGGGCGTGAAGATCGGTTGGGGCTATTATTTCAAGGTGGGCGTGGTGCTCACCTTGCCTGTCCTGGGCGTCGCCCTGGCGGCCCTGGCCTTACGCCTGAGCGTCTAGCGCCTTAATCGTCCAGACGGCCGATCAGGAACAGGGCGCCGACGGCGGTCAGGGCGCCCAGGGTGAAGGCGGTGACGATGGCGCCGGTGGCGACGGCGGTGGAGACGGTGACCGGGCGGGCTTCGTACCACTCGACGATGTCGGCCTCGCGCAGGTCGTCGTCCATATAGCCCTCGGCTTCATAGATGGTGTCGTCTGCGGTCATGACTTTACGCTCCGTCTGTCTTGTCCGGATCAATACGCCCAAACGGTACAGGTTCCACCCCTGTCGCCCCCGATCGGCGTATCGTGACAGGATGCCGCTCTTCGTTTAGGAGGCGCGGCTCAGGTTCAGAACGCTCAAAGACGATCCCATGGCCGGCCACTCGAAATTCAAGAACATCATGCACCGCAAGGGGCGCGCCGATGCGCAGCGCTCCAAGCTGTTCTCCAAACTGTCGCGCGACATCACCGTGGCGGCCAAGTCGGGCCTGCCGGATCCGGCGGCGAACCCGCGCCTGCGCCTGGCGGTCAACAACGCCAAGGCCGAAAGCCTGCCCAAGGACGTGATCCAGCGCGCCATCAACAAGGCCGCCGGCGGCGACGTCGATACGATGGAAGAGGTCCGCTACGAGGGCCGGGGTCCGGGCGGCGTGGGCATCATCGTCGAGGCCTTGACCGACAACCGCAATCGCGCGGCGTCCAACATCGGCGCGGCCTTCAAGAAGAACGGCGGCGCGCTGAGTGAGATGAACTCGGTCGCCTTCATGTGGGACAAGGTGGGCAAGATCACCTACGCCGCAGAGGCCGGTTCGGAAGACGCCGTGATGGAAGCCGCCATCGAGGCCGGCGCCCAGGACGTCGAGAGCGATCTGGTCAAACCCGACATCTATGAGGACGCGCCGGGCCACACGATCTGGACCGCCTTCGAGGACCTGAACGACGTCGCCGAGGCCATGTCCAAGGTGCTGGGCGATCCCAAGTCCACCGCCATCGTCTGGAAGCCGCAGTCCGAAGTGCCGGTGACGGGCGAGGCCGTCGGCACCCTGTTCAAGCTGCTGGACGCGCTGGACGCCGAGGACGACGTCTCGGCGGTCTATTCGAACGAGGACATCTCCGACGAGGACGCGGCCAAGTACGCGGGCTGATTTCGGCGCTCTCGCGTCGGAGCGGTCTTCGCGCTAGACTGGCGGCATGAACAGCGCCGCCGTCATTGCCGTCCTGCGCGAGCACGAGGGGGAGTTGCGTCGTCAGGGCGTCACGCATGCCGCCCTGTTCGGATCGGTCGCGCGGGGCGAGGCACGGCCCGACAGCGATCTGGACATCATGGTCGAGATCGACCCGGCAGCTGAGGTGAACCTGTACGACTATGTCGGCATCACCCAGTTCATTGGCGACTTGTTCGCCGGGCGCGCGGATGTGTCAGATCGCGAGATGCTGATCGAACCCGTGCGTCGCGAGGCCGAGCGCGAGGCGATCTTTGCCTTCTGAACCGGATCGCAAAGAGCGGCTGGCTTGGCGTGCAATTCTGGACAACTGCCTTTTGGCGCAGAGCTTCTGCGAGACCCTGACCGCCGCCGAATTCGCGGCGGATCGCAAGACCTTCTATGCGGTCACGCGGTGTCTTGAGATCGTATCGGAAGCCGCGCGGCGTCTTCGGGGCGCGCAACAGTCGGACCATCCCAACATCCGTTGGCGGCAGATCGAGGATTCCGGCAACGTCTTCCGGCACGTCTATCAGAACGTCGCGGAAAGCCGCGTTTGGGCGATTGTGCACGGCGAGCTGAACGATTTGATCGCCGCCGCAACTGCGGTTCTTGGCGACGAGCCGCAGCGGGAACATCAGCCGAAATAGGGCGCGAGTCGTTCGCACGGAACCGGGCCGTGCGCCGGGCGTAACGAGGCTTCACCGTTACGCCTGGAGCCCCCAATGGACATCACCCAGCTGATCCTCGACGACCATGCCGAACAGCGTCGGCTGTTTGCGATCATCGAACAGATCGACCCCAAGGACACCGATGCGCTGAGCGCCGTCTGGTCGCGGTTGTCGGCGTTCCTGGATGTGCACGCCGAGGCCGAGGAGCGGTTCTTCTATCCCGAGCTGCTGAAGCAGGGCGAGGGCGCCAATGACGCCGAGGACGGCACGGTCGAGGGCGAGACCGAGGACGCCATCGAGGACCACAACAAGCTGCGCGATGCCGTCAAGGCTGTCGAAAAGCACAAGGTCGGCACCAAGGCCTGGTTCGACGCCGTGGGCGAGGCGAACGTCGTCAACTCCAAACACATGGGCGAGGAAGAGCGGCAGGGGCTGACCGACTTCCGCATGAACGCCGATGTCGAGACGCGCCATGAGCTGGCGGTGAAGTTCGCCGCCTTCGAGGCCGAGTACATCACCGGCGTCAAGCCGGTGAACAAAGACCCCGAGACCTATATCGAAAAGCACGGCTGAGGCGGCCGCTGCGACCACGATGTCGCAGCATCGTCCGTCCAAGGAACATCCGCGGTCGGCCCGTCGTTGAGCGCGGATGAATCTGGGTAGTCTGGAAGGCGCCGTCCTGCCGATCCTCGGCGCGGTGATCGCGGGCGGGGTCATCGGCTTCGAGCGCGAATGGCGGGGCCGGGCGGCGGGCCTGAGAACGCACATCTTGGTGAGCCTGGCGTCGGCCCTGCTGATGCTGGCGGCCATGTCGCAGGCGGACTGGGCGTTCCGCGCCCTGCCCGACGAGAACATCGTCACAGACCCGACGCGGATGGCGCACGGCGTGCTGACGGGGATCGGGTTCTTGTGCGCAGGCGTGATCTTCCGCACCGGGTTTTCGATCCACGGGCTGACCACGGCGGCGTCGCTGTGGATCAACTCGGCGATCGGCATTCTGTTCGGGGCAGGCCTCTATGCGCTGGGGACGGCGGCGACGGCGGTCACGGCGCTGATTCTGATCGGCTTGAGGCTGATCAATGGGCGTTTGCCGGCGCGCACGGTGGTGGACGCAGAAGTGTGCTGGGAACGGCGCGAGGCGTCTCCGGAGCCGGCGATCGAGGCGGCGCTGAAAGCCATCGATGCGGACGCGCGACACGACCGGTTCGAGCTGATCGATGGACAGACCGTTCGACGGACTTGGCGATTGAAGGCTGCCGAGGAAAGCCAGCTGAAGCGGCTGGCGGAACAGCTGTGCGCCATACCGGGCGTGGTCGCCTACAGCCTGGACCCGCGCGACGACTGAAACCGTTCATTGCCCGATAACCCTCTTTGCGGCATGAGGGGAACGGATGGCGAACGAACCTGTCAGAATCATCGGCCTGGACCCCGGTCTGCGACGCACCGGCTGGGGGGTCGTCGTGTCGGATGGCGCGCGCCTGAGGTGGGTGGCGCACGGGGTGGTGGCCCCGCCCGAGACCGCGCCGTTCAGCGAGCGTCTGCTGCATCTTTTCGAGGCGCTGGGAACGATCTGCGCCGACCACGGCTGCGAGGAGGCGGCGGTGGAAGAAGTGTTCGTCAATGTGAACCCGTCCTCGACGCTGAAGCTGGGTCATGCGCGGGCGGCGGTGATGCTGGCGCCGGCCAAGGCGGGCCTGACGGTGGCGGAATATTCGCCGAACCTGATCAAAAAGGCGGTGGTGGGCGCAGGCCATGCGGACAAGAGCCAGATCGCCTTCATGGTCAAACGGCTGCTGCCGACCGCGGGCGACGTGAAGGCGGATGCGGCCGACGCCCTGGCGGTTGCGATCACCCATGCGCAGCTCAGGAAGCGGTCCCTGCTGGAAGCGATGCACCGGGGGGCGGCGTGATCGGGCGGTTGAGAGGCGTGCTGGCCGAGGTCGGCGAGGCGGAATGCCTGATCGACTGCGCCGGCGTGGGCTATGTCGTGTCGTGCGGGGCGCGGACGCTGGGGCGACTGCCGGCGCCGGGCGACGAGGCGACGGTGCATGTCCATTCCCAGTGGAGCGAGGATGCGGGGCCGCGCCTGTATGGATTTCTGACGCGCGACGAGCGGCGGGCCTTCACGACCCTGCTGGCCATTCAGGGCGTGGGGCCCAAGGCGGCGCTGGCGGTGCTGGACGTTCTGCCGCCTGGCGAACTGGCGTCGGCGGTGGCGCGCGAGGACAAGGCGGCGGTGGCGCGGGCCAACGGGGTGGGACCGAAGCTGGCGCTGCGGATCGTGACCGAGCTGAAGGGCAAGCCCTTGGGTGACGTCAGTTTTGCGCCTGTCGCACCTGGCATGCACGTCGAGATCGCACCGCCCGTTCCGTCCATCACCGGCGAGGCCGTGTCGGCCCTGCTTGGACTGGGCGTCGCCGAGGTCAATGCGCGCCGGGCCGTGGATCAGGCTTTGATCCGTCTGGGCGAAGAGGCGGAGCTGTCGGCGGTGATCCGCGCGGCGCTGCAGGAGTTGGGGCGGTGAGGGGGCGTGATGGGGGAGTCGTGATTCGTGAGTCGAGCGCGAAGTCTCTCACGGACATGATTTACGCGTCACGATTCACGACTCACGTCTGGATTTCCGTATGACCCGCGTCATCTCCCCCGAGGCCGAGACCGGCGAATCCTTCGATCGCGCGCTGCGGCCGCAGACGTTGTCGGAGTTCGTCGGCCAGTCCCAAGCCAAGGGCAATCTGAAGGTCTTCATCGATGCGGCGCGCGGGCGGGCCGAGGCGCTGGACCATGTGCTGCTGTTCGGACCGCCGGGACTGGGCAAGACGACGCTGGCGCAGATCGTGTCGCGCGAGCTGGGCGTGGGGTTCCGGGCGACCTCCGGGCCGATCCTGGCCAAGGCGGGCGACCTGGCGGCGATCCTGACCAACCTCGAGCCGCGCGACGTCCTGTTCATCGACGAGATCCATCGCTTAAGCCCTCAGGTCGAGGAGATCCTGTATCCGGCCATGGAGGATCATGTGCTGGACCTGATCATCGGCGAGGGGCCGTCGGCGCGTTCGGTGCGGATCGACCTGGCGCCGTTCACCCTGGTGGGGGCGACGACGCGGGCGGGCCTGTTGGCTACGCCGCTCAGGGACCGGTTCGGCATTCCGCTGCGACTGGAGTTCTACACCCCCGACGAACTGACGGCGGTGGTGCGCGGCACGGCGCGCAAGATGGGCGCAGCCATCGACGAGGCGGGCGCGCGCGAGATCGCGTCGCGGGCGCGGGGCACGCCGCGCATCGCCGGGCGCCTGCTGCGCCGGGTGCGGGATTTCGCCTCGGCCGAAGGGGCGGAGACGATCTCCAAGCTGGTGGCGGCGCGGGCGCTGGCGCGACTGGAGGTGGACGAGGCCGGGCTGGACAGCCTGGACCGGCGCTTCCTGAAGGCGTTGATCGAGAACTATGGCGGCGGGCCGGTCGGGATGGACACCCTGGCGGCCGCCATCGCCGAGGCGCGCGACGCGGTCGAGGACGTGATCGAACCCTATCTGCTGCAACAGGGCTTCATCATGCGCACCCCGCGCGGCCGCATGGCCTGCGCCAAGGCCTATGCGCATCTCGGCCTCAGCGCGCCGGCGCAACCCGCCGCCGGACCGGTGCCGGGCGACCTGTTCGAATAGGCGTTGCCAAGCGGGGCGGGCGGGGGTTTGCTGGGGGCGAACCGGAGCCTTCGTCCCATGATCCTGCGCACCCTGGCCGTGATGGCGTTTGCGGCCGGCCTGATCGGTCTGGCGCCGCCTGCGCGAGCGGCGGCCCCCGTCTTCACCGACAAGGCCTGTCCCAGTGATTGGCCGACAGGGCTGCGCGAGGTGCGGTGCGGGACCCTGACCGTGGACGAGGCGCGCGACGGCTCGGTCAGCGACCGGCGCATCGACATCGCGGTGGTCATCTTCAAGGCCAGCGCGCCGTACAAGGACGCCTCGGGCCAGGCGCTGCCGCCGATGGTGATGTTCCACGGCGGGCCGGGCGGGGCCCTGACGCCTGGGGCGGGGCGGATGCTGGCGGCGCTGCGTCGCAACCCGGAAGCCTTTGCGGTGGATCAGGACGTCATCCTGTTCGACCAGCGGGGCGGCGGGGCGAGCAACCCGTCGATGGACTGTCCGGGCGTCGAACTGACCGATGCGGGGCCGCCGTCCGACAAGGATCGCGACGGGCTGATCGCCTGTCTGAAGGGCTATCAGGCGCAAGGGATCGACCTGAACCAGTACAACGCCGCCGCCATCGCCGACGATGTGAAGGACATGGCCCAGGCCCTGGGTCTGGCCAAGATCGACCTGTGGGGCGGATCGTACGGGCCGCGCATCGAGGCGGCGGTGATCACCCACCAGCCCCAGATCGTGCGCGCCGCCGTGATGGACAGCCCCTGGCCGCCCGAGGGCAGCTGGGCCGTCGGCACGCCCGAACAGGTCTCGGCGGCGGTGAGGATCATCCTGGCCAAATGCGCGGCCCAGGCGGCCTGCGCGGCGCAGCATCCGGACCTTCAGGCGCGGTTCGAGGCCGAGGCGCGCAAATGGCTGGCCGGTCCGGTGACGGGCAAGGATGGGCGCACCTTCAACGTCGACGACCTGTCGGCCTTCCTGATGGACACGACCTATAGCGCGACGGGCGTGCGCAGCCTGCCGGTCGATCTGGACAAGATCATCGCCGGCGACCTGACGCCGGTCGCGGAGATCGCAGAGGACCGCACCTATTATTTCGAGGGCCAGCACATGGCCCATCTGTGCAAGGAAGAGCTGCCGTTCGAGTCCAAGGCGCGGCTGGCGGCCGGGGCGGCCGGTGATCCGGTCGCCGAGGTGCTGGTTCCGTCGCTGTCGCGGCTGTTCGACGTCTGCGCTGCGGTGGGTGAACGGCCGGCGCTGCCGATCGAAAACCTGCCGGTCCAGACCGACATCCCGACCCTGTTCGTCGCCGCCGAGATCGATCCGGGCTGCCCGCCGCCGCTGACCGAGGCGGCCGCCAGGGGCTATGCGAACAGCCAGGTGGTGATCGTGACCAACGCGACCCACGGCGTCATCAACGCCAGCCCCTGCACGCGCAAGATGGCGCGCGACTTCCTGCGTGATCCGTCCAAGCCGGTGGATCGGACCTGCCTGCCCGCCGCCGACACGCCGCTGGACTTCACCCTGGAAGCGCCCGCCGCATGAGGGTGATGCGCCATCGCAGCCCGCTTCAGCAGCGTGTGATGATCGCGGCGGCGCTGGTTCTGGCCTTGTGCGCGGTCGGCGTCTGGGTGCTGATGCAGCCCTCGAATACCCCGTCGCCCGAGGCGGCCGATGCGCGGGTGATGCGCCAGATCCGCACCCAGGCGGGGCGCGGCGCCGAGCTGCGCTACGCCGAGAACGGGCAAAGGCGATCGGTATGCGGCTATGTCGGGCGCGCCGCCGGCGGGCCGGCGGTGGGCTTCGTTTCCATCCCCAACCGCATCCTGTTCAGCGACGACCCCCTCCCGACCGAGTTCCGCGAAATGCGCCAAAGCTACTGCCCCGGCTTCATGGCCGCGCCGAACCGCCGGCCGTGATCCGTCGTCGGTTGAATGGGCCAGCACTCGCCCTGATCGCACAGATAATGGCGACGGCGGCGATCAGCCTGCTGGCGGTCCGGGCGGCCGGGGCGGGGACGGCGTCGGTCGTGGTCCAGGGCGCGGCGTTTCTGATCGGGGCCGTGGCGCTGTGGGCGGCGTCGCGGACGGCGCGGCCGGGCCGGGGTCCGAGGTTGATCTTGGCGGCGGCGATCCTGGTCGTCGCCCTCCTGATGCTGACGATGGGCGTGGAGATGCAGGGCGCGCATCGCTGGCTGGCGCTGGGGCCGGTTCTGATTCATCCCGCTTCGCTGCTGGGCGCGCCGCTGCTCTGGCTCGTGGCGCAGGATGCAGACGATATGTGGACGGCAGGCGTCGCGGCCCTGACGATCCTGACGTTCGGTCTCGGCTTCGACGGAGCCGCCAGCCTGGCCTTCGCGGTGGGAACGACCGGATTGCTGACGGCGGCGAGAGGGTCGTGGAAGACGCTGGCGCCGCTGGCGGCCCTGTCCTGGATTTTGGCGCTCTGGAGCCTGACGCGTTCGCAGGCCCTGCCGCGCGTTCCCTATGTCGAGGATGTCGTGCCGATCGTCTGGGCGGTGGCGCCGGTCCTCGGTGTGGCGGCGGTGATGGCTCTGATCCTGCTGTCGGCCCCGCTGCTTTGGATGGGATGGCGCGCGCAAGGCGTCGGAGCCTCAGTCGGATTGGCCATGG
Source organism: Brevundimonas fontaquae (assembly GCF_017086445.1). Taxonomy (NCBI): domain Bacteria; kingdom Pseudomonadati; phylum Pseudomonadota; class Alphaproteobacteria; order Caulobacterales; family Caulobacteraceae; genus Brevundimonas; species Brevundimonas fontaquae. Next base: position 3,222,842 of record NZ_CP070968.1, on the reverse strand, counting down.
CCGGGTTCTGGATCGGTCTGTCGGCGGCCAATCTGCTGGGCGCCTATCCGGCGCCGGTGGTGGGATATGGCGCTTCGCCCGTGATCGGATGGCTTGTCGCGATCGGACTGGCTATGGCGACTGCACGACGCACGAGGTTTCAGTGACCGCAATCTCCGACCAACCCACCGCCGGCCGTTTCGAGGGGCGCGATCACCTGTTGCCGGTGCGCGTCTATTACGAGGACACAGATTTCACCGGCCTGGTCTATCACGCCAACTATGTGCGCTATTTCGAGCGAGGGCGGTCCGATTTCCTGCGCGCCATCGGGGTGGGGCACGCCGATCTTCTGGAGGAAGCCGAGCCGTTGGCCTTCGTGGTGTCGGAGTTGAACATCAAATATCTGAAACCGGCGCGGATCGACGACGCCCTGGTGGTGCGCACCGTCTACGAGCAGGTGAAGGGCGTGCGGCTGATCATCTGCCAGAGCGTGGAGCGGGCCGGCGAGGTGTTGTGCCGGGCCGAGGTGACGGCGGTATGCATCCATCTGGACGGGCGGCCGCGACGGCCGTCGAAGGGTCTGGTCGAGAAGGTCACGCCGTGGCTGGCGGCCGGCGGGGCCGCCGACTAAAATCGCGCCAACGAGGGGGATAACGTCATGGCCGCAGAAACCTACAAGATGTCCGCCAGCGCGGTGATCGTCACGATCCTGCTGTTCGTGCTGCTGGTCGGCGGCGGGCTGGCAGGCTGTCCCTATTACAAGGTCTGGGAGCGCAAGATGGCGGGCCAGGCCGAGCTGCAATATCAGCAGGGCGCGCGCCAGGCCCTGATCGCCCAGGCTGCTGCAGAAGACGAGGCGGCGATCAAGCGGGCCGAGGCGGCGACGCGCCGGGTCCTGGGCTGGACCGATGCGGCCAAGCGCGGCTGCGCTGAACTGGGCCGGTCGGGCGATCGCCAGTGCGAGGAGCAACTGCTGAAGGACGCCGCCACCTATTCCATCGCCAAGGAAGGCCACGAGGGCGTCATCATCAGCGTCGGCGCCCCGGTCTCTGTTGCGGTCGATCCGAATGCGCGGCGGACGGCGTCCGAGTAACCTGCCGTTAACCCTTATGACGCGCCTGTCAGATGACGGGCGGACGGGTCGGGGCTAAACGGGCCGGACGCCACACAATGGTCACGTCCGCTCGGTCGAAGAGGGAACGTGACGATCTCGATTCCGCCCGGAGCGCCTGAATGACCACGCCTGTCGACGCCGCGATGATGAACCCGGTCGAGCTGTTCCTGACCGCCGACTGGGTGGTCAAGAGCGTGATGATCGGGCTGGCGGCGGCCTCGATCTGGTCGTGGACGATCATCATCGACAAGGCGGTTCGGTTCACGGCGCTGAATAAGCGCGCCGACGACTTCGAAAAGTCGGTTCAGTCCGGCCGGTCGCTGGAAGAGGTGGCGTCCCAGGCCGGACCCGAGCCGGACCACGCCCTGCCGCGCATGCTGGTGATCGCCCTGTCGGACTGGCGCGAGGCGCGTCAGCGCGGGGCGTTGAACGAGCATCAGGGCGACCTGCTGCTGGTGCGGATCGACAAGGCGATGAACAGCCTGATCTCGCGCGAGGGCCAGCGGATCGAGAATGGCCTGGGCGTGCTGTCGGTGGTGGCCACGGCCTCGCCCTTCATCGGCCTGTTCGGCACCGTGTGGGGCATCATGAATGCGTTCGGGCGGATCGCGGCGGCGGGCAACACCAATCTGACGACGGTGGCGCCGGCCATCGCGGAAGCCCTGTTCGCCACCGCTATCGGCCTGGCGGCGGCCATCCCGGCCTATATCGCCTACAACAAGTTCTCGATCGACGCGGGCAAGTTCGTCGGCCGGCTGGAGGCTTTCGCCGACGATCTGCAGGCCGCCGTGGCGCGCCGCCTGGGCAGCCCGTCGGCTCCGCCGCCTCCGCCCCCGCCGTCCAGCGACCTCAGCCTGAAGCGGGGCGTCTGAGCCATGGCCCTGGGCGGTGGTGCGAGCGGCGGCGGGCGTCGGGGACGCAGGGGGCGTAAGGGGCCTCTGACCGAGATCAACGTCACGCCTCTGGTGGACGTGATGCTGGTGCTGCTGATCATCTTCATGATCTCGGCGCCGCTGCTGACGGTGGGCGTGCCCGTCGAACTGCCCAAGACCGAGGCCAGCGCGGTCGAGATCAAGTCCGAACCCCTGTCCGTCAGCATCGACCAGCAGGGCGCGATCTTCGTCGGCGACAGCGAGACGGCGTTCGAACAGCTATCGGCGCGACTGCAGACCGAGGCGGGCGGCGCGGACAAGGCGGCGGAGCGGCCGGTGTTCGTGCGGGCCGACGGGCGCGCCCCCTATCAGGCGGTGGCGCGGGTGATGGCGCGATTGAGCGCCTCGGGCTTCACCAAGCTGAACCTGATCACCGACACGGCGCCGGAGGCCTGAATCCTTTGCGTCGGCCGAGCCCCGCCATCCTCGGATCGCTCGCCCTGCACGCCGGGGTGATCGCGCTCGCCTTCGTGATGGTGTCGCACAAGACGGACGAGGACGAGACGCCGCTGGTGGCCTCGGTGCCGGTGACCATCGTCTCGGAGGAGGTGATCCAGGCGGCGCCGGCGGACAATCCGCAGCCCGAACCCTCGCCCGACGACGCCGCGACCGCGCCGGTGCAGCAGCCCGATCCCGTGCCGCCGACGCCCGAGCCGACGCCGCCGCAACCCCAGCCGCGCCCGACCCCGACGCCGCCGCGACCCACGCCGCCGCGCCCGGCCCCGACGCCCACGCCAACGCCGAAGCCCACGCCGACGCCGACGCCGCCGCGTCCGACGCCTCGACCCCAGCCGCCGACGCCGGCGCCGCCGACCAAGGCCCAGCCGACCCCGCGCCCGGCGACGCCCGCACCCGCCCGCCCCGCGCCCCAGCGCACCGAGCCGAGCCTGGACCTGGACGCCCTGGCCGGACCGACGCGCCCGACCAACAATCGCGGCCGACCGGCGACGGGGCAGCAGGGGGCGGGCGCGGCGTCCCAGGCCACAGGGCCGCAGATCACGGCCATCTTCAATCAGGTCTATCCGAACTGGATTCTGCCCTGCGACATCCCCGGCGCGGACCAGCTGCGCATCCAGGTCGAGCTGACCCTGTCGGCCGATGGACGGATCACGCGCGGGCCCAGCCTGATCAACGCCCAATCATCGGACGTCTATCGCGCCGCCGCCGACGGCGCCCTGCGCGCCCTGCGCCAGACCGCGCCCTTCGACGTGCCGCAGGGCTTCCCCGGCGGTGTCTATCGCCCCACCTTCAACACCGAACGGGCGTGCCGCAATCGCTAGGCGTGAGGCGGGGCTATAAGGTGAAGCGCATCGCGCCCGCCGATGACCGCCTGAGGCGACAGGCGGCGGTCGAAAGTCGCCAAAAGCCCACCGTTCGAAACCGCCAACCCCAGCAGATAAGCATCTGTGACCTGCTCAGGCGTCGTGATCGCCGAACCATCGAAAACACTGGCGTCCGCCAGGCTGAGGGTATCCGGCCAGAACACATGTCCCGGCATGTCACGCAGAAGATTTAGGGTGCCAATGACTTCGAAAGGGGTTCCGACCGGGTTGCGATAACGGCTGTTGCCGACGATGCGGACCAAGCCATTTTCAGTTATCGGACACGTCGCCCATGACGAGACGGCTTCACGCTGGAACCAGATATTGGCCGTGTCATGAAAGACGTGACGCGGATCGACAAGGGCGATCAGCACGTTGACGTCCAGCAGATAGGTCAAGGCAACTCGTCGCGCAGCGCATTGACGTCTTCCAATGTGACCATTGGTCCTGGCCGATCAGGCAGCAGCGGGACACCGTCGCGAAACCGGACGGTCGTCGGCCGTTTTTGCAGCGCTTGTCGCGCCAGTTCGGACACGACTTCGCCGATCGTGCGATCCTGATGGACCGCGATGGCTCGTGCGGCGTTCAGCACGTCGTCATCGATGGCGAGGGTGGTGCGCATGGACGCAAGATAATGCATCACGCATCACGCATCAATGATCGCGCTTGTCCCGAATGTCGCCCCATTCCCCGTGAAGCTGGCGAAAGTCGAACGGCCCGGCGATAAGGGGCGGCGATCCTTCGAGACTTATGGGAGCATCTGATGCGTCTGAACCTTCTTCTGGCCTCCGTGGCGGCTGTCGCGATGGCGGCTCCTCTGACGACGGCGGCGCAGACGCCTCAGCAGAACCAGCCAGTCGAGGTCGAGATCGATCAGGGCGTGCTGCGCCCGCTTCAGATCGCGGTCGTGCCGTTCGCCGGGACGCACGGGTCGGACATCTCCAATGTGGTCAGCGCCAATCTGAAGCGGTCGGGCTTCTTCGAGCCGCTGAACCCGTCCAGCTTCATCGAGACCGGGCTGACGCTGGCCAATGCGCCCAACTTCCCTCAGTGGACCCAGATCGGGGCGCAGGCGGTGCTGTACGGCGGGGTGACGACGCGCGGCGACGGGAGGCTGGACGTAGGCTTCCGCCTCTATGATCCCTACCGCCAGTGCCAGCTGGTCAGTTATCAGTTCACCGCGACCCAGGAGCAATGGCGCCGGATCGCGCACAAGATTTCCGACGTCATCTATCAGCGCATGACCGGCGAGGCGGGCTTCTTCGATTCCCGCGTGATCTTCGTGTCCGAGGAGGGCACGCAGCTGAACCGGATCAACCGCCTGACCATCGCCGATCAGGACGGGTTCAACCCGACCTATCTGACGCAAGGCGACGAGGTGATCATGTCGCCGCGCTTCTCGCTGTCCCAGCCGGACGAGATCACCTATGTGGCGCTGGGCAAGGATTACAGCCGCATCTACCTGTATAATCTGACGACCGGCCGCCGCGAGAGCTTGGGCGAGTTCGATGGTCAGGTGCTGGCGCCGCGCTTCTCCAACGACGGCAACAAGATTGCGTTTTCGATCATCCGGGGCGGCAACACCGACGTCTATGTGATGGATCTGCGCAGCCGCCAGATCACGCGCCTGACCAGCGACCCGGGCATCGACACCTCGCCGTCGTTCAGCCCGGACGGCAGCCAGATCGTCTTCACCTCGGACCGTTCGGGGTCGGCGCGGCTGTATGTCATGCGGTCGGACGGATCGGGCCAGCGGCCGATTTCGCGCGGCGGCGGCATCTATACGGCCCCGTCCTGGAGCCCGACCGGCAATCTGATCGCCTTCACCAAACAGGGCGGCGGCCGGTTCTCGACCGGGGTGATGAACGCCGACGGCTCCGGCGAGCGCATCCTGTCCTCGAGCTATTTCGAGGAGGGGCCGAACTGGGCGCCGAATGGCCGCTACGTGATGTTCGCGCGCCAGACGCCGGGCGGCGACACGCGTCTGTGGACCGTAGACCTGTCGGGGCGCGTGGTGTCGCAGGCGGGCTATAACGGACGCGGGACCGACCCGGCCTGGTCGCCGCTGCTGGACCGCGGCCCGAGCAATCTGGGCGTGAACCAGGGCGCCGACAGCTGCCCGGCCTAAACGCCGCACCGACACCGTCGGAGCCTTAAAGCTCAACTGTGCGTTATCACCTCTGGCGTCGAAAAATCGCCCGAGGCAGACAGTAAAGCCAAGCTTGAGGCCCGCCCCCTTGCCAGAAACGATACGTCAGGAGACGACCCCATGAAGACTTCCCGCATTCTCAAACTGGCGATGGTCGGCTGCGCCGTCGCCGCCATGGCCGCCTGCACCCGAAAGCCCCCGGTCGAGACCGGCGTGCCCGGTCCGAACGACGGCACGACGCAACCGACGGGCCCGGCCTATCCGACCGCGCCCACCGGTCCGGTGACCGGCGGAAACATGGGTTCGGCCGCGCCGGGCACCGAACAGGACTTTGTCGTCAACGTCGGCGACCGCATCTATTTCGACCTGGACTCCTATGAGGTCCGTCCCGAGGCCATGCCGCGCCTGGACGCCCAGGCTCAGTGGCTGCAACGCTATCCGTCCGTGACGATCCGCATCGAAGGCAACGCCGACGAACGCGGCACGCGCGAATACAATCTGGCGCTGGGCGCCCGCCGTGCGGAATCGGTGCGCACCTATCTGATCAACCGGGGCATTCCGGCCGGCCGGATCGACACCATCAGCTTCGGCAAGGAGCGGCCGATCGCGGAAGGCTCGAACGAGGACGCCTTCGCCCGCAACCGCAACGCCCACACCGCCATCGTCTCGGGCGCGCCGCGCTGACGACCGGCTGATCGGCTGATCTGAAGGAGGCGCCGGCCGCAGGGTCGGCGCCTCTTTTCGTTTCCGCGCTTGTCCTGACGCCGGGCCGGCGGCAAGAACGTCGTCACAGGGATCGGGGGATCAACGAATGGATATCGAAGGGGCGGGCGCGGTCGTCACGAGCGGCCTGGCGGCGGGCGCGATCGAAAAGCCGACGGGCAAGGCGGGCGAGGATCACGCCCACGGCGTCTGTTCCGACTGCGGGGCCGAGACCAGCGGAAATTTCTGCGCAAACTGCGGCCAGCCGACCCATGTCCATCGCAGCCTGCTGCACCTGGGCGAAGAGCTGCTGCACGGGGTCATGCATTTCGACGCCCGTATCTGGCGCACCCTGCCGCTGCTGTGGCTGAACCCCGGCCGACTGACGCGCGAATGGGTCGAAGGCAAGCGCACGCGCTATGTCTCGCCGCTGGCGATCTTCCTTTTCACCCTGTTCGTGATGTTCTTCGCGCTCAGCTTCATGCCGCATCCCGAGTCAAAGGCCGGCGGTGCGGGCCTGGCCGAACGGATCGCGTCCCAGCGCGTCGGCCTGGCCGAGGCCGAAAAGGCCCTGGTCCAGATGCGGACGGAAAGCGGCGCCCAGCCGGACCCGACGATGCAGATGGCGATCAACGCCGGACAGAAGCTGGTCGACGACCGCCGCGCGGCCCTGGCCCGGCTGGAGGTCGAGCAGCGCGACGGCCGCGCCGACGGTCTGAAGCCCGGCAGCTGGCAGGCCAGCATCAAGGACATGGCGACCGAAGAAGCCGGGGAGACCAAGATCAAGGTCATGGGCAAGGACGCCGATAAGGAGGGGCACGGCGTCGTCGCCACGGTGCTGAAGAAGCTGCAGAATCCGGACCTGGCGGTCTATAAGTTGCAGCAGACGATGTACAAGTTCGCCTTCCTGCTGGTGCCCTTGTCCATCCCGTTCGTGGCCCTGCTGTTCCTGTGGAAGCGTGGCTTCACCCTGTACGACCACGGGGTGTTCGTTCTGTATTCGCTGACCTTCATGGCCATGCTGCTGATGCTGATGGTGGTGTCGGCGACGATCGCCGGGTGGCTGGGCGGCATCGTCATTACATTGGGCCTGCTCGCGGTGCCCGTGCATGTGTTCGCCCAGATGAAGGGCGCCTATTCGCTGTCCTGGTTCTCGGCCCTGTGGCGGACGATCGCGCTGTTGGTGTTCTGCAACATCGTGGTCGGCCTGTTCGTCACGGCCATCGTCTATCTGGGTCTCGGCCACTAGCTCGGCCTTGCGGCGGCCCCAAATCGGTGAAAGCTAGACGGATGACCAAGCTCTCGATCTCTCGCGTTCATCTCCTCGCCGCCGCCGCCCTTGGCGTCCTGCTGATCGGGGGCGGCGCGGTCGCCCAGCAGGCCCAGCCCAACATCATGGAGCGGACCGAGTGGGACAATCGCCGCCTGGACCAGCTGGACCGCAATGTGCGGCGGCTTGAGCGCGCCCTGACCCAGAGAAACGCCGCCGGCCAGCCGGTGCTGGTCGAGCCGGACCCCGAGGTGGTGACGCTGCAGGGGCAGTTCGCCCTGATGGACCGACGCCTGGGCGATCTGGAAGCCACGGTGCGCCGGATCAACGGCGACAACGAGCGGCTGACCTTCCAACTGGACGAGGCCACGCGCGAGAACGAGACGCTGAAGACGCGTCTGGCGGACGCCGAGGGCCGGTTGCAGAAGCTGGAGACCCAGGCCGAACTGAATGCGCCGATCGAGGCGACCTCGCCGACCGGCGATGCGACGCGCGACCTGGCGGCGGCGGTGGCCCTGCTGTCGACCGACAAGCCACGCGGCGAGCGGGCGCTGGAAACGGTGATCGCAGCCTGGCCCGATACGCCGCAGTCGCGTGAGGCCAACTCGCGCCTGGGCGACCTGCGGGTCGCGGCGAACGACAAGGCGGGGGCGGTGCCCTATTACGCCGCCGCGCTGAAGGACTGGCCGCGCATCGGCTGGGCGGCGGATACGACGCTGAAACTGGCCGACGCCCTGTTCGCCACGCAGAGGAAGCCGCAAGGGTGCGCGGCCCTGGCTGAATTCACGCGTCGCTATGCGCCCGCCGCCTCGGACCCGCAAAAGGCGCGGGCGGCGCAGTTGAAGACCACGGGTTCCTGCGCCTGACGCCCAGCCCAGCGATTGGGGACGATCTGACGGCGCGAGCCTTCGCGCGGCTGGATGCGCGACTGACGCGGGACACGGGCCGGCCGCTGGCGCTGGCCCTGTCGGGCGGCGGAGATTCCATCGCCCTGTTGCGGCTGACGACAGACTGGGCGCGGACGCGCGGGCGTTCGGTGCTGGCCCTGACCGTCGATCATCGGCTGAATGCGGACAGCGGCCGCTGGACCGACTTTGCGGCCGGGGCGGCGCGGAACGCCGGGGCCGACTGGCGCGGGTTGAGCTGGGATGCGGACAAGCCCGCGACCGGTCTGACGGCGGCGGCGCGGGCGGCGCGGCATGGGCTGATCGCCGATGCGGCGCGCGAGGCGGGGGCCTCGGTCGTCCTGTTCGCCCACACCGCCGACGACATCGCCGAGGCCGATCTGATGCGCAGCGAAGGCTCGACGCTGGGACGGGTGCGCGAATGGTCGCCGTCGCCGGCCTGGCCCGAGGGTCGCGGCCTGATGCTGTTGCGGCCGCTGCTGGGCGAGCGGCGGGCGGGCTTGCGCGACTGGCTGGCGGCGCAGGGGGCCGACTGGATCGAGGATCCCGCCAACGCCGATCCCCGTTTCGGCCGCAGCCGGGCGCGGCAGGCGCTGGCGGGCGCGACGCCCCGGTTGATCAATCAGGCGCCGTCGAAAACCGGGGCGCGATCGATCATCGACGGCGAGGCCATGGTGCGTGTGGATCGGGACGTGGGCGCGCGGGCGCTGGCGGCGGCCCTGGTCTGCGTCGGCGGCGGATCGACGCCGCCTCGGGGTGCGCGGTTGGAAGCTCTGATGGCGCGGCTGAAGGCGGGCGAGGATTTCGCGGCGACCCTGTGCGGGGCGCGCATCGAGGCTGTCGGCGCGACGGCGCGGTTGATGCGCGAGGCCGGCGAACTTCGCCGCCGAGACATTTCGCCGCTGGCGCTGACGCCCGGCGTCGAGGCGGTGTGGGACGGGCGGTTCGTCTTCTGCGCCGATCGTCCCGGCTGGTCTGTGGTTCCGGCGCGGGGGCGGTTGGCCAGCCTGTCGGACGCCGACAGGGCCGAGATCAATCGGCTGCCGGCGGCGACGCGCGGGGCCTGGCCTGTGTTGATCAGGGACGACGCGGTGGCCCCGGTTCTTGCAGGCGAAGGGGTCGAACGGCGCGGCCTTGTCGCGGAACGGCTCAGGCTGGCGCTGGACGAAACGACGCACGAAGACGACCTGATTTCCGCCACCCGATAGCGTAACGCTGATTAAGCCCCTATTTTCCCAGACAGACACATCCAGACCGTCGATCCCACCGGGGTCGCGGACGACCGAGGACCTCAATGAACCTGCGTAATCTGGCGATCACCGGCGTGATCATTCTGGCGTTGCTGGCGGGCTATGCGGCGCTGTCGCAGGGCGGCGCCATGAACGGCGTGACGGGCCAGCCGGCCGGCAAGCCCGAGGCCATCAGCTATTCGCAGCTGGTGCAGCGCGTGAACGCGGGCGAGGTCAAACAGGTGACCATCCGCCTGGACAAGGTGAACGGCGAGCTGAAGAACGGCGAACGCTTCACCTCCACCACCGTCTATCCGAACGAACAGCTGGTGGCCCAGATGCTGGCCGCCAACGTCGAGATCGACGCCAAGTCGGGCGGTCAGTCGATCTGGATGAGCCTGCTGCTGGGCATCCTGCCGATCGCGCTGCTGATCGGGGTGTGGATCTTCTTCATGCGCCAGATGCAGGGTGGGGCGAAGGGCGCCATGGGCTTCGGCAAGTCCAAGGCCAAGCTGCTGACCGAGCACAAGGGACGCAAGACCTTCGACGACGTCGCCGGCGTGGACGAGGCCAAGGACGAGCTGCAGGAAGTCGTCGACTTCCTGAAGGATCCGGGCAAGTTCCAGCGTCTGGGCGGTAAGATCCCCAAGGGCGCCCTGCTGGTCGGCCCTCCCGGCACCGGCAAGACGCTGCTGGCGCGCGCGGTCGCGGGCGAGGCGGGCGTGCCCTTCTTCTCCATCTCGGGTTCGGACTTCGTCGAGATGTTCGTCGGCGTCGGCGCCAGTCGCGTTCGCGACATGTTCGAACAGGCCAAGAAGAATGCGCCCTGCATCATCTTCATCGACGAAATCGACGCCGTGGGTCGCCACCGGGGCGCGGGTCTCGGCGGCGGCAATGACGAGCGCGAACAGACGCTGAACCAGCTGCTGGTCGAGATGGACGGCTTCGAGGCGTCCGAGAACATCATCCTGATCGCCGCGACCAACCGTCCCGACGTGCTGGACCCGGCCCTGCTGCGTCCCGGCCGTTTCGACCGCCAGGTGGTGGTGCCGAACCCCGACGTCTCGGGCCGCGAACGCATCCTGCGCGTCCACATGAAGGACGTGCCGCTGGCGGCCGACGTCAACGTCAAGACGATCGCGCGCGGCACGCCCGGCTTCTCGGGCGCCGACCTGGCCAACCTGGTCAATGAGGCGGCCCTGACGGCGGCGCGCAAGGACCGTCGCATGGTCACCCATCGCGACTTCGAAGACGCCAAGGACAAGGTGCTGATGGGCTCGGAGCGTCGCTCCATGGCCATGAACGAGGAAGAAAAGCGCCTGACCGCCTATCACGAGGCCGGCCACGCCATCGTCGCCATGAACGTCAAGGCGGCCGACCCGGTGCACAAGGCGACCATCGTCCCGCGCGGCCGGGCGCTGGGCATGGTGATGCAGTTGCCGGAAGGCGACCGCTATTCGATGAAATATCAGCAGATGATCGACCGGATCGCCATCATGGCAGGCGGTCGCGTCGCCGAGGAGCTGATCTTCGGGCCGGAAAACATCACCTCGGGCGCCAGCTCGGATATCGAACAGGCGACCAAGCTGGCCCGCGCCATGGTCACCCGCTGGGGCTTCTCGGATAAGCTGGGCACGGTGGCCTACGGCGAGAACCAGGAAGAGGTCTTCCTGGGCCACTCGGTCGCCCGCAGCCAGAACATCTCCGAAGAGACGGCGCGCACTATCGACGAGGAAGTCCGTCGCCTGGTGACCTCGGGCTGGGACGAGGCCCGCACCATCCTGACCACCAAGGCCGAGGATCACGAGAAGCTGTCTCAGGCCCTGCTGGAATATGAGACCCTGTCGGGTGAGGAGATCAAGGACCTGCTGGAGAAGGGCGTCGCGCCGAACCGTGACGAGAACAACTTCCCCAACGCCGGGCCTTCGGTCTCGGTGCCGGTGACGCCGGTGTCGGACGGCACGGACATCGAGGTCCCGGTCGCCGCGCCGGCCGCGACCAGCGTGCCGACGGTTCACTGAACCAAGGCCTGATCTGAAGATGGGCCCGCCGGGAGATCGCTCTCCCGGCGGGTTTTTCATGAGCGGCCGCTGGGGATCAGGCGGGCAGGATTTCCGCGTCCTCGATCATCACCGGCGTCAGGCTGCGCGCGGCGCCGGAGGGGTCGGTCCAGGCGATGGCGTGGCCCTCGATCAGGCCGATCAGGCCTGCGCCGACGTGGGACAGGACTGAGACCTTGCCCGCATCGATGTCGGCGTCTGCGGGCAGGACGATCTGGATGCGGCGCGGATCGGACGCGCGGCCGTCGATATAGTGCAGCCAACGGTTCAGGGGCACGGCGCCCTTGGGAAGGTCGCCCGGTTCGCAGATGACGGCGCGCTCCAGTTCCTCCTGAAGCATGCCCGCCACGCCGTCGCCGGGCATGTCGCCGACCAGGCGCGACAGGGTATCGTGGTCCTGTGCGCTGAGAAAGATGTCGGGGCGGAGGGGCAGAGTGGATTTGGTCATGGCGGGCTCGCAGACGGCATGGGACGCCGCACGCGCGTGGCGTCGTGCGGCGGCGAAAAGGAGTGGGGTTCAGATCAATGCCCGGAACGGGGCGATGGGCGCGCGGCCGTTCCGGGTCAGTCGCCTGCGACGAGGCGTCCCGCGTGGGAAAGGCGTCGAGCCTGGCTGACGAAATGCGCGATCACGGCTACAGGCTGGTCCCATGGCCCATGAAAGTCAAACACCGGGACGGCCTCAGGTCATGGGGATCGTCAACGTCACGCCCGACAGCTTCTCGGACGGCGGGCGGTGGATCTCGGTCGAGGCGGCGGTGGACCAGGCCATGCGTTTGGTCGCGGACGGGGCGGACGTGTTGGACATCGGCGGCGAGAGCACGCGGCCGGGGGCCGAGCCGGTGGGCGCGGCCGAGGAGATCGAGCGGGTCGCGCCGGTCATCGCCGGCGTCCGCGCGCGGTGGGGCGGGGCGATCAGCATCGATACGATGAAGCCCGGCGTCGCGCGCGCCGCCGTCGCGGCCGGGGCGACGATGTGGAACGACGTGACGGCGCTGAGCCATGCGCCCGACAGTGCGGCGGTCGCGGCCGAACTGGGTTGCGACGTGGTGCTGATGCACATGAAGGGCGAACCCCGGACGATGCAGGCGGACCCGCGCTATGACGACGTGGTGGTCGAAGTGCGGGACTATCTGCGCGGGCGGGCCGCGGCGGCGATGGCGGCGGGCGTGGCGCGTGAGCGGGTTTGGCTGGATCCCGGCATCGGGTTCGGCAAGACCCTGGCGCACAATCTGGCGCTGACGGCGCGGCTGCGGGCGCTGGTCGATCTGGGCTTTCCGGTGCTGTACGCCGCCAGCCGCAAGCGCACGATCCAGGCCATCGATGCGACGGCGGTCGCGGCAACCGACCGGCTGGGCGGGTCACTGGCCCTGGCGCTGGAAGGCGCGCGGCGCGGGGCGCGGATGGTGCGGGTCCACGACGTGCGCGAGACGGTGCAGGCGCTGAAGGTTCAAACGGCGGTGACGGCGGCGGATTAAAGGCCCGCGACGGACCGTCGCAGCCGGTGTAGAGGGCAGGTCTGCAACAGCCCTGATCTGCCTCATGCCCCTGACCGCCTATATCGCCCCCATCGTCATGTTGTGCCTGTCGAACGTCTTCATGACCTTCGCCTGGTACGGCCATCTGAAGTTCGATCACAAGCCGCTGTGGATCCTGGTCATGGCCAGCTGGGGCATCGCCTTCTTCGAATACTGGCTGGCGGTGCCGGCCAACCGCATCGGCATCCAGGTCTATTCGCCGGCCGAGCTGAAGACGATGCAGGAGGTGATCACCCTGTTGGTCTTCGCCGGCTTTTCGGTCCTGTATCTGGGCGAGAAGCTGACGGTGAACCATCTGGTCGGCTTCGCCTTCATCGCGCTTGGGGCCTTCTTCATCTTCAAGGGGCCGCTGGGCGGCTGATCGCGGCTTGCTCCGGACCGCGGCCTGTTCCATCTGGTCGCCATGTCCTGGGTGATGTCGATCAATCCGTGGGCGACGCTGGTCGTCGCCGGTCTGCTGGAAGTGCTTTGGGCCTCTGGGCTCAAGAATGTGGGCGTCAGCCGGCCGTGGACCTCGCTGGCGGTTCTGATCGCGCTGGCGGGCAGCATGATCCTGTTGTGGGTCGCCACGCAGAAGCTGCCGATCGGCACGGCCTATGCGGTCTGGACCGGCATCGGGGCGGTGGGCGCGGCGGTGGTGGGCGTCCTGGTCTATGGCGAGCCGGCGACGGCGATCAGGGCCGTGTGCATCCTGCTGATCGTGGCGGGCATCGTCGGACTGAAACTGTTTTCGGGAGCGGCGGCATGAGCGCGCTTCATCAAGGACGCGTCTTGATCCTGGCCGGGTCCGACAGCGGCGGGGGCGCGGGCATCCAGGCCGACATCAAGGCCGTGACGATGATGGGCGGGTTCGCCGCCACCGCCATTACGGCCATCACGGTGCAGAACACCCTGGGGGTTCACGGGGTCCATCCGCTGCCGCTGGATCTGATCGCGGCCCAGGCGCGGGCCGTGCTGGAGGACATTGGGACCGATGCGGTCAAGACCGGCATGCTGGGCTCGGTCGAAGTGGTCGAGACGGTCGCGGCCCTGCTGGACGAGGCGGACGCCCCGACGGTGGTCGATCCGGTCATGGTGGCCAAGGGCGGCCATCCCCTGTTGCCGGATGCGGCGGTAGAGGCGGTGAAGCGGCTGATGATCCCGCGCGCGACCCTGCTGACGCCCAATGCGCCCGAGGCCGAGGCCCTGACAGGCTTTGCGGTGCATGATCTGGACGGCCAGCGCCGGGCGGGCGAGGCCCTGCTGACCATGGGCGCGCGGGCGGTGTTGATGAAGGGCGGCCATGTGCCGGGAGCGACGGTGATCGACCTTCTGCTGACGCCCGACGGCGAGACGGCGCTGGAGGCCGACCGCGTCGACACCCGCCACACCCACGGCACCGGCTGCACCCTGGCCAGCGCCTGTGCGGCCGGGCTGGCGATGGGGCGGCCGCTGGAGGTCGCGGTGGCCGAAGCCTGGGCCTATGTCGGCGAGGCGATCCGCCGGGCGCCAGGCCTGGGCGGCGGACACGGGCCGCTGGATCACGGCTGGCCGGTGCGGGGATGAGCGAGCTGGAGGCGGAACTGGCGGCCCTCGTGCGCGCCGACGCTGGCCTGATGCACGTCCTGACGACGGTCAGGGCGCTGGAGCTGCCCGACTGGCGGCTGGTGTCGGGGGCGGTCTATCAGGCCGTATGGAACGCCATGACGGGGCGGCCGGCGGGCTATGGGGTCAAGGACTACGACCTGGCCTATTTCGACGGTTCGGACCTGTCCTACGAGGCCGAGGACGTCGTCATCAAACGCGTCGCCGCCGCCTTCGACGAACCGGTCCGCAGCCAGGTCGAGGTCCGCAACCAGGCGCGGGTGCACCTGTGGTTCCAGAACCGGTTCGGCGAACCCTATGCGCCGTTGCATTCGACGGATGAGGCCCTGGGGCGGTTCGTTGCGCCGACCTTTGCGGTCGGGGTGCGGCTGGAGGCCGACGACAGCCTCAGCGTCGCCGCGCCGTTCGGGCTGGAGGATGTGTTCGCCCTGACGATCCGGCCCAACCCGAACCGGCCGGTGGCCAAGGGCTGGGCCAAGGCCGTCGACAGCGCGCGGGCGCGCTGGCCCGAGCTGACGGTGATCGAACCCTAATCCGATTCACCGTCATTCCGGGGCGTCCGCAGGACGAACCCGGAAGCCAGGGGGGACGGTCCGGGCGCCGGATGCGGCGAGGTCGGAGTGCGCGGTCCTGGGTTCCGGGTTCCGCGCGATGCGCGGCCCCGGAATGACGACGTCACGGTGTCAGAAAGGCCCGTGCTTGCCGTTCGAGGAGAACTCGGGCGGGGCGGCCTTGTGGACATATTGTTCGGCGACCAGCCAGGCCTTGAAGGGGCGCAGGCAGCCCAGGCACAGGGCGACCAGGATCGGCAGGGTCACCACCAGATGCACCCAGATCGGCGGGTGGACGGTGAAGTCGAACACCATCAGCAGGATCATCCCCACCACCCCGACGGCCGTCATGACGAAGAAGGCTGGGCCGTCCGCCGGATCGGCGAAGGCGTAGCTGAGCCCGCACGCGGGACATTCCTTCTGAAGCGTCAGATAGCCCTTGAACAGCGGACCCTTGCCGCAGCGGGGGCAGCGACAGGCCAGGCCGGTCTTCAGGGTGCTGAGGCGCGGATAATCGGTCATTGGACGAGTATGGACCTTTGTGGCGGTCCTGTCGCGTGGACGGGTTGTCCTAATCCAGCGCGATCACGGTGAACGGCGGTTAACCGCGATTAAAGGCCTTGTGCGGCATGGGTCGGGAGATATGTCCGGGGCCTCGCCGACAAAGCGCATCCTGAAGACGACCGTGGCCGCCGCCACGGCCGGCGCCGTCGTGTTCGCGCCGATGGCGCCGCTGGCCCAGGAAGTCGGGCGCTCGCGCGATCCGCTGTCCATCAATATCGGCGCAAACGCCGAGTTCACGCGGGTCGAGTTCGGCGGCGTGATCGGGGTGCGCTCGCGCATCAGCCGCGAGGGCGACAAGGTCGTCGTTCGGTTGGGGACCACCGCCGCGCCCGACGTCTCGCGATTGAAGGTCGATCCGCCGGCCGGGGTGAAGTCGGTCGAGACGCGGCCGAGCCGGGGCGCGGGCGGCACGGACCTGATCCTGACGCTGGAACAGGGCGCGGATGCGCGCTCGGGCGTGGCGGACGGGGCGGTGTGGCTGAACCTCTATGCGCCCGGCAAGGCGCCGGAGGGCGGCGACGCCGCCGCGCCGCAGACGACGAAGGCCGTGGTGCCGGTGCGGGCCGAGACGGCCGGCGGCAAGACCGTCCTGATCTTCGACTGGGGCGCGCCGGTGGGGGCGGCCGTCTTCCGCCGGGGCGATGCCGTATGGGTCGTGTTCGACACGGCCGCCCGCATGGATATGAGCGGCGCCAAGGCGCTGGGATCGGCCAAGAACGCCCAGTGGGCGGCGGGACCGGGCTATACGGCCCTGAGGATCGCCGAACCCGAGGGGCTGGGCGTATCGGCGCAGGGCCAGGGCGGGACCTGGACCGTGACCCTGGGCGGCGCCGGCGGCGCGGCGGGCGGGGTCGAGGTCAACCGGTCCGACGACGGCGCGCCGGTGCTGGTGGCACAGATGGCCGGGGCGACCAAGGCGGTCTGGCTGACCGATCCGCTGGTCGGGGACCGGTTCGCGGCGGTGACGGCCCTGGCGCCCGGCAAGGGATACGCCGGCGGACGGCGCACGGTCGATCTGAGCCTGATCCCGACGGCGCAGGGTCTGGCGGTCGAAACCGCGGCTGACGACCTGAAGATCGAGGCGGCGGGCGATCTGGTGACGCTGAGCCGGCCCAAGGGCCTGGCGCTGTCGTCGCCGGCGGCCGGGCTGGAGACGGGCGACCACAATGCGGATGCGCCCAAGCGGGCGGCCTATCCGGCGCTGATCGACGAGACCTGGGCCGCGACGGGCGAGGCGGGATTCTCGGACCGCTATCGCCGGCTGCAAGACGCAGCGGGGCTGGAGACGATCGCGGCGGCGGACAATCCACGCGCGCCGATCGAGGCGCGGATGGCGCTCGCCCGGTTCCTGGTCGGGTCGGGCCTGAACTATGAGGCCATCGGGGTGCTGAACGCCCTGATCGCCAAGGCGCCCAACCTGCAAGGCGAGCCCGAGGTACGCGGCCTGCGCGGCGTGGCGCGCGTCGGCGTCGGGCGTCTGGAGGAGGCCCAGGTCGATTTCGCTGGCGCGGCCCTGGCCAACGATCCGGCGACCAAGGTCTGGCTGGGCTATATCGCCTCGGAAATGGGCGACTGGGAGGGGGCGCGTCGCAACTTCGCCGCCGGCGCCCCGGCCATCGACAGCTTCCCCAAGGAATGGCGCGCGCGGTTCGGCGCAGCCCACGCCATGGCCGCGATCCAGTTGAATGATCTCGCCGCCGCCCAGCAGCTGTTGACCTATGTGTTCAGCCAGGATGCGCCGGCGGTCGATCAACTGACCGCGCGTCTGGTGCAGGCGCGGATGTTCGAGCTGAACGGCGACAAGAACCGGGCGCTGGCGGTCTATAAGGCCGTGGCGCGCGCGCCGCTGGACGGGATCGCGACGCCGGCGAAACTGGGCGCCATCAGCCTGGAGCTGGACAAGGGCGCGATCACGCCGGATCAGGCGACGGCCCAGCTGGAACAGCTGAAATGGCGCTGGCGCGGGGACGCGACCGAGATGGCGGTCGTGCGCAAACTGTCGGGCATCTATCTGCAGCAGGGGCGATATCGCGAGGCGCTGGACGCCCTGCGCGGCGCGGGCAAGCGGATGGCCGGCGTGCCGGGCGCAGCCGAGGTGCAGGCGGATCAGGCGAACGCCTTCCGCGCCCTGTTCCTGGACGGCGCGGCGGACGGTTTGCAGCCGGTGCAGGCGCTGGCGCTGTTCTATGACTTCCGCGAACTGACGCCCATCGGGGCGGACGGCGACGAGATGGTGCGGCGTCTGTCGCGCCGGCTGATCGACGTGGACCTGCTGGACCAGGCCGCCGAACTGCTGAAGCACCAGGTGGATGAGCGTCTGGATGGGGTGGCCAAGGCCCAGGTCGCGACCAATCTGGCCACCGTCTATCTGATGGACCGCCAGCCGGAGAAGGCGTTGCAGGCCATCTGGGGCTCGCGCACCACCCTGCTGCCCAATGCGATGAACAGCGAGCGCCGGGCGCTGGAGGCGCGCGCCCTGATGGATCTGGGCCGGTTCGACCATGCGCTGGAGGTGCTGGACCGGGATCAGTCGAACCCGGCGCGCGAGGTGCGGGCCGACATCTTCTGGAAGCAGCAGAAGTGGGGCGAGGCGGCGCCGATCTATGAGGCGCGGCTGAGCGATCGCTACAAGACCGCGACCACGCCGCTGACGCCGGCCGAGGAAAGCTGGCTGATCCGGGCGGGCGTCGGCTATTCGCTGGCGGGCGATCGGGCGGCGTTGCAGAGGCTGAGCGGGCGCTTTGGGCCGATGGTTCCCGGCGCGCGTTCGGCGGCGGCGCTGCGGGTCGCGCTGGATGACAATCTGTCGGGCGTGGCGGGAACGGGCGACTTCGCCAATCTGTCCAGCCAGGCCGACACCTTCGTCGGCTGGGTCAACAGCGCCAAACAGGCGTTCAGAAAAGACGCCGACGCGAAGAGCGCCTCCTGAAATTGAAACGGGCGGAGATCGCGTCGCGACCCCCGCCCGTCGAGCATTGCCGGTCCTGCATCGCAGGACCGAAAAGGCTTAGCCGTTGACGGCGTCCTTCAGCGGCTTGGAGACGCGGAAGCGCACGGCCTTGGAGGCGGCGATCTTGATGGTCGCGCCGGTGGCCGGGTTGCGGCCTTCGCGCTCAGCGCGGTCGGCGGTGTCGAAGACGCCCAGGTTCGAGATGCGGATGTCGCCGCCCGACTTCAGGGTCGAGTGGATGTTTTCGACGATCGCGGTCAGCACCTTGCCGGCGTCGGCCTGCGAAACACCAGCGTCCTTGGCGACGGCGGCGATCAGTTCGGCTTGAGTGGTCATAAGAAGCGTTTCCAGTGTTAGTCGCCCGATTCCGAGCGAGGACCGGGGGATCAACACGGATTTCCATACGCTTTGCAAGCGCCGATGACGCTTAAAGCCATATGGGGCGGGGGATTATCCGGTACCGGACGCCCGCTGGAAGCTCTCGACCAGGCTTCCGGCGACCAATCGCCAACCGTCCACCAGCACGAAGAAGATCAACTTGAAGGGGAGGGAAACCACCACCGGAGGGAGCATCATCATGCCCATGGACATCAGCACGCTGGCCACCACCAGATCGATCACAAGGAACGGAACGAAAAGGAGAAATCCGATTTCGAAGGCCTTCTTCAGCTCGCTGATCATGAAGGCCGGGGTGACCACGCGCAGGGGCAGGTCCTGGACGTTCTGGGGCGGGTCGATCTTCGACAGCCGGGTGAACAGGGCGAGGTCCCCGCGGTCCACCTGGGCCAGCATGAAGGTTTTTACGGGTTCGGACGCCTGATCGAAGGCCTGGGGCAGTTCGATCTGCTGATCCATCAGCGGACGGATGCCCGAATCATAGGCGTCCTGCCAGGTCGGGGCCATGACGATGGCGCTCAGGAACAGCGAGAGAGACACCAGGACGGCGTTCGGCGGCGACTGTTGCAGGCCCAGCGCCGTGCGCAACAGCGACAGGACCACGATGATCCGCACGAAGCTGGTCGTCATGATGACGATCGACGGCGCCAGGGACAGGACGGTCATCAGACCGACCAACTGGACCACGCGCTGGGTCAGGCCGGCGCCGGTGCCCAGGTCGATGTTGAGAGCCGAGCCGCTTTGCGCCGCCTGCTGAGCCAGGGCCGCGACGGGCCAGGCCAGACAGACCAGGGTGGTGAACAGCGACAGCAGGGCCGCGCGTTTCAGTTCGGCGCCGGTCGGCTTGACGAAGACGGCGGGCTTCACTGGCCGCCTCCCATTCTGCCGAGAGGGAGCTGGCGCGGCTCGATCAGTTCGCGGCCTTCGCCCAGAAGGATCAGCCGCTCCTCGTCGTCGACGCGGACCAGAACGAGGCGACGGGCGGGGTCCAGCACCAGGGTCTCGACGACCTGAAGCCGGCGCTCGCCGCGCTCAGCGTTCAGCCGGGCCAGGATTTGCGGGGCATAGCGGCGCGCAGCCCAGGCCGCGATCCCGATCAGGCCGAGGGTGAAGGCCAGGCCGAAGACCGCCCGGGCGAGATCGAGGAAATTCATGACGCTGCAAAGGCCCCGCGCAGTCCGCGCTCAGGCCGCGAATGTTAACCACCACGGTTAACGACCCGTTGAGATAACCCCCTATTAACCATCCAGGCGGCATTTTCTGCCCATCGCGCGCATTCGCGTCGCACGGGAGACCGCCATGGGCGTCGCCGACATACCGCTGCTGGGGCAGATCAAGGGCCGGCTGGGCTGGCTGGACGCCCGCCAACGGGTCATCGCCGAGAACGTCGCCAACGCCGATACGCCGGGCTTCGTCGGGCGCGACCTGAAACAGCCGACCGACTTCGCCGCCGCCATGCGCTCGGGCGGGGGTCTGCAGATGGTGCGCACCAATGCGGCCCATATCGCGCCGGCCGGTTCGCCGGTCCGGTTCGCTCCGACCAAGGCGCCCGATTCGGAGACCACGCTGGACGGCAACTCGGTCGTGGTCGAGGAGCAGATGCTGAAGATGGCCGAGAGCCGCATGGCCTATGACGCCGCCATCGGCTTCTACCAGAAATCCATGTCCATGATCCGCATGGCCGCCAAGCGGCCCGGCGGCTGAGGAGGACTGATAAATGCCTGATCCCATCGCGCCCTCCAACAGCACCATGGCCGTGGCGGCCTCGGCCCTGAAGGCCCAGCAGTCGCGCATGCGCGTCATCGCCGAGAACATCGCCAACGCCCAGTCGACGGCGCGCACACCGGGCGGCGAGCCCTATCGCCGCCAGATCCCCGTCTTCCAGGCGCGCGAGGTCGATGGGGCGACAGGCGTCACCCTGGCCGAGGTCCGGCCCGACCAGGGCGACTTCAAGATGGACTATGACCCGTCGCACCCGGCCGCGAACGCCCAGGGCTATGTGATGCGGCCCAATGTCGACACCCTGGTCGAGGCGATGGACATGCGCGAGGCGCAGCGCGCCTATGAGGCCAATCTGAACGTCATCGAGACGGCGCGGTCGATGGACAGCCGCACCCTCGACATCATCAAACGCTGAGGGCTAGGCCATGAATCCGATGATGGCCGCCAAGGCCTATGCCGCCGTTCAGGGCGGCGCCATGCCGACAGCAGCCCAGGCGCCCGGCGTCGGGGACGGCGGCTTCGCCGACCTGGTCAAGAACGCCATGACCGACATGACCCAGCAGTCGCGCGCGGCCGAAACCCAGATGACCCGCTCGGTTCAGGGCCAGGGCAATCTGATCGACGTGGTCACGGCGCTGAGCTCGGCCGAGGCGTCGCTGGAAACGGTGATCTCGGTCCGCGATCAGGTGATTTCCGCCTATAAGGAAATCATGGCGATGCCGATCTGACGGCGGGTCAGAAGTAGCGTTCGCCGATCCGCAAAGTGTCGCCGGGCGAAACACGCGCATCGGCGGTCAGCGGCTGGGCCTCTTCGACCTGTGATCCGGCGCGACGCACGAAGACGCGGCGCGTGTTGGCGCGATAGGTGAAGCCTTGGGCCGTCGCCACGGCGTTCAGCACCGTCAGGTCCGGCAGATAGGGGTATTCTCCCGGCCGATTGACCTCGCCCAGGATGTAGATCGGCCGATAGGTCAGGACCTGGGCGGTGACGCGCGGCTGGTTCAGATAGCCCTGGCTCAAGGCTTGAGCAACGGCGTCCTGAAGCTGGGCGCCCGTCAGACCCGCAGCCTGGACCTCGCCGATCAGCGGCAGGGCGATCCGGCCATTGGCGTCGATCACGAACTCGCCGCCCAGCGCTGCCTCGCCGAAGACGTCGATGCGCACCTTGTCTGCGGAGGCGAGGCGATAGTCCGACACGCTCTGAGGCGCAAAGGCCGTCAGGCCCAGCGACAGGATCGCGACCAGCAGGCCGATGCCTCTTCTTGCCCCCACTGTCATCGCCCCCGATCGTTCCGGGTGTGAAGGCTAAACGTGTCGGTTGTTCGGGTCTAGGGGCGGTCCGACAGGATACGGGCGGCGAGATCGCGGGCCTGGCCGCGCAGGTCGGGCACGGCCGTCATCTCCCAGAAGGCGCCGCGCGTCAGGGGGCCGATGGCGTGAAGACCACGCGCGGGGGCACCTGCGCCGTCCAGCAGACCGCCCTCGTCATCGACCTGCAGCCCAAGGCCCAAGGGGTCGGGGCGACCGTAACCCTTGTCCAGGATGTCGCGGATCATCGGTTCGGTGCTCTTGGAGATCACGCCCAGCGGCCCGGTGCAGTTCACGACCAGATCGAACCGTTCCTTGATGGCGCGCTTCTTTCCGCGCGGACGCCACGAGACCTCGATGACGTCGGTCGCCTTCAGCTCGGTCAGCTTGCCGGCCAGGATCGTCAGTTCGCCGCCGGCCAGCATGGAATGAATGTCGCGCGCCGGGCCGGGCGACAGGCGGTGGCGATGCACATCCCACAGGGGGCGCAGATGGCGCAGGAAGCGGCCGCGCTCGACCCGCGACCAGCCGCGCCAAATGTCGCGCGCGGAATGGCGCAGGCGGTCGAACACGGCGCGCCAGTCGGCCTCGGCTGTCGCGGCGCGGATCTGACGCAGGATTTCGGCCGGGCTGCCCGAAAACGCGCCGACATAGGGCGTAGGCGGAACGGTCGCGTGGGCGCGAGGCAAAAGGCCGTGACGCGAAAGGGCGGTCAGGCGGCGTCCGGGCCGGCGCAGGGTGATGGCCGCATCCACCATCGTCAGGCCCGAACCGATCAGCAGGACATTGCGGGCGTCGCGCGCCGTCTGAGGATCGAACCGCCAGGGGTTTTCGACATAGGCAGGGGAGGCGCGCACCGCGTCCTCGACGCCGGGGGGCGAGGCGGGCTCCAGATTGCCCAGCGCCAGCACGACCTGATCGGCCGCGACCTCTCCGTCGCTGGTCAGGATACGCCAGCCATCGTTCTGGCGATCGATGGATTGCGCCTCGGCGCCGATCAGGTTCAGTCGGTCGGGGGCGTCGTCCAGCGCCTCGTCCAGCAAGGCCTGAAGATAGTCGCCATAGACGCCGCGGGTGATGAAGCCGTCCTGCGCGCGCCACGACGGCTGTTCGGCCAGCCAGTCGGCGAGGTGGCTGGGCTGGTCGGGAAAGGCGCTCATATTGTCCAGGCGGACGTTCAGCAGATGGCCGGGATTTCCGGTGTCATAGGCGGTGCCGGGACCGAAAACGCCGCGCCTTTCGATCAGGGTGACGCGCACGTCGCGCGAGGCCTTCAGCAGATTGACGGCGGTCAGCAGACCGCTGAAACCCGCGCCGACGATGGCGACATGCGGTCCATTCTGCTGCGGCACGCGCACCCCCGTTTTCCGTTTCCGTCGCTGTCGATAACACGCGCCGGGCCAGAGGGATCATGGCGATAAATATCTATCTGGCCAGTAGGAATAACGTGATCAGCGGATGCGACCCTTGGCCTGGCGGATATCGCGCAGGGCCAGCGGGAGGAGGGTCCAGGGCTCGACGCAGTAGCGGACGAACAGCCGTTTCGGATCGTGCAGCAGGCGATAGGCCCATTCGATGCCGGCGCGTCCCATCCAGCGCGGGGCCGCGCTTTGAACCCCCGCCTCATAGTCGAAGGCGGCGCCCACCGACAGGATGACGCAATCAGGCAGGCGCTCGAAGTTTTCGGCGATCCAGAGCTCCTGGCGCGGCATCCCCATGCCGACGAACAGGATGTGGGGCTTAAAGGCCGTGATCCGATCCAGGACGGCGGCGTTCTCTGACGAACCGGGCCGGGCGTCGAAGAAGCCGTGGTGGATGGCGATGTCGGCGTCCGGATAGCGGAGCTTCAGCCGGCGGGCCGTCTCGTCGCCGACGCCGGGCGCGCCGCCGACGGACAGGACACGCCAGCCATCACGGTTCGCCACGCTCCAGAAATGGTCGCGCCAGTCCAGATAGGTGCAGCGGTGAAAGCCCCGGCTGTGCAGGCCCAGGGCGCGCGAGAAAGCCAGCAGCGGCGTCGAATCGACCTCGATCAGATCGGCCCTATCGTAGAAGGCGCCGAGTTCAGGTCGCTTCTGCATCAGATACAGGCTGTGCAGATTGTGGTTGGCGATCAGGCTCTTTGCCCCCTGCCGCACCGCCTGCTGAATGTGGTGCAGCACCTCTTCCGGCTTCACCAGATCCATCGGTTGCCCCAGGATCGTGACCCGCTCGTGAGCGCGGCGGTTCTGGCGGAACGGCGCGCGCGGTTTCGCCCGACGTTCCGGGGCGCGGTATTCGGTCGTCGGCAGGGTCGGGGACGGCTCCGTCATGCTTTTCCCCTAGCCGCTGTCACCTCAAGACTGGGTTAGAAATCAGGCTTAGCGGGCGTTAAGGTCGCGCCGCCTGCTACGACCAGTGGGCGAGCCGAGACGAGGATCAGACAGATGACCATAATGGATCGCCGTGCTTTCTCCCTTTCGCTGTCATTGAGCGCGGGCCTGTTGGGCGCAGGAGCCTGTGCATCGCAGGCCAAGGCCGAACCGACCGAGCGCCTTCGCGCACTGGAACGCCACGCCGGCCAACGATTGGGCGCATTCGTTCTGGATACCGGCACCGGACGAAGCCTGGGTTGGCGAGCCGACGAGCGGTTTTGCCACTGCTCGACGTTCAAACTGTCGCTGGCGGCGATGGCGCTGCGAGAGGCCGCTGCAGGACGTCTGGATCTGGCCGAGCCTCTGGCGTTCAGTCGAGCCGACATCGTCGCCTATTCGCCGGTGGTGGAAGATAATCTCGACAAGGGCGCCCTGCCCATTCTGACGCTCGCTGAAGCGGTGCAGGTCACGAGCGACAACGCAGCGGCCAATGTCCTGATGCGCCGGTTGGGCGGGCCGGAGGCCTTGACCCGGTTCTGGCGCGACATCGGCGACGCCACCAGTCGGATCGACGGCTACGAACCAGACATCAACGTCATTCCGCCCGGCACGCAGGAAAACAGCACCAGCCCCAGGGCGATGGCCGAGACGGTCCGACGCATCGTATTGGGCGATGTCTTGAACTCCACCGACCGTGATCGTTTGGGCGGCTGGATGGAGGCGACGGAGAGCGGACGCAACCGCATCCGCGCCGCCCTGCCGTCCGGCTGGCGCGGCCTGGACAAAACCGGCACCGGCATGCGGCCTAATGTCGGCAACAAGACCAACGACCTCGCGGTCCTGATTCCGCCCGGCGGGCGCAGTCCGATCGTCGTGGTCGGCTATTTCGAAACGACCGCCTTTGCGGAGGACACGAGGCCGGAGGACGAGGCCGTTCTCAAGACCTTGGGCGAGATTGCGATCGGCTGGGCGACCTGATCTGCAGCCGTTTCCGTGATGGGGTTCGCCTTTCACGCAAGAAATCTCGCAAAGGCGAAAAATCCTTGTTGACCCCGCCCGGAGCCTCCCTTAGAGGTCCGCGCCTTCCCGATGGAAACGCCGCAAGGCGCTGCCGACGGGGCCCAGATGGCGGAATTGGTAGACGCGCTGGCTTCAGGTGCCAGTGGCTTAACGGCCGTGGAGGTTCGAGTCCTCTTCTGGGCACCATCTTTCAGAAAGCGTCGCACCAAACGGTGCGGCGCTTTCTTTGTTTTGGGCCTATCGTCTCGCGCTCGGCGCTCGACTACTTGAGGCCGTTTCGTGATTGCGAGGCGCGGCGCTTAGCATTGCTGTAGGCCGTTTCGCGCGCCGCGTTCGCCGTGTAAGAGCCTGAGCATGACCGTTTACCTGCATGAGGGCGATCTGCCCGACGATCTGGACCTGGGGTCCGAGGTCGCCATCGATTCCGAGACGATGGGCCTGCGTTTCCGCCGCGATCCGCTGTGTGTGGTGCAGCTGTCGTCGGGCGACGGAAACGCCCATGTCGTGCGGCTGAACCGGCCCGCCTATGACTGTCCGAACCTGAAGCGGGTGCTGACCGATCCGGCGGTGACCAAGATCTTCCACTTCGGCCGGTTCGACATCGGCATGTTCCTGCTGCACCTCGGCGTCGAGACGCGGCCGGTCTATTGCACCAAGATCGCCTCCAAGCTGGCGCGCACCTATACCGACCGGCACGGGCTGAAGGATGTGGTGCGCGAGACGGTGGGCGTGGACCTGTCCAAGGCGCAGCAGTCCTCGGACTGGGGCGCCGAGACGCTGAGCCAGGCGCAGCTGGACTATGCGGCGTCGGACGTCCTGTATCTGCACGCGGCGAAAGCCAAGCTGGACATGATGCTGGCGCGCGAAGGGCGAACCGATTTGGCCGCTGAATGTTTCGACTTCCTGCCGACGCGGTCGGCGCTCGACCTGGCCGGCTGGGACGAGACCGACATCTTCGCCCACAGCTGAGGCGCGCTTGACCGAACACGGCGAACAGTCCCGCATCGAGGCCGACGAGGCCAGGGTCGCCCTGGCCGGCGCGCGCTGGCGTGCGCGCTCGCGGCGGGTGAAGCTTTATCGCCGCGTCCTGCCGATCGTCATCCTGGTGCTGGCGGGCGGCGCCCTGACCTGGACCGTGTTCCGCACCGTCATGTCGGGTGTTGAGCGTAAGGCCAGCCAGAGCCAGGAGGTCCGCCTGGACGCCCCCCTATTCCACGGTCAGGACGCACAAGGCCGCGCCTTCACCGTCGGCGCGCAGGGCGCCGTGCGCGATCCCGATACCGGCAAGTTCAAACTGATCGGCCCGGCGCTGAAGCTGAATCTGGGCGGACGCAAGGTCACCGAATTGACCGCCGACGGCGGCATCTATGACGAGCAGGCAAAGACGGTGACGATCGGTCCGAACGTGCGCATTTCGGACGGGGGCACGGGCTTTGTCCTGACCACGCCTGAGGCGGTGGTCGACACCTCGACCGGAAATGTCACCGGTTCAAAGGGCGTTCAGGGTTCCGGCCCTATTGGAACCATCAACGCATCGTCCTATGCGATCTACGATCAGGGACAGCGCGTCGTGTTCGACGGCGCAGGCGACAACAAGGTGAAGGGCGTTCTGACGCCCAAGGGGTCAGGCGGATGATCGTGACGAAGATTTCGAAGGCGCTGGCCGTCATCGCGGCGGCGGCCGTCGTAGGCATGCCGGCCCTGGTCGATGCTCAATCTCGCGCCGGGGCCCAGGCGACAAATCAGCCCGTCGCCTATGGCGCGGACTCGGTCGAATATGCGCCCAACCGCATCATCCTGCGCGGCCGGGCCGAGGCGACGCAGGGCGGCAACCGCTTTCGCGCCGACACCCTGACCCTGGTCAGCGGCGAGGGTGGCGATCTGCAACGCGCCGAGGCCAGCGGAACCGTCTATTTCGTGACGCCTGACCAGTCGATGCGCGGCGACCGCGCCGTCTATAATCTGGGCAATGGCGAGATCGTGGTGACGGGCAACGTCATCCTGACCCAGGGCAAGAACGTCCTGACCGGCTCGCGCCTGGTCTACAACATCAACACCGAGACCGCCCGCATGGACGGCGCGCCGCGCGGCGCCGCCGGAAGCCGCGTGCAGGGTGTTTTCTATCCCAACTCGAACTGAGGCCGTCTGGCCACACGGACCTGAGCATTTGGCGCGCAAGGAACTGTCAGCCCTGAACCTGGACGAGCGGCCGCAACCGGCCGCCGTGGCGCCCGCGCCTGCGGAAAAGGGCCTGCGGGTGATGAACCTGGCCCGGTCGTTCGGCCAGCGTCAGGTGGTGCGCGACGTGTCCCTGACGGTGCAGCGCGGCGAGGTGGCGGGCCTGCTGGGTCCCAACGGAGCCGGCAAGACCACCTGCTTCTATATGATCACCGGCCTGATCCCGCCGGATTCGGGCGCGATCTGGCTGGACGGCGAGAACATCACCGGCCAGCCGATGTATCAGCGCAGTCGCATGGGTCTGGGCTATCTGGCGCAGGAAGCCTCGATCTTTCGCGGCATGACGGTCGAGCAGAACGTCAAGGCGGTGGTCGAGCTGAACTATCCGCGCGACCAGATCCGCGCCGAGACCGACCGGCTGCTGAACGAACTGCACATCGACCATCTGCGCCACGCGCGGGCGACGGCGCTGTCGGGCGGCGAGCGTCGGCGGGTGGAGATCGCGCGGGCGCTGGCCGGCCGGCCGTCCTTCATGCTGCTGGACGAACCCTTCGCCGGCATCGACCCCCTGGCCATCGCCGACATCCGCACCGTGATCCGCTATCTGGCCAGCCAGGGCATCGGCGTGCTGATCACCGACCACAATGTGCGCGAGACCCTGGACATCACCGACCGTGTGTCGATCATCTCGAACGGCGCGGTGCTGTTCGAAGGCACGTCCGACGAGGCGATCCACGACGCCGAAGTGCGCCGGGTGTATCTGGGCGAAAACTACATCTGATCTGACGCTTTCGGCCGCTTGCTTACGCTCCGTAATCCTCGGGCCTGACCCGACGATCAGGTGGTCCGCGGCATCGCTTTCAACGTCATCGCACTACGGACTGAACATCCGATCCTCGGGTCAAGCCCGAGGATGACGTGTTGGGGAATGCGGGCTCGCGCGCCGTTCGTCTCGCGTTAACCGGTTCGGCGACATTCTGTCCCAGCAAGTTCCGGGCCACTCGGCGGCCGGGCGGGAAGATTTCGAACGTGATCGGGCAAAGGTTAGAGGTCAGGCAGGGGCAGGGGCTGGTCATCACGCCCCAGCTGCAGCAGGCGATCAAGCTGCTGCAACTGTCGAACCTCGAGCTGGAAGACTTCGTCGAGGCCGAGCTGGAACGCAATCCGCTGCTGCAACGCGAGGAGCCGGAGGGCGAGACGCCGGAGCCGGTCGAGCGCGTCGAGGCGACAGCGGACGGTGAAATGTCGTTCGGCGACGGGGTCGGCCATGAGGCTGTGTCCGGCATGGATGCGGGTTCGGACGATGTCTATGGCGACGCCGCGCCGGGCGAGCGCACCAGCGACCGGATGACCGACGAGGCCCAGCCGGGGCTGTCGGACTGGTCCAGCGCCGGCAAGGGCGGCCAGATGTTCGAAGGCGAGGGCGAGCGGCCCGACGCGCACGAGCTGACCCTGTGGGAGCATCTTCAGGCCCAGGCGTCGAGCGCGGGCCTGTCGCCGGCCGACCACGGCATCGCCCTGACCCTGATCGATGCGACCGACGAGGGCGGTTATCTGCGCGGGGAACTGACCGAGTTCGCTGACCGGCTGGGCGTGCCGCTGGAGCGGATCGAGGCGGTGCTGAGCGTTTGCCACGGCTTCGAGCCGACCGGGATCATGGCGCGGTCGGTGCCGGAATGCCTGAAGCTGCAGCTGATCGAGCGCAATCGGTTCGATCCGGCGATGGCGGCCCTGCTGGACAATCTGGACCTGCTGGCCAAGCGCGATCTGGCGGGCCTGCGCCGCATCTGCGAGGTCGATGGCGAAGATTTGACCGATATGATCGCCGAACTGCGGGCCCTGACGCCGCGTCCGGGCGCAGGCTTCGGCGGCGAGCCGGCCCAGACGGTCGTGCCCGACGTGCATGTGCGGCCCGATCCCGCCGGCGGCTGGCGGGTCGAGCTGAACGCCGACACCCTGCCGCGCCTGTTGGTGGACAAGCGCTATCACGGCTTGGTTCAGGCCGGCGCGCGATCGGACACCGAAAAGACCTTCGTCGCCGACTGCGCCGCCCAGGCCAACTGGCTGGTCAAGTCGCTGGATCAGCGGGCCAAGACCATTCTGAAGGTCTCATCCGAGATCGTGCGCCAGCAGGACGCCTTCCTGGCCTTCGGCGTCGAATTCCTGAGGCCGCTCAATCTGAAGACCGTCGCCGACGCCATCGGCATGCACGAATCGACCGTCAGCCGCGTCACCTCGAACAAATACATCTCCACGCCGCGGGGCGTGTTCGAGCTGAAATTCTTCTTCACCGCCGCCATCCAGTCGGTGGATGGCGCATCGACCCATTCGGCCGAAGCCGTCCGTCACAAGATCAAATCCATGATCGACAGCGAAGGGGTTGAGGGTGACGTTTTGTCCGACGACCGGATCGTGGAAATCCTGAAGGAAACGGGCATCGACATCGCCCGCCGCACGGTGGCCAAATATCGGGAAGCCTTGAGGATTCCGTCCTCGGTCGAGCGCCGCCGGATGATGAAGACGGGCTGAAATCCACAGCCAAGCGTGACCACAAATCGGTGATCTGGATTGACACCAAATCGGGCCGGGCGCGTTCTATCGGCATGCAAGTCCAGGTCAGCGGCAAGCAAGTGGATGTCGGCGAAGCGTTAGGCTCGCGCATCTCCCAGGAACTCGAAGACGGGGTCGGAAAATACTTCGCCCGAGGCGGTGAAGACGCCGAGGTCGTGGTGTCCAAGGACGGCCACAACTTCAAGGTGGACTGTTGGGTCCGCCTCGCGTCGGGCCAGACCTTGGTGACGACCGGAATGGGCGGCGACGCCCACTCGGCCTTCACCGAGGCGCTCGATCGGCTCGAAAAGCGGGTTCGCCGCTACAAGCGCCGGCTCAAGGATCACCACATCGGACCCAAGGGTCTGTCGCCCGAGAAGACCGAAAACGCCGCCCGCGAAGTCGCACGCAGCATCGTGCTGCGTGATCCCGACAGCGTGGAGGACGATGTCTTCGGCGACGCGAGCGAGAACGACGGCCCGCCGCCGGTGGGCATGGTCATCGCCGAAACCGAGCACGAAATCCGCACCATCACGGTTGGACGGGCCGTGCTGGAGCTGGACATGACGGGCTATCCGGTCGTGCTGTTCCGTAACGCGGCGCACGGCGGTCTGGCGGTCGTCTATCGTCGTCCGGACGGCAATGTGGGATGGATCGATCCCGAACGGACGGCCAAGTCCAACGGTTCGGTGAACTAAGCCTCAGTTTGACTTCGGCGCGGTTGTCTCTAAACGGGCGGCCGCGCCGTTGTCTGCTGCGCGTATCGAGGTTGTGTAATGGACATCGGTGATCTGCTCGCGCCCAAGGGCGTGGTGCTGCGCAGCGGCGCGTCGTCCAAGCGACAGGCGCTTCACGCGCTGGCCGAGGCGGCGTCGCATGCGCTGGGCCTCGACGAAGCCCGTATCTTCGACGCCTTGATGGAACGTGAGACGCTGGGATCAACCGGGCTGGGGTCCGGCGTCGCGGTGCCGCACGCGCGTCTCACCGAGGTCGATAAGGTGACGGCCGTTTTCGTGCGACTGGATACGCCTGTGGCCTATGATGCGGTGGACGACCGGCCCGTCGATCTGATTGTCGGCCTGTTTGCCCCGCCCAAGGCGGGCGCCGAGCATCTGAGGGCGTTGGCGGCGGTGTCGCGCGCGCTGCGGTCGCCCGAGCTGCGGGAGCAACTGAGACAGGCGCGCACGACCGATGCTATCCGCGCCCTGTTCGTCAAGGACGCTACGGCCGCGACGGCGGCCTGAACGGCGGCGCCTGCGCGCCGCCATCCATGAGATCAGTGAACGGAAACCGGCTCCAGCTCGTGCGCCACGGCGGCGGCGAAGGCGGTGTCGCGGTCGATCATGACCGCCAGACGCTCGCCGTCGGCGCTATGAACGGCATAGAGCATCTGGCCGGGGTTCAGATCCACGTCCTTGATCTCGACCGCTTCTTCAAGCAGGTCCGAGGCCTTGATCTCACGCACATACACCAGGTCGGGGGCGCCCAGTCCGGCAAAGTCTTCCTTGGTCATCGTCATCGGCGTCATTAGGACCGCCTCCTTCATATTTGACAACGCCCGTATCGCCGGGCGGTTCGAATGGCTGTGGTTTTCAGCCGGCCGTGATCGGAATGCGCCGCACTTGGCGCTCAGCCTCGGGCCGGATCAGGTCGACGTGGAGCAGGCCGTGCTCCAGTCGGGCGCCCTCGACCTCCAGCCCGTCGGCCAGGACGAAGTTGCGAACGAAGCCGCGCGCCGCGATGCCGCGATGCAGAAAGGCCTGTTCGCCCCTGCCGGCGTCGTCGCGTTTGCCGGCGATGGTCAGCTGGCGGCCGTCCAGGGTGATGGCCAGTTCGTCGGGCGCGAACCCGGCGACGGCCAGGCTGATGCGGACGCCCGCATCGCCGATCTGTTCGACATTGTAGGGTGGATAGCTTTCGGCCGCGGCCTTGGCGGCGCGGTCGATCAGGGCGCGGGTATGGTCGAAGCCCAGCAGAAAGGGGCTGTCGAACAGGAGGGTGCGCGTCGTCGTCATCTGGGGTCCTTGCGTCAGCGACCGAGCGGCCGGTCTCCCGCAATCGGCAAGACCGTCCGTCACAGATGAAGATGGGGAATGGCGAGGGCGGGATCAACCGGCAGCGCCTGTGGGGTCAGTGGATGGCCTCGCCGTGTTGGGTATAGTCCAGCCCCTCGACCTCTTCATCCTTGGTGACGCGCAGGCCCGTGGTGAACTTGCAGATCATCAGGACGACGAAGGTGCCGACGGCGCTCCAGGCGATGACGCCGACCAGGCCGACCGCCTGTTTCCACACGGTCGCGCCGTCCGACAGGGTGTTGACGGTCGTGGTGGCGAAGACGCCGGTCAGCAGGGCGCCGACGATGCCGCCGACGCCGTGCACGCCAAACGCATCCAAGCTGTCATCGTATTTCAGCGCGTGCTTCAGCCAGACCGCGCCCGCATAGCAGGCCGGGCCGCCGATCAGGCCGATGAAGAAGGCGCCCTTGGGATCGACGAAACCGGCGGCGGGGGTGATGGCGACCAGACCGCCGACGACGCCCGACAGCAGGCCCAGCAGGGTCGGGCGCTTGCGGTCGAACCATTCGATGGTCATCCAGCCCAGGGCGGCGCTGCCGGCGGCCAGGATGGTGTTGAAGGCGGCGGTCGCGGCCAGAGCATCCGCCGCGCCCGCCGATCCGGCGTTGAAGCCCAGCCAGCCGACCAGCAGCAGGCCGGTGCCGATCGCGCTATAGACCAGGTTGGCGGGGGCCATGTTGTCGCGCCCGAAGCCGTGACGCGGCCCCAGCACCAGGGCGCAGACCAGGCCGGCGATCCCGGCGTTGACGTGGACGACCGCGCCGCCCGCGAAGTCGAGCACGCCCAGACCGCCAAGATAGCCGCCGCCCCAGACCTGATGACAGATCGGCGCATAGACGATCAGGTGCCACAGGCCAAAGAACAGCAGGCTGGCCGAGAACTTCATCCGCTCGGCGAAGGCGCCGGCGATCAGGGCCGGGGTGATGATGGCGAAGGTCATCTGGAAGGCGACGAACAGCAGCTCAGGCAGGCCGGGCAGCAGGCTGTGGGCCGTCTGGGCGGTGACGCCGTTCAGGAAGGCCGCTTGCACCCCGCCGATGAAGCCGTTGATCGCGTCCGGTCCCTTGCCGAACGACAGGCTGTAGCCGACCAGGAACCACAACACCGAGACGATGGCGAAGGCGGCCGCCGACTGGGCGACGACGCTGATGATGTTCTTCTTCCTGACCATGCCGCCGTAGAACAGTGCCAGGCCCGGCAGGGTCATCAGCAGCACCAGGGCCGTCGAAGTCAGGATCCAGGCTGTCGCCGCCGTGTCGATGACCAGCGGCGCCTGATGCGCCAGCAGGGATGGGGCCGCCAGGGCCGGTGAGGCGAAGGCCGCCGCCCCGGCGACGAACGTGACGGCGAGGGCGGCGGATCGGGTCATGGCGGCTTTCTGAGGCAGGCGGTTCGGTGTCAGGCGGAGGTCTTCAGGCGTTCCGTGCGGGCGGCGATGTCGGTCAGGGGCACGATGCGGACGAAGCGTTTCAGGCTGTTGTCCCAATCCGCCAGCATCCGCCGCGCCAGGGGCGAGGCCGTCGCGGCCAGATGGGCCTCGATCAGGCCCTTCAGTCGATCGGCCGCCTGTGCGTCAATGTCGGTCACGCCGGCCAGGTCGCCGTTCAGGGCGCGCTCGGCATGGCCCGGCTGGTCCAGCACGAACAGCTCGCCGCCGCTCATGCCTGCCGCCAGGTTCCAGCCGACCGAGCCCAGGACGACCACGCGCCCGCCGGTCATATATTCGCAGCCGTGCGCGCCCAGCCCCTCGACCACGGCCTCGGCGCCGGAGTTCCTGACCGCGAACCGCTCGCCCGCCGCGCCGGCGACGAACAGACGGCCGGAGGTCGCGCCATACAGGGTGGTGTTGCCGCAGATCAGCTGATCCTCGCGCCATTCCGGCGTGCGGATCGAGATTTCGGCGCCCGACAGCCCCTTGCCGACATAGTCGTTGGCCTCACCCGTCAGGTGCAGTTCCAGACCCTTGGCCGCAAAGGCGCCGAAGCTCTGACCTGCGATGCCTTCCAGCCGCAGCTTCAGCCGGCCCGCTGGGCCTTGCGCGCCGAAGCGCCGCACGATGGCCGAGGACAGGGCCGCGCCGACCGTGCGCTGGGTGTTGTTCAGCGGATAGGACAGCTCCAGCGTCTGGCCACGATCCAGGAAGCGGACGGCGTCCTTCAGCACGGCGGCGTCCAGGCTGTCGGCGATGGGCTTGCGCGTCGTCTTGTCGGCCCATTTGCCGGCCGCGCCCTCGTCCACCTGAACCAGCAGCGGGTTCAGGTCCAAGTCGTCCAGGTGCGAGCCCCCGCGACGGACCTGACGCAGCAGATCTGTGCGGCCGATGATCTCGTCCATCGTGCGCGCGCCGATGGAGGCCAGGATCTCGCGCGTCTCCTCGGCGATGAAGGTGAACAGGTTCACCACCTTGTCAGGCGTGCCGGTGAACTTCTCGCGCAGCCGCTCGTCCTGGGAGCAGACGCCGACAGGGCAGGTGTTGGAATGGCACTGGCGCACCATCAGACAGCCCATGGCGATCAGGGCGGCGGTGCCGACGCCGTATTCCTCGGCGCCCAGCATGGCGGCGATGACAACGTCACGACCGGTGCGGACCCCGCCGTCGGTCCTCAGCGTGACCGAGCCGCGCAGATTGTTCAGCGTCAGCACCTGATGGGCCTCGGCGAGTCCGATTTCCCACGGCAGGCCGGCGTGCTTGATCGAGGTCTGGGGCGAGGCGCCGGTGCCGCCGTTGTGGCCGGCGATCAGGATAGCGTCGGCGTTTGCCTTGGCCACGCCCGAGGCGATGGCGCCGATGCCCGAGGCGGACACCAGCTTCACCGTCACCCGCGCATCGGGGTTGATGGCCTTCAGATCGTAGATGAGCTGGGCCAGATCCTCGATCGAATAGATGTCGTGGTGCGGGGGCGGCGAGATCAGGGTCGTGCCGGGTACTGCGTGGCGCATCCGGGCGATGAACTCGGTGACCTTGAAGCCAGGCAGCTGGCCGCCCTCGCCGGGCTTGGCGCCTTGCGCAACCTTGATCTCGATCTCGCGGCACTGGTTCAGATATTCGGCCGTGACGCCGAACCGGCCCGAGGCCACCTGTTTCACCGCCGAGTTGGCGTCGTCGCCATTCGGACGCGGGTGATAGCGCTCAGGATCCTCGCCGCCCTCGCCCGAGACCGAGCGGGCGCCGATGCGGTTCATGGCGATGTTCAGCGTCTCGTGCGCCTCGGGGCCGAGCGCGCCCAGCGACATGGCCTGGGTCAGGAAGCGGCGGCGGATGTCCGACACGCTCTCGACCTGGTCCAGCGGGATCGGCGTGCCTTCCCGGAAGTCCAAGAGGTCGCGCAGGGACAGGTCGGCCTGGGCGCGGACGACCTCGGAGAACTGTTTGAAGCGGCGATAGTCGCCGCGGTTGCAGGCGTCCTGCAACAGGTGGATGGTCCTGGCCTCGTGCGCGTGAGCCTCGCCGCCCGAACGGATCTTGAAGAAGCCGCCGATGGCCGGGGAGGGGACAGCCTCGCCCCAGGCGATGCGGTGCCGCTTCATCGCCGCCTGCTCCAGACCGGCCAGGCCGATGCCGGAGATGCGCGACGGGGCGCCGGGGAAGAATTCGGCGGTCAGCGCCCGAGACAGACCCAACACCTCGAACTCGCAGCCGCCGCGATAGGCGGAGATGACGCTGATCCCCTTGCGGGCCAGGGTCTTCAGCAGGCCCGCCTCGATGCCGGCCTTGTAGTTCAGACAGGCGTCGCGCAGCGTCAGGCCGGGATACAGGCCCCGGTCCAGACGCTCCTGGAACAGGTCCTGGGCCAGCCAGGCGTTGACGGTGGTGGCGCCGACCCCGACCAGGACCGCGAATCCGTGCGGATCCAGCGTCTCGGCGGTGCGCACCACGATCGAGCAGTAGGAGCGCAGGCCCGCCTTCGTCAGGCGGCCGTGGACCCCGGCGGTGGCCAAGATCATCGGCGCGGCCAGACGATCCGCCGACCCGGCCTGATCGGTCAGCACGATCAGGGCCGCGCCGTCGCGGGCGGCGGCCTCGGCCTCGTCCATGATGCGGTCCAGGGCGGAACGCAGGCCGGCGCCAGGGCGGGCGTCGTCTGAGGGCAGATCGTAGCTGCAGTCGATGACCACGGTCGAACCGGCGCCTACCTTGTCGATCATCCGCTCATACATGCCGTTGGTCAGGACGGGGCTGTCCAGCACGAAGACGTCGGTCTGGGCCTCTTCCTCAGCCAGGATGTTGCCCAGGTTTTTGAACCGGGTCTTCAGGCTCATCGCGCCCGCTTCACGCAGCGGGTCGATGGGCGGATTGGTGACCTGGCTGAAGTTCTGGCGGAAATAATGCGATAGCGGACGCGGCAGGGCCGAGAGCACAGCGGGCGGGGCGTCGTCGCCCATGGAGCCGACCGCCTCCTTGCCGTCGCGCACCAGAGCGTCCAGCAGCAGGTCCAGATCCTCGCGGCTGTAGCCGGCGGCGATCTGGCGGCGGGTCAGGGCCTCGCCCGAGGCCGAGCGCGGCTCCGGTCCGGGGCCGATGATCGGCTCCAGATCGACCATATTGTCCAGCCACGCCTCGTAGGGGTGGGCGGCGGCCAGGGCGTCGACGGCCTCATGTTCGTCATAGACGCGGCCATGCTTCATATCGACGGCGATCAGCTTGCCGGGGCCGATGTGCAGGCGGCGCTTCACCCGGCTCTCGGGGATCGGCACCAGACCGGCTTCGGAGCCCGCCATCAGCAGGCCGTCGACGGTTTCCACGGCGCGCAGGGGACGCAGGCCATTCCGGTCCTTGCCCGCCACGATCCAGCGGCCGTCGGCGGCGCAGATGGCCGCCGGGCCGTCCCACGGCTCCATCACCGCATTGCAATAGGCGTAGAAGGCCCGGTGTTCGGCGGGCATGACCACGTCGTCCTTGGCCCAGGCCTCGGGGATCAGCAGGGCCTTGGCCATCGGCGCGGGGCGACCGGCGTGAACCAGCACCTCCATGACATTGTCCAGGGCGGCGGAGTCCGATCCGCCTGGCTGAACCACCGGCTTGACCTCGCCGTCGCGGTCGCCGAAGGCGCCGGCCGCCATGCGGATTTCGTGCGACTTCATCCAGTTCAGATTACCCTTCAGCGTGTTGATCTCGCCGTTGTGGGCCATCATTCGGAAGGGCTGGGCCAGCTTCCATTCCGGGAAGGTGTTGGTCGAATAGCGCTGGTGGAAGACCGCGTAGGCCGAGACGAAACGCGGGTCCTCCAGGTCGGGATACAGGTCGCCCAGCAGTTCGGCCCGCACCATCCCCTTGTAGGCGATGGAGCGCGCGGACAGGGTGCAGATATAGACGCCGGCCAGGTTCTCGGTCTTGACCGTCTTTTCAATGCGGCGGCGGCACAGATACAGTTCGCGCTCCAGCGCCTCGCCGTCCAGCGGTTGGCCCGCGTCGTCCAGCGGCGGGGCCAGCATGATCTGTTCGATCTCGGGCCGGGTCGCGCCGGCCTTGGTCCCGACGACCGACAGGTCGATGGGAGTCTGGCGCCAGCCGTAGATCCAGAAGCCCCCGCGCAGGGCCTCGGTCTCGACGATGGCGCGGGCGCGGTCCTGGGCGCCCAGATCGGTGCGCGGCAGGAAGACCTGACCGACGCAGATGGGCCCAGGACGCAGGGACTGACCGATCGAGGCCACCTGTTCGGCGAAGAAGCCTTGCGGCAACTCGGCCATGATGCCCGCTCCATCTCCAGACAGGCCGTCAGGGTCGACCGCGCCACGGTGGGCCACGGCCTTCAGGCTGCGGATCGCATATTCGACCACGTCGCGGCGCGGCGTGCCGTCGATCGAACAGACC
This sequence comes from Brevundimonas fontaquae, assembly GCF_017086445.1. Taxonomy (NCBI): domain Bacteria; kingdom Pseudomonadati; phylum Pseudomonadota; class Alphaproteobacteria; order Caulobacterales; family Caulobacteraceae; genus Brevundimonas; species Brevundimonas fontaquae. The sequence continues at coordinate 3,184,578 of NZ_CP070968.1, read as the reverse complement.
AGGCCCACGCCGCAGGCGTCGCGCTCGGAACTGCGATCGTAAGCATTGCCGGCTTCCAGCCGGTCGCGGGTTGTTTCGTATTGATTCAGCCAGGTCATGCCGCGACCTCCTCGGTGCGGGTCTTGAAGTAGCGGTCGATTTCGGCGGCGGCGTCCTGGCCTTCGCGGACGGCCCAGACGACCAGCGAGGCGCCGCGCACCGCGTCGCCGGCGGCGAAGACGCCGGGCAGGCTGGTGGCGAAGCTGACCGAACCCACCTTGATGGTGCCGTCGTCGCGCAGGTGCAGGTCGGGCTCATGCGCCGCGAACGGCTCGGGCGAGAAGCCCAGGGCCTCGATGACGATGTCGGCCGGCACGTCGAAGTCGGCGCCGGGCACGGGCACGATGTCGCGACGCTGGCCCGGAGCAGCCTCGGTCAGCTGCATGCGCGCGGCGCGCACGCCCGTGACCTGATCGCTTTGCGACAACAGGGCCTTGGGCGCGGCCAGCCATTCGAAGACGACGCCCTCTTCCTCGGCGTTGACGACCTCGCGGGCCGAGCCCGGCATGTTCTCGCGATCACGACGATACAGGCAGGTGACGCTGGCTGCGCCTTGCCGGACGGCGGTGCGGACGCAGTCCATCGCGGTGTCGCCGCCGCCGATGACGACGACCCGCTTGCCGCGCGCCTCGTGCCATCCGTCCTGTTCGGCGTCGCCCAGGTCGCGCCGGTTCTGATGGGTCAGATAGGACAGGGCGGCGACGGTCGAATCGGGCCCGCGACCGGGCGCCGAAAGGATACGCGGCTGATAGACGCCCATGGCCAGCAGGACGACGTCGTGGCGGTCGCGCAGCTCGGTCAGGGTCACGTCCTTGCCGACCTCGCAGCCCAGAACGAACTGGACGCCGCCGTCGATCAACCGGTCCACGCGGCGCTGCACGACGTGCTTTTCCAACTTGAAGCCGGGGATGCCGTAGATCAGCAGGCCGCCAGCGCGGTCGTGGCGGTCATAAATCGTGACCTGATAGCCCTCGCAGCGCAGGCGGTCGGCGGCGGCCAGACCGGCCGGGCCGGCGCCGACGATGCCGACGGTTTCGCCGCGTTCGGCCGCCGGGCGGATCGGCTCGACCCAGCCGTTGGCGAAGGCCTGGTCGCCCAGCCAGGCCTCGACCGAGCCGATGGTCACGGCGTCCCAGCCGGACTGGTTCAAGGTGCACGACCCTTCGCACAGCCGGTCCTGCGGGCAGATCCGACCGCAGATTTCGGGCATGGTCGAGGTCAGGGACGCGACGCGCCAGGCCTCGCGCGGCTCGTTCTCGGCCGAAAGGCGCAGCCAGTCGGGAATGTTGTTCTGAAGCGGGCAGGCGTTCTGGCAGAAGGGCACGCCGCAGTCGGTGCAGCGCGACGCCTGTTTTTCAGCCGTCTCGGTCGAGGGCGGAATCGTAATCTCGCCAAAACCGCGCGCGCGCAGTTCGGCCGAGGCCTTGGACAGGCGGCGAGGTTCGACGACGAATGTCCCGCCTTGCTTCAGGGTCTTATGCATATCTCGCATATGCCGCAAACGGTGCGTCAGAGGCAAATATTATTGCCGCGAGGCGTTCTCAGCCGATAAAAAAGAATAAATCGTCCAATCGGCGATCTTTCGTCGTCAAAAGTTGCTGATGTAGGCCGTTTGCGCCGCAACAGGATTTTGTTCCGGGGGTGCGACAATAGGAACCAGCGTAGCCTCGAGGCGTTTTCCACGCTGATTTCAGCCGACCACAGAGAGTGAGCCCATGCCCCGATGGACAACCCCGACCGGCCTTGGGGGATGGCTGACGTTGCTGCTCGGGATCCTGCTGGCCGTGATCGGTCTGGTGCTGACGGTCGGCGGCGTGCAGCTCGCGATGCTGGGCGGCTCCTGGTATTATCTGATCGCGGGCCTGGCGCTGATCGTGTCGGGCCTTTTGCTTGTCTGGCGCGACGTGCGCGGGGCTTGGGTCTATGGTGCGGTCTTCATCGCCACGGTGATCTGGGCGCTGTGGGAGAAGGGCCTGAACGGCTGGGCCATGATCCCGCGCCTGGTCGGGCCCTTGGTGCTGATGTTCCTGGTGCTGGCGACGCTGCCTGTGCTGCGGTCGCGCGGCGGCGGTAAGACGGCGGGCTTCGGCGCGCTTGGCCTGGCGGTCCTGACGGTCGTGTTCGGTTTGGTGGTCGGTCAGATCAACGCGCCCGGCGTCGACAGCCCGGTGCCGGGCGATCGGAGTGTGGCCGGCGATCCTGCCCTGATCAAGGCGGGCGTCGATTGGCCCGCCTATGGCGGCTCGGACGCGGCCCAGCGGTACTCGCCCCTCGCCCAGATCAACAAGGACAATGTGGGTCAGCTTGAGCGGGCCTGGACTTTCCGCACCGGCGACCTGCCTGGCGAACGGTTCGGCGCCGAGACCACGCCGCTGAAGATCGCCGACACCGTCTATCTCTGCTCGGGTCGCAACAAGATGTTCGCCCTGGACGCCAATACCGGCCGGCAGAAGTGGGCCTATGATCCCAAGGTGGCGGACGAACAAATCCCTTACACCGCCGCCTGCCGGGGCGTGACCTATTACGCCGCGCCCAACGTCGATCAGGCCCAGCCCTGCGCGACGCGCATCATCGAAGGCACGCTGGACGGCCGCATCATCGCAGTCGATGCGCGCACCGGCGTGCCTTGCCCCGCCTTCGGAACCAACGGCGCCGTCAGCATCAAGGAAGGGATGGGCAATCCCTATCCCGGCATGGTTTCGATCACCTCGCCGCCCGTCGTCGTGCGAGGCGTCATCGTCACGGGCCATCAGGTTCTGGACGGCCAGAAACGCTGGAACGCCTCGGGCGTCATTCAGGGCTATGACGTCGTCACCGGCCAGCTGCGCTTCGCCTGGGACATGATGCGTCCCGACATCACCACGGCGCCGCCGGCCGGTCAGACCTATACGCCGGGCACGCCGAACATGTGGACGACGGCGACGGGCGACGAAGCCCTGGGCCTGGTCTATCTGCCGATGGGCAACTCGGCCGCCGACTACTACTCGTCGCTGCGCCGGCCCCAGGAGAACCAGTATTCCAGCGCCCTGGTCGCGCTGGACGTCACGACCGGCAAGCCGCGCTGGAGCTATCAGACCGTCCGCCGCGACGTCTGGGACTATGACCTGGGTTCGCAGGTGACGCTGGTCGATATGCCGACCGCAGGGGGCGTGACGCCGGCGGTGATCCTGCCGTCCAAGCGCGGTGAAATCTTCGTGCTGGATCGCCGCACGGGCCAGCCCCTGCACGGCGTTCAGGATCGTCCGGCCCCGCGCGGTGGCGTCGAACCGGCCCAGCGCGCGGCGACCCAGCCCTATTCGCTGTTCAACACCCTGGCCAAGCCTGACCTGCGTGAAGTCGACATGTGGGGCATGTCGCCGATCGATCAGATGATCTGCCGCATCCAGTTCAAGAAGGCATCGTATCAGGGCCAGTTCACGCCCCCGACCGCCGACCGTCGCTTCATCGAATATCCGGGCTACAACGGCGGTTCGGACTGGGGCAGCGTGGCGCTGGATCCGCGTCGCGGCGTGATCATCGCCAACTATAACGACATGCCCAACTACAATCGTCTGGTGCCGCGCGCCGAGGCGAACAAGCTGGGCTGGTTCCCCCGTGACGACCCCCGCTATCAGGAGGAAACGACCGGCGAGGGCGCCAAGGCCGAGGGCGCGGGCGATCCGCAGATGGGCGTGCCCTATGCGATCGACGTCAACGCCGGCTGGCGGATGCCCTTCACCGGCCTGCTGTGCAAGGAGCCTCCGTACGGCGGCATCCGGGCCATCGACGTGCAAAGCGGCAAGACCCTGTGGGATCGTCCGTTCGGCACGGCGCGCAAGAACGGCCCGTTCGGCATCCCCTCGATGCTGCCGCTGGAGATCGGCACGCCGAACAACGGCGGGTCGGTGGTCACGGCCGGCGGCCTGATCTTCATCGCCGCCGCGACCGACGACCTGATCCGCGCCATCGATATCGAGACGGGCAAGACCGTCTGGTCCGACGTCCTGCCCGCTGGCGGTCAGGCCAACCCGATGATCTACGAGCAGAACGGCCGCCAGTATCTGGTGATAGTCGCCGCCGGCCATCACTTCATGGAAACGCCGGAGGGCGATTACGTAATCGCTTATGCTTTGCCCAAGGGCAAAGCATAAGCTCTCTCGCTGGGCCTATCGCGCTTCGCGCTGCTTGAGGCCCGAAAGGACTTGCAAGTCAGAGGTTGGCGCGCATCACAGTCATTGTCCGCGCCAGACGCTCGGCGTCGATACGGCCGAGGCGAGTTGCGACAGCAGGGTCTATTGTCGCAATCTTCGCGGGTCGAACGACGGACGGGGCGGGCAGGCCGGCTTCGGAATAGCTGTCGCCCAGCGGTACGTCGTCCGCCCAAGATCGGTTGTCGGCGCTGGTGATCATCACGACCCACACCAGCCTGCCATCATCGCCTAGCGGCCCATCGGAAACGACCAGGGCCGGGCGATGCTGTCGGGTGCTGCGATCGGTGTAGGGGAAGGGGACGCGGACGACGTCGCCGCGCTCAAAGTCCGGCATAGGCCTTGCGGTCCGCGTCGCTGTCCCATTCGTCGAACGCCGCGAAGGGGTCTTCGACCGGCGCCCTGCGGACCTTGCGCAGGATCACTCGGTCGCCGTCCAGATCATATTGCAACTCGTCGCCGTCCTGCAGGCTCAGCGCGGCGCGCACCGCCTGAGGGATGGTCGTCTGGGCCTTGGATGTCAGGCGGCTCTTGATCATGGCTTGAGAGTAAGGAATTTCCTTACCGGGGGCAAGTTAGGGCCTGATCTGGCCCTGGCCGCGCACCACATATTTGTAGGTGGTCAGTTGCTCGGCTCCGACCGGCCCGCGGGCGTGGAGGCGGTTGGTGGAGATGCCGATTTCGCCGCCGAAGCCGAACTCGCCGCCGTCGGCGAACTGGGTCGAGGCGTTGATCAGGACGATGGCGCTGTCGACCTTGGCGGCGAACCGTTCGGCGGCGTGGGCGTCTGTGGTGACGATGGCCTCTGTGTGGCCCGAGCCGTAGCGGGCTATGTGGTCGGTCGCGGCGTCCAGATCGTCCACGACGCGGACGGCGAGGATCGGGGCCAGATATTCGGTGATCCAGTCGGCCTCGGTCGCGGGCGTCATGACGGGGACGATGGCGCGGGCGTCGGCGTCGCCGCGCAGTTCGCAGCCGGCGGCGATCAGGTCGGCGGCGACGGGGGGCAGCAGGCGCTGGGCCGCCGCCCGGTCCACCAGCAGGGTCTCGGTGGCGCCGCAGACCGAGACGCGGCGCATCTTGGCGTTCAGGACGATGGCGCGGGCGGTCTCAAGATCGGCGGCCTGATGCAGATAGGTGTGGTTCAGACCTTCCAGATGGCTGAGCACCGCCGTTCTGGCCTCGGCCTGGACGCGGGCGACCAGGCTCTTGCCGCCGCGCGGGACGATGACGTCGATGGCGCCGTTCAGCCCGGTCAGCATCAGGCCGACTGCCTCACGGTCGGGGGTATCGACCAGTTGCACCGCATCGGCGGGCAGGCCGGCTTCGGCCAGGGCTTCGGCGATCAGGGCGGCGATGGCCAGGGAGGACTGAAGGCAGTCCGAGCCGCAGCGCAGGATGGCGGCATTGCCCGAGCGGATGCACAGGGCGGCGGCGTCGGCGGTGACGTTGGGGCGGCTCTCGTAAATCACGCCCAGCACGCCGATCGGGGTGCGGACGCGGGCGATGTCGAGGCCATTGGCGGGGGTCCAGCGTTCGGTCTCGACGCCCAGCGGATCGGGCACGGCGGCGATGGTCGCCACCGCCTCGGCCATGCCGGCGATGCGGGCGGGGCTCAGCGACAGGCGGTCTATCAGGGCCTCGGTCATGCCGCCCTCGCGGGCGGCCTCCACGTCGCGGGCGTTGGCCGCGATCAGGGCGGGTTCGGCGGCCGTCAGCTTTGCGGACAGGATTTCCAGCGCGCGGGTGCGGGCGGCGGCGGGGGCTTCGCGCAAGAGCACGGCTGCGGTGCGGGCGCGCCGGCCCAAGTCGAGCATTCGGGTCGAGAGGTCGGTCATCGGTCGTCCAGCACCATGTCGTCGCGGTGGATCAGGACCGAGGCCCCGCGATAGCCCAGCAGGGTCTCGATCTCGTCCGAGCGGCGGCCGCGAAGGCGCGCAGCCTCGTCGGCGGCGTAGGCGGCCAGGCCCACGCCGACGGCGCGACCGTCCGGGTCGATCAAACGCACGCAGTCACCCTTTTCGAAAGTGCCGGAGACTCCCGTGACTCCGGCGGGCAGCAGGCTCTTGCCCGCCTTCAGCGCCGTGATCGCCCCGGCGTCCAGCGTCAGGACCCCCGTCGGCGACAGGCTGCCGGCGATCCACTGCTTGTAGGCGGCCATCGGCCCGTCGGGGGCGGCGATCAGGGTGGCGCGCGCGCCGTCGCGGATGGCGCTCAGCGGCGACAGGGTCTGGCCCGAGGCGATGATGGTGGCGCAACCGGCCGAGCGCGCGATCTGGGCCGCCGCCAACTTGGTCGCCATGCCGCCGGTTCCGACACCCGCCTCGGCGTTGGCGCCCCCGCCCATGGCCAGGATGTCGGGGCTCAGCGTCTCGATCAGGGGCAAATGGGCGGCGTTCGGATCACGGCGCGGATCGGCGGTATAGAGGCCGTCCACGTCCGACAGCAGGACCAGCAGGTCCGCTCGCGCCAGCTGGGCCGTGCGCGCCGCAAGCCGGTCGTTATCGCCGTAACGGATTTCCTCGGTCGCCACCGTGTCGTTCTCGTTGACGATGGGGATGACGCCGTGGGTCAACAGGGCCTCGACGGTCGCGCGGGCGTTCAGCCACCGCCTGCGGCGCTCGGTGTCGTCGCGCGTCAGCAGAACCTGGCCCGCGATCAGGCCGTGCGGGTCCAGCGCCCCGGACCAGGCGGCCATCAGCAGGGATTGTCCGACCGAGGCCGCCGCCTGCTTGTCCTCCAGCCGTGCGCCCAGCGCGGGCAACCGGCCCCGGCCCAGAGCGATCGAGCCGGACGAGACGACGATGACCTCGCGCCCTTCGGCCTTCAGCGCCGCCAGATCCGAGGCGACGGCGGCCAGCCAATCACGCGTCGGCTGACGCGTGGCCGCGTCGATCAGCAGGGAGGATCCGATCTTGACCACGACCCGCCGGGCGGCGCCCAGCGCCGACGCAGCGTTCGGGCCGACGGGGAGGGCGGCGCGCTGGGACATGAAGCTTTCTCTAACGCCACGGTTCGGGCTTGTCTCTTGCCGCGTCGCGCCGCAATGCAGACGGATGATGGAATCCCTTTCCCCCATCGCCGCAGGCGGTCTGGGCAGTCTGGCGGCGGGCATGATGACGGCGGTGGGCGCCGTGCCACTGCTGTTCATCAAGAAGCCGGGGGTGCAGACCCAGAGCGCCCTGCTGGGTTTCGCCGCCGGGGTCATGCTGGCGGCCTCCTTCTTTTCGCTGATCATTCCCGGCGTCGACGTGTTGCAGGCGGGCGGGGCCAGCCAGGCGGCGGCGGCCGGCGTCATGGGGGCGGCGGTGCTGATCGGGGCGACGGTGATCGGCCTGATGAACCGGTTCGCGCCGGTGGACATGCTGGCCATCGGACCGGCGGGATCGCGCGACCTGTCGCGGCGCATCTGGCTGTTCATCATCGCCATCACCCTGCACAACTTCCCCGAGGGCGCGGCCGTGGGCGTCAGCTTCGGCGGCGGCGACATGCATCAAGGGCTGTCCACGGCCCTCGGCATCGGCATCCAGAACATGCCCGAGGGGCTGGCGGTGTCGGCGGCGATGGCGACCCTGGGATACGGCCGCTGGCCGGCCTTTGCGGCGGCGCTGGCTTCGGGCCTGGTCGAGCCGGTCGGCGGGCTGATCGGCGCCAGCGTCGTCGACCTGCTGCCCGGCGCACTGCCGTGGGGGCTGGGCCTGGCGGCCGGAGCCATGATTTATGTCGTCACCGCCGAGATCATTCCCGAGACCCGCGAGAAGTCCAAGGGCGAGGGATCGATGATCGGCCTGATGATCGGCCTGGTCGGAATGATGTTCCTGGACATCGCCCTGGGATGATGGCGGCGAAACGCGGCGTGACCGCGTAGCGGGGCGTTACATCGATTTACATGGCAGGCGGGGGTTGAAGCTGTCGGGGCCGAGAGGCTAGGCCTCTCGCTTCGCTGCTCGATTGTCCCCCGAAAGGAGCGCCAGCCTAAATGACGCGACCTCTCAAGCCTGCGGCTTCCCGTAGAAATTTCTTGTCTGGCCTGGGGCTTTTGGCCCTGATGGGCGCCGGAGTGTTCCCCATGCCTGTTTCCGCCCAAGCGTCCCGCACCGTCGCCCGTCACCGCCAGAAGATCGAGGATCTGATCGCGGCCATGACGGTCGAGGAGAAGGCGGGCCAGCTGAACCTGCTGGCCGATCCGTTCCGCTGGATGCCCACGGCGGTGAACCCGCTGGACGGCACGGGCGATCCCGCGCGCGTCACGGCCCTGATCCGCGAAGGCAAGGTCGGCAGCCTGTTCAACGGCATCGGCGCCGAGGCGGGCCGTCGCATCCAGCGCGTGGCGATGGAGGAGAGCCGGCTGAAAATCCCGCTGCTGTTCGCAGCGGACGTGATCCACGGCCTGTCGACCATCTTCCCCGTGCCCCTGGCCGAGGCGGCGGCCTTCGACACCGAACTGGCGCGGCGCACGGCGCGGGCCGCGGCGGTCGAGACGGCGGCGTCGGCCGTTCACCAGACCTACGCCCCCATGGTGGACGTGGCGCGCGACCAGCGCTGGGGCCGCAACGTCGAGGGCGCGGGCGAGGACGTTCTGCTGAACAACCTGCTGGCCGCCGCCCGCGTGCGCGGCTTCCAGGGCGAAAAGGGTCTGGACGACCGTGACGCGGTCCTGGCCACCGCCAAACACATGGCCGCCTATTCCGCCGCCGTCGGCGGGGTCGAGTACAATACCACCGACATGAGCGAGCAGACCCTGCGCGGGGTCTTCCTGCCGCCGTTCAAGGCGTCCGTGGACGCCGGCGCCCTGTCGATCATGAGCGCCTTCAACGACGTCAACGGCGTGCCGGCGTCGGGCAGCCGCAAGCTGCTGACCGACATCCTGCGCGGCGAATGGGGCTTCGAGGGCTTCGTCGTCTCCGACTACACCTCCGAGCAGGAGCTGGTGGCCCACGGCTTCGCCGAGGACGGCCGCGACGCCGCCCGCCTGGCCTTCAACGCGGGGGTCGATGTGTCGATGGTGTCGGGCCTGTATCTGGAACATCTGCCCAGCCTGGTCGCCTCGGGCGAGGTGTCGATGGCGCGGCTGGACGAGGCGGTGCGTCGCGTCCTGAACACCAAGGCGGCGCTGGGCCTGTTCGACGATCCCTATCGCGGCACCGATCCGGTGCGTGAAAAGGCGGTGATCGGGTCGCGCGAACACGTCGAGCTGTCGCGCGAGGCGGGCCGCAAGTCGGTCGTGCTGCTGAAGAACGACAACGGCCTGCTGCCGCTGAAGAAGAGCCAGAAGATCGCCCTGGTCGGCCCGTTCGCCGACGACGTGGACAATATCTGGGGGCCGTGGACCATCTGGGGCGCGCCCGAGCGACGCGTTTCGCTGGAAGCCGGCTTCCGCGCGGCCATGAGCGATCCGCAGAACCTGACCCTCGCACGCGGTTCGGGTGTCGAGACGCCGCTGGACGGCGGGATCGAGCAGGCCGTCGCCGCCGCCCGCGACGCCGAGGTCATCGTCCTGGCCATCGGCGAGGCGACCAATATGTCGGGCGAGGCCCAGTCGCGCACCGAGATCGTGGTGCCCGCGCCGCAGGTCGCCCTGGTCGACGCCATGGCGGCGCTGGGCAAGCCCATGGTCATCCTGCTGAGGAACGGCCGGGCGCTTGCGCTGGAAGGCAATGTGAAGAACGCCCAGGCCATCGTCGTGACCTGGTTCCTGGGCGAACAGATGGGCCACGCTGTCGCCGACGTCCTGTTCGGCGATCACGGCCCGTCGGCGCGCCTGCCGGTCAGCTTCCCGCACAAGTCGGGCCAGCAGCCCTATTCCTACGACCGCAAGACCACCGGCCGCCCGGCCAATCCCGATCTGGCGAGCGAGGAATACAAGGCCCGCTATCGCGAGACGACCAATACGGCGCTTTATCCCTTCGGCTATGGCCTGACCTATGGCGCGATCAGCTATGGGCCGGTCGAGATGGAGAGCGACAAGCTGGCCTGGGCCGGCACGCTAGACCTGGCCGTGACCGTGACCAACACCGGGTCGCATCCGGCCGAGGAGCTGGTGCAGCTCTATATCCACGACCGGGTCGCCAGCCTGACCCAGCCGGGCCGATTGCTGAAGGACTTCAAGCGCGTGTCGCTGAAGCCGGGCCAGAGCACGAAGGTGAGCTTCACCCTGAACGCTCGCCAACTGGGCTTCATCGGCGCGGACGAGACCTGGCGCATCGAGCCCGGTCTGTTCGACGTCTGGCTGGCGCCGCACGCCCAGGGCGGGGCCAAGGCGACGTTCCAGCTGATCGGTCCGGCGTCCATCACCGACGGGCGGTGACGCGCGCCACGTTGACGGGGCAGGCGGCAGGGCTTAACGACGCCGCCGTTTGCCTTCGGCCTTCGTATCGGCCGGATTCGATTTTAGGAGCGCGCCCATGACGACGAAGATTCTTCCGGGCGCCACCGGCGTTCTCGCGCTCGCGGACGGCACGATCCTGCAGGGCATTGGCGTGGGCGCCGTCGGCTCGGCCCTGGGCGAGGTGGTCTTCAACACCGCCATGACCGGCTATCAGGAAATCCTGACCGACCCGTCCTACATGAGCCAGATCCTGGCCTTCACCTTCCCGCACGTCGGCAATGTGGGGACCAATGTCGAAGACATCGAACAGATGGGCGGCGGGTCCGACACCTCGGCGCGCGGCGCCATTTTCCGCGACGTGCCGACCGATCCGGCCAACTATCGCTCGGACGCCAGTTTCGACGACTGGATGAAGCGGCGCGGCGTCGTGGGCCTGGCCGGCGTCGACACCCGCGCCCTGACCAAGATCATCCGCGACAAGGGCGCGCCCCACGCCGTCATCGCGCACGACCCGGACGGAAACTTCGACCTGGAGGCCCTGGTGGCTCAGGCCAAGGGCTGGACCGGACTGGTCGGTCTGGACCTGGCCAAGCCCGCCTCGACCCTGCAGGCGTTCGAATGGAACGAGGGGCTGTGGGACTGGCCGGAAGGGCACCCGAAGACCGAAGGCCGCAAGGACGTGGTGGTCATCGATTACGGCGTGAAGCGCAACATCCTGCGCGCCCTGGCCTCGACCGGCGCGCGCATCACCGTGGTCCCGGCGACGACGACGGCGGAAGAGGTGCTGGCCCGCAATCCCGACGGCGTGGTCCTGTCGAATGGTCCGGGCGATCCAGCCGCCACGGGCGAATACGCCGTGCCTGAAATCCAGAAGCTGGTCGCCAGCGGCAAGCCGCTGATGGGCATCTGCCTGGGCCACCAGATGCTGGCCCTGGCCCTGGGCGCCAAGACGGTGAAGATGGATCAGGGCCACCACGGCGCCAACCATCCGGTCAAGGATCTGACCACCGGCAAGGTCGAGATCGTGTCGATGAACCACGGCTTCACCGTCGATCGCGACAGCCTGCCCGACGCCGTGACCGAGACCCACGTCAGCCTGTTCGACGGCACCAACTGCGGCATCGCCGTCAAGGACAAGCCGATCTTCAGCGTCCAGCACCACCCTGAGGCCTCGCCCGGACCGACCGACAGCCTGTACCTGTTCGACCGGTTCGCCGATCTGATGGGCGACCGCTGACGCCATGAAACAGGGGGCGGTTCGGTCGGACTATCTGGACTGGCTGGCCGAGGCGTTCGAGGTCGCTCGCCGGTTTACGCCCCTGCCGGACGGCGATGTCGTCGTCGGCTACGCCACCGGATACGACGCGGCCGACATCGCGCCCTTCGTCCTGTCGCTGCGGGCGGTGTTCGAGGGCCCTGTGGCCCTCGTGGTCGACGCCCAACCGGATTTGCGCGCTTTTCTGGCCCAGCATCGGGTGACCGCCGTCGATGCGCCGGTCTGGCGCGGATGGGCGCCGCATCCGGTAATGCAGCGGTTCGTGGCCTTCGCTGGTCTGCTGGGTGATCGGGCAGGCGTCGCCCTGGCCTGCGACGTGCGCGACGTGATCTTTCAGGCGCCGCCCTTCGATCCGGCGCCCCAGGGCCTTGAGGCCTATGTCGAGGCCGAGACGCCGCTGGCCGATCACGCCTTCAACATGAAGTATCTGCGCGCCCTGTTCGGCGAGGCGCAGGCGCGGCAGCTGGCCGACAAGGCCTGTCTGTGTGTGGGCACCATCGTCGGGCCGCGCGCCGACGTCTCGCGCCTGTCGCGACTGATCCTGTCGCTGGCGGCGACGCCGCGATCCGAGATCGGCGGGGCGTTCGGCGCCGATCAGGCGGCCTTCAACATGGCGATCCATCAGGATCTGACGGCGATGACCGTGCGCCCCAACTATGGTCGCGTGGCGACCCTGGGCCTGACGCCCGGCGAGACGCTGAGGTTCGAAGGGGGCAAGGTCGTCAATCCCGACGCCAGCGTCAGCCCCATCGTCCATCAGCATGATCGCCATCCGCATCTTGAAGCGCCGGTCCATGCGCTGTGGGGTGGCGGGCTGGAACTCCGTCGGCGGGTAAGGCCCAAGTCGGCGGGGCAGAAGTTCGAAAAGCTGAAAGCCTCGCTGCGCCGCCGAATGCCCGAACTGCGCTGAGCCGGCTGTGCCAGGCCCAGGCGCTGGCGACGATGGAAGGCAGGTCCGACTGGCGTGGCGCGAAGCCCAGCGCCTGGCGCGCCAAGGTGATGTCCGACACAAGATGCGGCGGGTCGCCCGCACGGCGCGCTCCGGCTGCGTCGGGCAGGCGGAGGCCGCTATGGTTTGTGATAGCCTCAAGCACCTGCCGCACCGAATGGCCGCGACCCGCCCCCAGATTACAGGCGAAAAAGCCGCGTCGGTCGCCGAGCAACTGGGTCAGGGCGGCGAGGTGGCCCTGAGCCAGGTCGCCAACGTGGACGTAGTCGCGCACCGCTGTGCCGTCGGGTGTCGGATAGTCGGTCCCATGGACGGCGAAATCATCGATCTGGCCGCGCAAGGCCATCATGGCGCGCGGGATGAGATGGGTCTCGACCGGCCGATCTTCACCGATCAGGCCTGACGCTGAGGCGCCGCTGGCGTTGAAATAACGCAGCGCGATCACATTCAGCCCGTGCGCTGCGCTGGCGTCCGACAGGATCTGTTCGCAGCCCAGTTTGGATCGGCCATAGGGGGTGACGGGCGCCAGCGGCGTCGCCTCGGTGATCGGATCGTCGCCGGGATCGCCATAGACGGCGCAGGTGCTGGAAAAGACCAGCCGGTTTACACCCGCTTCCCGCATCCCGCCCAACAGGCCGAACAGACCGCCGACATTGTTGCGATAGTAGTCCAGCGGCGCGCGCACCGATTCAGGGACCACGGACGAGCCGGCGAAATGCATGACGGCGCTGATGTCGTGGGCGATCAGGGTGTGGCGCACCTTGTCCGCGTCCCAGACATCGCCCTCGACCAACGGTCCCCAGCGCACGAAACGGCGCCGGCCGGTGGACAGGTTGTCGTAGGTGACGGGACGATAGCCGGCGGCCGCCAGGGCCTCGCACACATGAGCGCCGATATAGCCCGCGCCGCCCGTGACCAGGATCGCCTTCGCAGATGTCAGCGCCGATCCGACTTCGCCCATCCACTCTTGTCGGATACCAAGGGTCGGTAAATCAACCCCAAATCACCCACGTATGTATTCAGGGATGTGTAACGACTGTCAGGGGATAGGCGAGAAACTGCGTTCTTCGCGCAGGGCGCTGGCTTTCCGGACGGCGATCGGTGCGGCATGCAGCCAGTAGTCGGCGTCTTCGAGACGCTGCTCTCTGCGGCGCTCCAATCCGCGCATGCGGCGCAGGGCGGCGTTTTCGAGAAGACGCGCATGCAGGGCGCGGGGCGACAGTTCGGCGATGGCGGGAGAGCCGGGGACGGCGACGGCGTCGGGGCCTTTGGGCTCCACCGCCGGGCGGGCGATGGCGATAAACATGAGGATCTCGGTGCAGGAGGGAGAGGCGCTTCTGCGCCGAGCTAACGATGGGTTAACCACAGTCCCTGTGGATAGTTCCTGACTGCGTCCGAAAAAAGTCTGTGAATCGAAAGACTTATTGCCCGCTTCCGAACAAAATGGTTACTGAAATCTTAATCCGGGGTCGGAGCATTCGCTCGACGATGTCCAGAAAGGGCGCTGAAAAGGCGCCGCCGGTGGCAGTCCCTAGGGGAGTCGAACCCCTCTTTTCAGGTTGAAAACCTGACGTCCTAACCGATAGACGAAGGGACCGCAGCCGGGGCGGCGCATTTGCCCCGGTTCGGCCCCTCCTGCAAGCAAAAAGTTATGCGGCCGCGGCGGTTGCGGGCACGAGGGCGTCCAGCGCCGGGAACAGGTCGGCGATCAGATCCTCGACATGCTCCAGACCCACCGACAGGCGCACCAGGCCGTCGCCGATGCCGGCCGTCGCGCGCTGTTCCGACGTCATGGCGGCGTGGGTCATGGTGGCGGGGTGGGCGATCAGGCTTTCGACGCCGCCCAGCGATTCCGCCAGGGTGAAGATCTCCAGCGTCTCGACCAGATCGCGCACGGCGTCCGTGCCGCCTTGCAGCTCAAAGCTGAGCATGGCGCCGGGTCCGGCCTGCTGGGCCGCGACCAGGGCGTGGTTGGGGTGCGACTTCAGGCCCGGATAGTGGACGGCCTTGACCGCCGGGTGGGCGGCCAGCTTTTCGGCGATCCTGCCTGCCGTGGCCTGCTGCCGCTCGATGCGCGCGAACAGGGTGCGCACGCCGCGCAGGGTCAGATAGGCGTCGAAGGGCGAGCCGGTCACGCCGGTGCAGTTGGCCCACCAGGCCAGGGTCTGGTGATCCTCGGCGTCGGCCGAGATGACGGCGCCGCCGACCACGTCGGAATGGCCGTTGATGAACTTGGTCGTCGAGTGGACGACGAAATCGGCGCCCAGCTTGATCGGGTTCTGCAGCGCCGGCGACAGGAAGGTGTTGTCGCAGACGACCTTGGCGCCCGCCGCATGGGCGCGGGTGCAGATGTCCGCGACGTCGACCAGACGCAGCAGCGGGTTGGACGGGGTTTCGACCAGCACCAGCTTGGGCTTCAGGGCCAGGGCGGCCTCGAAGGCGACGGGATCGCCCTGATCGACCAGCAGCAATTCGAAATGCCCCTTTCGGGAGCGGGCGTTCAACAGGCGACAAGTGCCGCCGTAGCAGTCGTGCGGCGCGATCAGCAGGTCGCCCGGCTCCAACAGGGTCAGGGGCAGATCGACCGCCGCCATGCCGGTGGCGGTGATGACGCAGCCGGCGCCGCCTTCCAGCTCGGTCAGGGTTTCGGCCAGCACGTCGCGGGTCGGATTGCCCGAACGGCTGTAGTCGTACTTCCGCTTCTGATCGAAGCCGGCGAAGGAATAGTTGGACGACAGATACAGCGGCGGCATGACCGCGCCATGGGCCGTGTCCGTATCCACGCCCGTGCGGGCGGCGATGGTGTGCGGATTGGCGGGACGGGCGGTCATGCTTTGATATCCTTCAAGGCGGCGCGGAGGATGTCGCCGACGAAGGCGTCCTCCTTCAGAAAGGCGTCGTGGCCGTAGAGCGAGGGCGCTTCGACGAAGCGCCACAGGGTCGGCAACCGCGCGGCCAGTTCGCGGATGTCGTCGATCGGCACCAGCCGGTCGGAGGTGAAGCCGATCAGGGTGACGGGGGTGGTGATGGCTTCCGGGGTCACGCTGTGGCGATCCAGAGAATCGGACATCGACAGCCAGCGGGCCGGGGTGGTGTGGGTCCGGTAGGCCTGGCCCCGCGCCGTCAGATAGTCGCAGACGGGATAGGCTCCGCCGACGGCTGTGGGCGCGGTGGTGTCGAAGCGGTCGTCGAATTCCTCGGCCGTGCGATAGGTGGTCATGGCCAGTTCGCGGGCTAGGGCGACGCCTTCCTCGGGACGGCCGGCGGCGACGGCGAACTGCAGGATGCGGCGCTGGATACCGCGCCAGGCCGTGGCCTGGGGATGGGCGCGGTGGGCGGCCGACACGATGATCAGCTGCTCGGCCCAGTCGGGGAACAGTTCGGCGAAGGCCAGGCCGACCATGCCGCCATAGGAGCAGCCGACGAAGGCGGCGACGCGCTCGATCTTCAGATGGTTCAGCACCAGAGCCAGCAGGCGGGCCTGATCCTGGGTGGTGATGGTGACGGGCGCAGCCAGGAACTCGGCGCCGGGAGCGAAATCGACGGCGAGGACCTGAAGCCGGCTCAGGTCGATGGGACCGCGCACCGAAACGGCGCCGGACCACCAACCCAGGCCGTTGGTCTCCGTCCGGTGGACGAAGCGTCCGGCCGAGATGCCGCCGGCGACCACGACGACGGGCGCGCCGATCCGGCCATGCAGGCGGCCTACAATATTGGGCTGGTTCAGTTTTTCGCCCGAGGCGAGGCGGAAATCGGCGGGAATGGGAACGATGACGTCGCGGGCGCCGCCGCGCTCACGCGTCGGTTCGCGGACAGGGGTAAGAGCTGTCGCGCGGCGACAGTCGGGGTCTTCGAGCAGGGTGGTTTCAGCCAGTGTCATTGTCGTTCCGCATCGTTCTCGCTCAGCAAGTCTCGATGCGGTGACAGAGCGTGGAGCGTCGTCTCGTCGATGCTCCACTCATCTCTCGCGACCCCGAAGGACCCCGCAGGAGTTGGCACCGTTTCGAGCTGTGAGACCCGATGGTTGCCCCAGCGTCAAAGGGCCTAATCCCTCGGCTGGTCTTGATGAGTGACTTTACGTTGATGATCGAGGCGGCGCCGGTCAAGCGAAAAATTCAACCTCATTAGTGGCATGGGTCGACTCGATGGAGGTGAAAACGCACCATAAACGCCTTGTCGTGAAAAAATCATCCAATGCGACTTGACAGAGTCAGGGTCGTCCGATCACCCTAGGCTCAGATTTCAACCGGACCTGCCCTGTGCAACAGCGCTCGCTCATCGCCGAAGTTTCGACCGTCGCCGGCCTCGCCGCGACGCGTTTCGGCATGATCCTCGGCGGCACGATTATCGGCGGTACCACCGGCACCACCACCATGCCCGAACGGGCGGGACGAGTTTAGCGCGCCGAACCCCGGCAACCGCAGAACCCGAACCCCGCCCGGTCCGCCAGGCGGGGTTTTTCTTTTCACCCCACCCCATCCCGACCTTTCCCGAGAACCCCGATGTCCGCCCAACTCGCCGTCGTAGAAAAATCCGAAAGCCTCGACCCCAGCAGTCAGCCTGCACCAGAGGTCGTGGTGCTGAAGTTCGGCTCGTCCATCCTGCGCAGCCCGGCGGAGGCGCCGCTGGTCGCCTCGGCCGTCTATGGCCATGTGCGGGCGGGGCGGAAGGTGGTGGCGGTGGTCTCGGCCTTCGGCGGGGCGACGGACCGGCTGCTGGGCGAGGCGAGGGCGCTGGGCCTGGCCCATTCCAACGACCTGCTGCCCGGCTATGTGGCCCTGGGCGAGGAGAAGTCGGCGGCCCTGGTGGCCATCGCCTGCGACCGGATCGGGCTGGACGCCTGCGCCCTGTCGGTGCGGGAGCTGGGCATCGTGGCGGAGGGCGAGCCGGAGCATTCGCGCCCCTGCGGCCTACGCCCCGACCATCTGAAACAGGCGCTGGATCGCCACGAGGTGGTGGTGGTGCCCGGGTTCGGCGCGGTGCGGCCGGACGGCAAGGTGGCCCTGCTGGGGCGGGGCGGATCGGACCTGACGGCGGTCTTCTTGGCCGCTGAGCTGGGGCTGAAGAAGGTGCGGTTGGTCAAGGACGTGGACGGCCTTTACGACCACGACCCCAACGATAAGACGGCCCCGGCCCTGCGCTATCGCCGCGCCTCCTGGGATGTGGCGCGCAAGCTGGGCGGCGCGCTGGTCCAGCACGACGCCATCGACCTGGGCGAAAGCCGCGGGGTCGAGATCGAGGTGGCGGCCCTGGATCGCGCCGACGGCACGGTCATCGGCGACAAGTCTGCGCCGCCTGGTCCCGCGCCCGCCCTGCCGCCGCTGAAGGTCGCGGTCGCCGGATGCGGCGTGGTCGGCGGCGGCGTGCTGGGCAAGCTGCTCGACGATCCTCGCTACGAGGTCGTGGGCGTGCTGGTGCGCAACCCCAAAAAGGCCCGCGACGTGGACTGTCCGGCGTCCTTGTTCACCTCAAACCCGGCGGACCTGTGGGCCAGGAAGCCCGACATCGTGCTGGAGGCCCTGTCGGAAGGCGAGGCGGGCCACGCGGTGATCCGCGCTGCGCTCGAGGCCGGCTGCGATGTCGCCAGCGCCAACAAACAGGCGGTCAGCCGCGATCCGGGCGGGCTGCAAGAACTGGCGAAAGCCAATGGACGGCGCATCTTCTGGTCGGCCTCGGTCGGCGGAGGATCGCCGATGATCGAGACGGTCCGCGCGGCCCGCGCAGCCGGCGAGGTGGTCGGTTTCGAGGCGGTGCTGAACGGCACGGTCAACTTCATGCTGGAGCGGCTGGGCGACGGGGCGGCCTTCAACGAAGCCCTGGCGGACGCCCGCGCGGCGGGCTTTGCGGAGGAGGACCCGTCCTCGGATCTGGAAGGTCTGGATGCGGCGGCCAAGGTGCGGCTGCTGTGCCACGAAGCGTTCGGCCGTTCGCCCGAAGGCGACGTGCCGCGCGACCACCTGAGCGAGACGACCTCGGCCGCCGGCGGCGTGCGCCAGATCGGCGCCGCCCATCTGAAGGACGGGGTGATCCGGCCGTCGGTGTCGCTGAAAGCCGACCATGGCGACCCTCTGTTCTCGACCCTGCGCGGCGAGGGCAATGCGTTGAAGGTCTATGGCGCCGACGGCCGCGTGTGGCGCTGCCGGGGCCGGGGCGCCGGGCGCTGGGCCACGACCGAGAGCATCATGGCGGATCTGGCCGAGATCGTGCGTGCACGGCGCGCCGATGCGGGCCTAAACTAAGCCCATGGCCGTCTTCACCCCCGTTTCCATCGCCGACGCCAAGGCCTTCCTGGCCGGCTACGACATCGGCGAGGTGGTCGAACTGACGGCCATCGCCGAGGGGGTGGAGAACACCAACTATCGACTGGACACGACGCAGGGCCGGTTTGTGCTGACCCTGTTCGAGGGGCGGACGGACGAGGCCTCGCTGCCCTTCTGCCTGGGGCTGACGGCGCATCTGGCGGCGCGCGGTTTTCCTTGCCCGACGCCGGTCGAGGACCGGTCGGGGGCATGGCTGGGACGACTGAACGGCCGGGCGGCGGCGGTGATCGAATGGAAGACCGGCGCCTGGCTGCGCACGCCGTCATCGGCCGATCAGGCGGCGGCGGGGGCGGTGCTGGCGCGGCTTCATCTGACCGCGGCTGATTTTGATCTGAAACGCGCCAATCCGGTTGGGCCGGCCATGTGGCGTCGGCTGGCCGATCGGTGCGCCCCGGCGGCCTCGGGCGAGGATCGACGTCTCCTGGATCAGGTGAACGCCTCGCTGGCGCGCTTGGGCGATCCCTTTACGGACGATCTGCCGGGCGGAGCGATCCATGCCGACTATTTCCCCGACAATGTGCTGTTCGAGGACGACGCCGTTTCGGCGGTGATCGACTTCTATTTCGGCTGCACCGGCGCCTTCGCCTATGACCTCGCCATCGCCCTGTCGGCCTGGGGCTTCGACGCCGAGGGGCGACCCATGCCGGACGCCCTGACGGCCTTCCAGCGCGGCTATGAATCCGTGCGGCCGCTTAGCGGCGCGGAGCGGGAGGCCTTGCCGCGTCTGGGGGAAGCGGCGGCCCTGCGGTTCACCGTGACGCGGCTGCACGACCGCATTTTCCACGATCCCGCCAATCTGGTGACGCCCAAGGATCCGGCGGTCTTCCTGCGTCGGATGGACCACTGGCGCGCGACCGAACCGGCCTGAGCCGCCTGCGCGGCTTCGTCGCTGGAACCGAAAGCTTGGCCGGGCTTTGATGCTGCAACGGCGAAGTGCGCCGCTCCCCGAGGACGAAGATCATGACTGACGAAACCATCAACGGCGCCGCCTCGCAGGCGCAAGGCAAGTTCCAAAAAGGCGTCGGCAAGCTGGTCGGCGACCAGAAGCTGCAGGTCGAAGGCGCCTACAACGACGCCAAGGGCCGCTCGCTGGAAACCTTCGGCAAGGCGATGGATTCGGTCGATCGCCTGGTCGAAAAGGTGCCCGTCGACTATCGCGACAAGGCCCGCACCGTCGCCGCCGAGGCGCGCAAGCGTCCGCTGGTCACGACCCTCTCGGTCGCCGGCGTAGGCCTGCTTCTGCTGCGCGCCCTCACCGGCGGCGGCCGTCGCTAAGACGTTTTAGTGGCGGCCTGAAAAGGCCGCCACGGCGTCACGCGCCGCCTCCATCGTCCCATCGACGATCGTCAACCGCTCGGGCTTGTCGCCCAGGGCGGCGATGACGTTTGCGGGTTCGGGTTCGAAGCCCAGGACGTTCGAAACGAAGTCGCCGAACTTGGACGGATGGGCGGTGGACAGGGCGATGACGGGGCCTTTCGAGCGGTCCTGCCGTCGCGCGGCGGCCAGCGCCACGGCCGTGTGCGGGCACACGACACGGCCCCAGGTCTCATAGGCGTGGGCGATCTCGGCGCGCGTCTCATCCTCGTCGATGGAAACCGCCGAGACGTGGTCGCGAAGGGCGGTAAGCAGCGCCGGATCGAAGGCGATGGCGCCGTCGCGGGCGAAGGTTTCGAACACCACGCGCGTCGCCTCGGCGTCGCGGCCCGTCCCCTCGAACACCAGCCGCTCGAAGTTGGACGGCGCCTGCACATCCATGGAGACGCTGCCGCTTTCGACCGCCGGACGGCGTGAATATAGGCCGTCATGCAGGGCGCGGGCCAGGGCGTCGTTCTGGTTCACGGCGGCGACGAAGCCGTTCGACGGCAGGCCCATCTTCGTGGCGGCGATGCCGGCGAAGGCGTCGCCGAAGTTGCCGGTCGGCACGACGAAGGTCGCGGCCCCGCCCAGCTGTGCGGTCGCGGAAACATAGTAGGGGATCTGGCCCGCGAGCCGCGCCCAGTTGATCGAATTGACCGAGGACAGGCGGCCGCGTTCGCGCAGCGCCTCGTCGGCCAGCAGGCCCTTCACCAGACGCTGGCAGTCGTCGAAATCACCGCGCACGGCCAGGTTCAGGACATTGTCCGCCTCGACCGTCGTCATCTGTTTGCGTTGAACCGGCGAGACGCGGTCCAGCGGGTGGAGCACGACCAGATCGACGGACTTGGCGCCGGCGAAGGCGCGCACGGCGGCGGCGCCGGTGTCGCCTGAGGTGGCGGTCAGGATGGTTAGACGCTCGCCCGACGCGGCCAGGGCCTCGTCCGTCAGGCTGGCGACCAGCTGCATCGCCAGATCCTTGAAGGCGGCGGTCGGGCCGTGAAACAGTTCCAGCACGAACAGGCCCGGCTCCAGCTCGACCAGAGGCGTGACCAGCGGATGGTTGAACCCGGCGGTCAGTCGGTCCAGCGCGCGGTCCAGCGCGCCGGCGGGCAGGGCGTCGCCGATGAAGGTGGCGATCGCTTGCAGCGCGATCGGCTTGTAGTCGGCCGTTCCGGTCCAGGCGGCGGGCGACAGGCTGGGCCAGGCGGTGGGAATATAGAGGCCGCCGTCGGGCGCGATGCCGCGCAGCAGGGCGTCGGCGAAATCGGTTTCGGAAGATTGGCCTCGGGTCGAGACGTAGCGGGCGCTGGAGGTGCTCATGACACCGATGGTCGTAGCCAGACGGGGCGGCGGCGTCACCCGGTTTCTGGATGATTTTGTCGGGTTTTCGCGGGCTGTGGCCAGACAATCCGCGTCTGGGTGCAGACGCGATGGTTCAAGCGCACATTTTTGCCGCCTAAGGGGCAATTGCCGTCGGTCCTGCAAGAGGGGCCGCGACATCGCCCCGCTGGCGCGGATCGCTGCGACGGTCCATGTCAGTGACCATGAGACGACGTGATCTTCTGATCCGGCTGGGGCTGGTCGCCGGCGGCGCAGGCGGGGCTTGGTGGCTGCGCGACCATGTGGTCTGGCGCGGGCCGACGGTCGCCTTCGCGGCGAACGGCTCCAGCGGCTGGCTGCCCTATGCCGAACCGCGCGCGCCGACCCCGACGGTCGAGGTGACCGTAAACGGACAGCCGGTGCGGGCCCTGATCGATTCCGGCGCGCAGTATTCGGTCATCGACCGGTCGCTGGTCGAGCGGCTGGGGCTGACCAATGTCTTCAATATCCCGATGGTGGCGTACGGCGTCGGCGGCGACGCCCAGGTGGGACGGGGGACGACGCTGGAGGTGGCGATCGGCGGCTTGCGGCTGAGCGGATTGCGGGCGGCGATCCTTGGCCTGGGGCCGCTGGCCAGCGATCAGGGATTGGGTGCGGCGCTGATCCTGGGACAGGACGTGCTGCGCGAACTGGTGCTGGAGCTGGACACGGCCGAGCATCGGGTCCGGTTCCTGCCGCGCGAGGGCTGGACGCCGCCGTCGTCGCTAAAACCCGTGCCGGTGACACGGGCCGGCAAGGCGCTGCAGGCCGGCATCACCCTGGAAGGGGCGACGGTCAATGCGGTGATCGACACCGGCGCCTCGGCCGTGCTGGCCGTCACGCGCGAGACGGCCGAGGCCGCCGGCCTGTTGGACGGCCGCGAACGCACGCCGGGCCAGAGCATCGTCCTGGGCGGCACGGTGAGCGCCGAGACCGTCGTCGTGCGCACCCTGACGATCGGCGACGAACTGTATCGTCAGGCGACGGTCGCCATCTATGACGACGTCGCCGTGCCGGGCTTCCCCAAGGCCCTGGTCGGCATGGCCGCGTTCGAGAACCGCCGGCTTGCGCTGGACCTGGGCGGCCCCGGCCTTTTCGTCGAACGGCCGATGGAGATCACGGTCGGCGCCTGATCAGGGATTGAGGCTGGATCGGCGCGGAACAACGGCCTAGGTCCGCGCCATGATCGAGTTCGCCCCGGAAATCCTCTTGCTGTTGTTTGCTGCGGCCGTGACCGCCGGGTTCGTGGACGCCATCGCCGGAGGCGGCGGTCTGATCACGGTGCCCGCGCTTTTGGCGGTCGGGGTCAATCCGGTAGCGGCCATCGCCACCAACAAGATTCAGAGCAGTTTCGGCACGGCGTCCGCCACCTGGAACTTCTGGCGCAAGGGGCGGATCGACTTCGCCCTGCTGAAATGGCCGCTGATCGCCACGGTCGTCGGCGCGGCCTTGGGCGCGGTGGTGGTCAGTTTCGTGGACACGACCTGGTTGATGGTCCTGTTGCCGCTGCTGCTGGTTGGGATCGCCGTCTATTTTCTGGTTGGACCGAAGGCGAGCGACGAGGATGTCCGGGCGCGCCTGACGCCCTTCACCTTCGGCGCCGTTGCGGGTGGGATCGGGTTTTATGACGGCTTCTTCGGCCCTGGTGCGGGGTCGTTCTTCGCCCTGGCTCTGGTGACGCTGATGGGGATGGGGCTGACGCGCGCCACAGCCCATACCAAGGCGCTGAACTTTGCCAGCAATCTGGTTTCCGTCGCCGTGTTCGCCATCGGCGGCCATGTGCTGTGGGCTGTCGGCCTGACCATGGCCGTCGGCCAGGTGCTGGGTGGATGGCTGGGATCGCACGCCGCCATGCGGTTCGGGCCGAAGCTGATCCGGCCGCTTCTGGTGACGATCTGCGTCGGCATGGTGATCAAACTGCTGTCCGATCCCGCCAATCCGCTGAGGGCGTGGATGGAAGGCTTGATCTAGCCCGCCAGCGCGGTCGCCACCACGGCCCTGGCCTCGTCCTGAACCTGAGCGAGGTGGTCGGGGCCGAGGAAGGACTCGGCGTAAATCTTGTAGACGTCCTCGGTGCCCGAGGGACGGGCGGCAAACCAGGCGTCGGCGGTGACGACCTTCAACCCGCCGATGGCCTCGCCGTTGCCGGGGGCGTTCGTCAGGATGTCGGTGATCGGCTGGCCGGCCAAGGCGGTTGCGGTCACGTCCGAGGGGCTGAGCGCGGAAAGACGGGCTTTTTCCGACCGATTGGCCGGGGAGTCGACGCGGGCGTAGGCGGGGGCGCCGTACTGGTCGGTCAGGCCGGCGTAGAGTTGGCTGGCGCTCTGACACGTGCGGGCGTGGATCTCGGCGGCCAGCAGGCACAGCAGGATGCCGTCCTTATCGGTCGTCCAGACCGTGCCGTCGTGGCGCAGGAAGGAAGCCCCGGCCGATTCCTCGCCGCCGAAGCCGACCGTGCCGTCCCGCAGGCCGGGCACGAAGTGTTTGAAGCCGACGGGGACTTCCAGCAGGCGGCGACCCAGGCCGGCGACGACGCGGTCGATCATGGATGATGAGACCAGGGTCTTGCCCACCGCCACGTCCGCGCCCCAGCCGGGGCGGTTGGCGAACAGATAGGCGATGGCGGCGGCCAGGAAATGGTTGGGGTTCATCAGGCCCGCGTCGGGGGTGACGATGCCGTGGCGATCCGCGTCGGCATCGTTGCCGAAGGCGACGTCATAGGCCGAGCCGCCCTTCATCATGCCGATCAGACCGGCCATCGCGCTGGGCGATGAGCAGTCCATGCGGATCTTGCCGTCGGCGTCCAGCGGCATGAAGGCCCAACGCGGATCGACGGCGTCGTTGACGACCGTCAGGTCCAGTCGGTGGCGCTCAGCGATCTCGCCCCAATAGGCCACGGCCGCGCCGCCCAGCGGATCGGCGCCGATACGGACGCCGGCGTTGCGGATGGCGTCTAGCTCCAGCACGTTGGGCAGGTCGTCGATATAGGCGGACAGGTAGTCGAACCGGCCCGCCGCCGCATGCGCCTGGGCGAAGGGGACGCGACGGACCTCGGTCAGGCCGCCTTCGATCAGCTGATTGGCTCGGGCGGCGATGGCGGACGTGGCCTCGCCCCCGGCCGGGCCGCCGGAGGGGGGATTGTATTTGATGCCGCCGTCGCGGGGAGGATTGTGCGACGGGGTGATCAGGACGCCGTCCGCCTGCCGGCTATTCGTGCGGTTGTGGGTCAGGATGGCGTGCGACACGGCCGGCGTGGGGGTGAAGCCGTCGCGGGCGTCGATCAGCACCTCGACCCCATTGGCGATCAGGACTTCCAGTGTGGTGCGGAAGGCGGGCTCGGACAGGCCGTGGGTGTCGCGACCGAGAAAAAGCGGGCCGTCGACGCCCTGGGCCGCGCGGTATTCGGCGATCGCCTGGGCGATGGCGAGGATGTGGGCCTGGTTGAAGGCGCCGTCCAGGCTGGAGCCGCGGTGGCCCGAGGTGCCGAACACAACCCGCTGCTGCGGATCGCCCATGTCGGGCCGGGTCGTGTCATAGGCGCCCAGCAGGGCGTCGAGGTCGATCAGGTCTTCGGGGCGTGCGGTCGTGCCGGCGCGGTCATGCATCGTCAGTCAATCAATCGTTCTGAAGGCTCGCGGCGATCAGGCGCCGCTGAAGGTGTCGCAGGCGGCCGGATCGCCCGACTGGTAGCCGCGCTGCAGCCATTCGACGCGCTGGGCAGAGGATCCGTGGGTGAAGCTTTCGGGCGAGACGCGGCCGCCGCTGCGCCGTTGCAAGGTGTCGTCGCCGATGGCCTGGGCGGTCTTCATGCCCTCCTCGAACTCGCCAGCATCCAAGGCGACCTGACCGTTCGAAACGGCCGAGGCGTTCCGGGCCCAGACGCCGGCGTAGCAGTCGGCCTGAAGCTCTAGCGCCACCGAATACTGATTGGCTTCGGCCTGACCGGAGGCGCGCTGCTGGGCCCGGCGGACCTGATCCGATGTGCCGGTCAGGGTCTGGACGTGATGGCCGAACTCGTGGGCGATGACATAGGCGCGGGCGAAGTCGGCGCCCGAGGCCCCGAGCTTGTTCTCCATCTCCTGCCAGAAGCCGAGGTCCAGATAGACGGTCTTATCGTTGGGGCAGTAGAAGGGGCCCATAGCCGACTGGCCGAAGCCGCAGCCGGTCGATGTGCCCTGTTCGTAGATCACGACCTTCGGCGGTTGATAGCCGTTCAGCTTCTGCGCCCAGACATCGTTGATATTGGCGCCGATGACATCGACGAAGCGACCGGCCTGATCCTCGGGCGTGCCGACTTGACCCTGCTGTTGCTCGGCGCCGACGCCGCCGAACTGGCTGGCCAGTTGAGTCGTGGTCGAGGGGTCGATACCGAACACCAGATAGCCGATAATGGCCAGAACGCCGACGCCCAGACCTCCGCCGGCGATGGCTCCGCCGCCGAGACCCCGTCGATCCTCGACGCCGCCGCCTGTCCGTCCACCTTGCCAGCGCATGCCCTATCCTCCGCCCAATCCTGGTTAAGCTAGGCAGGAACGCGGGTGCAAGGGAAGGGATGCGTCAGTTTGAACGCTTCATCGCGAACGGGCCAGCCAGTTGTCGATCTGGCTCATGCCCTGGGCTGTCTGCTGGCGGCGTTCGGCGGCGGACTGGCGCAGGGTCCGCTCCTGCTCGGGGCTGTAGAGCGGGCGGGGCGGCAAGGGCTGGGCGACGGTCGGTTCGCGTGCACCTGCGATGGCGCGCAGGCGAAGCTGGGTCTCGATCTGCTGCTGACGCGCCTGGTCCGCATTCGACTGCGCCTGAGAACGCAGACGGTCGTTCTCATAGCGGTGCTGGTCGGCGATGGCGGCGGGGACGCCCCCCGGATAGGCGCCGTAGGGACGGCCGGCCTGCGGATAGGTCTGAGCCAAGGCCGGCGTGGCGGCAGCGGCCAACAGGGCGGTCAGGGTCAGGAGCGATCGCATGGACACGATGTGGGGACGCGCGCCATCGCCGCCAAGCGGAGCCGCAACCCTTTGAGACGCCGTGGGTTCATCGCGCCGAACCCCTTTGATCAACGGAGCATTCCTCATGGCCCAATCCCTTTCCGGCAAGACCGTCGCCATCCTGGCGACCGATGGCGTCGAGCTGATCGAACTGAATGAACCGATGAAGGCGCTGAAGGGTGCGGGCGCGGTGGTCGAGATCGTGTCGCTGAAGGCCGGCGAGTTCCAGGGCTTCGACCATCTGACGCCGGGCGACAAGGTTACGGCGGACAAGGCGGTGGCGGCGGTCGACGCCTCGACCTATTCCGCCCTGCTGCTGCCGGGCGGCGTCGCCAACCCGGACCTGCTGCGGGCGGACGAGGACGCGGTGAAGTTCGTTCGGGCCTTCTTCGACGCGGGCAAGCCGGTCGCCGCCATCTGTCACGCGCCCTGGCTGCTGATCGAGGCAGGCGTGGTCGAGGGGCGCACGATGACGTCGTTCGAAAGCATCCGCACCGACCTGAAGAACGCCGGGGCCAATGTGGTCAACGAGGCGGTGGTGGTGGATCAGGGCCTGGTGACCAGCCGCTGCCCCGACGACATTCCCGCCTTCAACGCCAAGATGATCGAGGAGTTCGCCGAAGGCCGCCACGAAGGTCAGGCTGCAGCTTAAGGCATCGCCCAGACGGAGGACCGTTTGATTTCCTGGTCCTCCAGCTCGCGCGAGGTCGGGACGCGGTACTCGGCCAGAAAATCCAGGCCCGTGCGCGGGAAATAGGTGCGTCCCGGATCGCCGATCAGGACACGCGTGCCCTTGGTGCGGGCCTGGGTCAGCCAGGCCAGAACGGCGTCGGTCATCGGGCGCTCGTAGCAGATGTCGCCCGCGCAGATGACGTCCACATCCGGCGGGGCGGCGTCCAGCAGATTGGTCTGGGTGAAGTCCAGCGTCACGCCGTTCGACGTCGCATTGGCGGCGACGGCGGCCTGGCAGAAGGGATCGATGTCGGCGCACAGGACATGGGTCGCCCCCGCCTTCATCGCCGCCACGCCGACCAGGCCCGAACCGGCGGCAAAGTCCAGCACCCGCTGTCCGGCGACCTCATGCGGATGATCGAGCAGATACCGGCTCAGCGCCTGACCCCCAGCCCAGGCGAAGGCCCAGAACGGCGGCGGCACGCCCAGTTCGCCCAGCTCTTCTTCCGTCAGCCGCCAGATCGGCGTGATCTCGTCGGCCAGCCACAAAGAGATTTCCGGCGCATGCGGCACGGGCTGGAGCCGCGTGTTGTCGCGGATGAAGGCGGCGGGATCGAGGACGGTCATTCCGGCTGGCGCGTAACAGCCTTCAACACGCTGGCATAGCCGGGTGCGACCTCCATCGCCCCAGCTTGCGGCTTCGCATGAATGGCGCGGTGCAGGCGCGGCAGCTTCCAACAGGGCACGTGCATGAACAGGTGGTGCTCGGCGTGGAAGTTGACCCAGTAGGGGGCGATCAAGGCGCGTTCCCACAGGCTGGCCTTGGTAGTACGAGCTGCACGAAAGGGATCGGCCGACGAACCCTCGACGCAGGCGTGTTCGGCGATGTTTCTAAGACGCGTCACCATCGGAAACCATGTCGCCATCGGCAGCAGCCACAACACGAAAAAGGCCCACCAGACGCCGGCGGCGATGAAGCCCGCCAGCAGGACCGCGTTGAAGGCGAGGAAGGGCAGGACGGATCGGCCCGTCACGATCGACTCGTAATCATGGGCGCTCTCGCTCATTCCTTTCGCGCTATCGCCTCTTGGGCTGCTTGCGCGCGCTTTCGCTCGCGCCTGCGGCAGCAGCACCCGCTGCTTGAAGAAGGTCTGACCCGTCAGGTCGCGGATCAGCTTGCGGCGCAGCGAGGCCGGGCTGACGGGAACGGGCGCCGACAGCATCAGATCGGGATCCTCCGTCTGCTGGGCGAAGCGATGATGCGTCAGATGATAGGGGCGATAGGCCTTCAGGCTGGCGCCGATCGGCACGGCGCATAGCCAGTGGCCGAGAAAATCGTTCAGGCGGTTCGACTTCGACAGGCCGCCATGCGCCGCTTCGTGCATCAGAATGGCTAGGCCCAACTGACGCGTACCGACGACCATGACGCACAGCGGGATCAGCCATGGGATCAGGACGCCCGCGATCACGGCCAGCGCGATCACGGCCCAGCAGTGAGCCACAAGCAGCGGGCCGGCCCAGGCCGAGCGCATCTGAAACGGCGCCCATTCCTGAGGCGTGAACAGGGCCGAGGGGGCGATGCGCGGGGCGGCGGACATGGGGCGAGTCTAGCCCTTGACGCGCGTCTGGAAAAGCAACGGAGAAATGTTGGGCGCGCCTGACAAAACGTCAGGTTGACATGACATTCCGTCGGTGTCAGGTTGTCCTTACACAAGGAGAGCCAATATGTTCACCGCCTGGAAGACCGGAACGCCTGCGCATCGACGCTACATCATTCGCACGATGGCGTTCTCCGTGCCTTACGTCGCGATCTGCGTCGCGATGATGACGACCGACGCGTTCGACGATCTGATGGGCAAGCCGGCGGCCTGGGTCCTGGCGGCGGCAGTGTCGGCGCCGGTAATCGGGCAGATCTGGGCGACCCTGGCGCTGATGCGCGAGAGCGACGAGTTCGTGCGCGGCGTGACGGCCAAACAGTTCATCATCGCGGCCGGACTGGCGTTGGCCGTCGCCACCTTCTGGGGCTTTGGCGAGAGTTTCGCCGGGGCGCCGCATATGCAGACCTGGCTGATCGTTCCGGTCTTTTGGGGGCTGTACGGCGTCGTTTCGCCCTTCATCCGGAGCAGCCGATGAAGAACCGTCTGAAGCTGCTACGCGTCGAGCGCGGCTGGACCCAGGAACAGATGGGTCAGGCGCTGGGGGTCTCGCGTCAGGCGGTGATCGCCCTGGAGACGGAGCGGCACGACCCCTCGCTGGATTTAGCCTACCGGATCGCCGCCGTGTTCGCGCGGCCGGTCGAAGAGATCTTTGAAAACCCGCACGCGGGCTGACCGAAAAGTCAGAATAACCTTACAATTGGAGACTGTGATGTCGAACGTCATTCGCCCTTGCCGGGGCGTCTTCGCCCCGTCGCGCCTTGCCGTCATCCTGGGCGTTGTGATCGCCTGCGCCGTGGCCAGCGATCAGGTCCGAGCCCAAGCCGCGCCACCTGTGGCTTCCTCCGCCGCGCCCTTCGTCTCCGACCGGCTGTCGGTCGAGGTGGTGGGCCATGGCCCCGACGTCATCCTGATTCCCGGCTTCGGCTGTTCGCGGGAGGTCTGGCGGGCGACGGCCGATCGGCTGAAGGCGACGCACCGGGTTCATCTGGTGCAGTTGGCCGGTTTCGCCGGCGAGCCGTGGTCGCATGGGGACGTCCCCTTCTTGCAGCCTGTGGTGGATGAGCTGGATCGCTACATCCGCCGCGAGGGCCTGAACCGACCGGCAGTCATCGGCCATTCCATGGGCGCACTTGTCGGGCTCAGGCTGGCGCAGGCGCATCCCGATGCCGTGGGACGATTGATGAGTGTCGACAGCCTGCCCTTCTTTT
The DNA here is from genome assembly GCF_017086445.1 of Brevundimonas fontaquae. Lineage (NCBI taxonomy): Bacteria > Pseudomonadati > Pseudomonadota > Alphaproteobacteria > Caulobacterales > Caulobacteraceae > Brevundimonas > Brevundimonas fontaquae. Next base: position 3,154,244 of record NZ_CP070968.1, on the reverse strand, counting down.
CCGCCCTGTTCGGGCCGCAGGTCACGGCCGAGACCGCGCGCCCCTTCGCCGATCAGGCGGCGAGCGGCATTCTGAACACCCCGCAGGACGCCTTCCGCAACGGCCAGACGCAGACCGCAGCGGGCTATTCACGCGATCCGGCGACCCAGGCGGACATCGTGGCGTGGTCCATGGCGGGCGACCGACACGCGATGGCGGCGGCGATCAAGGATGTGATGACCACCGACGCGCGACCCGGCCTGGCCGCGATGACGACCCCGGTGACGGCCCTCTACGCCGCCGATGCGGACGGCGGGGCGCCGGCGGCGGTGGCGGACGCCATGTGGATGCGGGAGTATGCGACCTTGCCCGGCGCGACCCTGATCCGCGTCGATGGCTCGCGGCACTTCATCATGGCCGATCAGCCGGCGCGGTTCGCCGAGCTGGTGGATGCGTTTCTGGCGAAGTGAGTGGCATCCTCCTCGCGCGCGGGGGGGGAGTTGCCGTCAGCCATTCTTCGGCGTCACGTCGCCGGCCTTGGCCGGTGCGCCGTCGAACTGGTCGGCGTAGGCGGGGTTGAGCAGGGCGCGGAAGGCCGATTGCGGCAGGGCGATCCAGTAGGGGCCGTCCGAATAGGGGCCGATCTGATAGGGTCCCATCAGGAAGGTCACGCCGCCCGCCTTGCCCGGCGTCGTGCCCGGCGTCAGGACGAAGGGGGTGGAGACGGCCTTGGGGCAGGTCCACATCTTGCCGTCCAGGGTCGCGGTTTCCGACCCTGGAGAGCGGGCCTGTTTGGCGGCGTTGGCGGCGGCGCACAGGGCCTTGTCCAGAGCCGACAGGTCCGCGCCCGGCCGGAACAGGTCGGCGAAGCCCAGCCGCTTGTTGGTCGTCTTGTCCCAGATCACGGCATCGAAACTGGTGTTGGGATGGGCGCCGCCGGTGAACTCGAAATCGGTGCGGGCCAGGCTGACCAGTTTGCCGGTCTCGGCACCCGGCGCGAAGGCGATGGTCTTTTCATAAGGGTTCGGGCCGCCGCCGGCCTCGCTGAGATCGGCCTGGGCGCCTTCCTCGAACTGTTTCAGGTCGCGCACCGTGTCGGCGTAGAGGGCGGCGTGCAGGGCAGGCGTGGTCTTGATCGCCTGGGGCAGGGTCAGTTTGACGGCGGCATAGGGGGTCTTGCTGTCATAGCCGACGGGGGTGTTCGACATGGCCGGCGCAGCGGCCGGGGCCGGCGCGGCCGGCGCCTGGGCCTTGTCTTCCTTGCGCTGGCAGGCGGCCAGAGACGCGGAAAGCGTGGCGGCGACAGCGGCGGACAACAGCAGGATGCGGGCGGTGCGCGACATGGGAAACTCCATCATCGGGGGGATCACAGGGAGATTGAGCCAAGAGCGATAGCGGCCAGCAGGATCAGACCGGCCTCGCGATTGGACTTGAACAGTTTCAGCGCCAGGGCGCCGTCGTTGCGGTCCAGCCGGATGACCTGACACGCCAGATGAACGGCGTAGATCACCAGACAGAGCCCGAACAGCGGCCCAAGTCCCGCGGCGAAGCCGGTCAGGGCGGCCAGGATCACGGTCAGGCCATAGAAGACCGCCACGCCGGGCCGCACGGCCGAGGCCAGGCGGCGGGCCGAGGACTTCACCCCGATCATGGCGTCGTCCTCGATGTCCTGAAGCGCATAAATGGTGTCGTAGCCCAGGGTCCAGAAGACCCCGCCGATCCACAGCAGGACGGCGGGAAGATAGCCCTGCCAGGCCAGGGCGATCGTATGGCCGCTGTCGCTGACTGGGGACCACAGGAAGGGCCGGAACTCGCCGGCCAGATCGGCGGGCAGCAGCAGGGCGGCCGTCGCCAGCGGCAGGGCGGCGGCGAACCCCATCAGGGCGCCCCAGTTGAACGTCAGGCCCAGCCAGGCCTGGGGCCACCAGGTGATCCGCTTCATGAACGGATAGGCCGCGACCAGGGCCAGCGACCCGACGCCCAGCAGGATAGCGACGGTCGGCAGGGTGAGCAGGACCAAAAGGCTGATGAGGCTGCATCCCACCACGAAGGCCCAGGCCTGTTTGAAGCTAATCCTGCCGGACGGAATGGGGCGCTGGGCCGTGCGGGCGACCTGGGCGTCGAAATCTCGATCGACGATGTCGTTGAAGGCGCACCCGGCCGCCCGCATCAGACAGGCGCCGATGCCGAAACCGACGAACAGCCACAGATCATAGAGACCGGGCGCCTGCCGATATTGCGCCAGGGCCAGGGCGATCCCCTGCCAGCCAGGCAGCAGCAGCAGCCAGATGCCTATGGGCCGATCGAACCGCCCCAGCTTCAACCACGGCTTCAGCCCCTCCGGCGCATGCCGATCGACCCAGTTGGCGCCGGCGTCGGGGAGGGGAGCGAAAGTCATGCGGCTGACTTAGCGCGTAGGGCCCGAGGGGTGAAGGCGCCGCTCCACGTTTCCACGGCGGGCGCATAGAAAAAGGGGCTGGCCGATCCAGCCCCTTTCCCGTTGGTGATCGGCGCGACCGTCAGTCCTGATAGACGTCGCCGGAGCCGGAGACGGTGCTGCTCAGGTTCGCGGGGCGGGTGGCCAGGGCCACGTCGCCGGAGCCGGCGATGGCGACCTTGACGTCGCCGGTCGGGGCGATGCGGGCGTCGCCGGAGCCGGCGATATCCACCCAGGCGTCGCGGGTCGCCAGGTCGCCGAGGGACGCGTCGCCGGAGCCGGCGATGTCCAGCTTCAACTCGTCGGTGCGACCCGAGGCGGTGACTTCGGCCGGTCCGGCGATGTCGAGCGCCAGGGACGGCTGGTCATAGCCGGTGATCTGCAGGTCGCCCGAGCCCTTGGCGTTGAAGCGGTTAACCTTCGGCGCGGTGATGACGACCTTCAGTTCGTCGCGCTCGGAGCGGGCGGAGAAGCCGTCGTTGTCCCAACCGAACACGACCCGCTCGTCGCCGTCGCCCAGATCGAGGCGGCCGTCGACCAGGCGGACCCGGTCGGTCAGATCCTTGGGCCCGGTGATGACGACGGTGTTGGCGTCGCCCTGGACATAGTCGACGTCGATGCTGGAATCGACGGTCAGGGTCTCGCCTCCGGTCCAGGCGAGGGTGCGGGTGGTGAGGGGGCCGAGATCGTCGGTCCCGCCGCCCTTGACCCGTTCGAAGCGGATGGTCTCGCCGTCGTGGTCCTTGATGGTCCAGGTCCAGCCGTGGCGCTGGAGGTCGTGGCCGCCGATCGCCAGCGCGCCGCCGACGGTGACCAGGCACAGCACCAGGGCGGCGCCGGCGATGATGAACAGGGTGCGGATCATGTCGAAGCTCCCGAGGTCGAGGTGGATTGAACGCTGGTCGGCTCAAGCGCCGGCTTCAGCAGGCGGTAGTGAAGGCGGGCGAACCAGACGACGCCGTTGACCAGCCAGATGGTGAAGATGGTCAGAAGGGCGCCGAGGAAGACCGATCCGGCCATCAGGCCCAGCCCCATCAGGATCGCCGCGAACGGCCCGCCGGGGAAGCCGGCGAAGGGACCTGCGACCATGATCACGCCGCCGCCGATGAACAGGCCGATGGCGGCGATGAAGAAGCCGAACACGGTCCCGATCACGCCCATCAGCAGGGGCAGGAGGATCAGGATATCCAGCGCCCCCAGGCCCAGGACCGCGAAGACGGCGCCGGCGGCGGCGGAGGGGTTCTTCTCCTGGTGCCAGCGCTGGATGCCGGCCTCGGCCTTCAGTTCGCGAGCCAGGCGGACCGGATCGCCCAGCGCGGAGGCGACCTCGGCCTCGGTGCGGCCGGCGGCGATGCCGTCGTCGAAGTGGGTCTGATAGTCGGCGATGATGTCGTTGGCGGTCGTGGTCGGCAGGCCGACGAGGCCTTCCTTCAGACGATCGATGAATTCGGCGCGCGTCATTGAGCGGCTCCCTGATCGGCGTCGTTCGCCACGATGGCGTCGACGGCCTTGGTGAAGGCGGACCATTCGGCAGTCTGGGCGGCGAGGGCCCCCCGGCCCGCTTCGGTCAGTCGGTAGTATTTGCGTGACGGCCCGGCGGAGGATTCGACCAGATAGGTCTCGACCTGTCCTTCGGACTGCATGCGGCGCATCAGGGGGTAGATCGTGCCTTCCCCCATATCGATCGCGTCCGACAGGCGGCTGGCGATCTCGTAGGCGTAGCTGTCCGCCCGGTTCAGAAGGGCCAGGACGCAAAGCCCCAACACGCCCTTCTTCAGCTGTATCTCGATAGTTTCTGGCACCTCGGCTCTCCCGTTGATGACCATTGACTACGACAAGGTATCTTGTGACGCAAGGTAGCTATCGAAACATGACAGCGATTTAATCGAGGCCGGCTGAAGGCGGCTTTGCGGCCTGAGCGCCGTTGATCGCTTGGCAAGCCGAAAGCGATCCGATAGGTGACCGAGAACGCCGGGCGTGGGAATCGCGCCAGCGTGATCTCTTGCGAGCCATTCGCAAGTATCTGCTGCATAACGGTTTTATGGGGAAGTCTCATATGGGGATGGGCAAGCGAGCCCAAGGGACGTTGAAGAAGGCCGCGACTTGCGCGTCCTCCATCGTTCTGGGCGCCGGACTGGCGATGTTCGCTGCGGCGCCGACGTGGGCGCAGGACCTGATGGGTCAGCCGACCCCGGGCGGCATCACGCTGCAACCGGCGGCGTCGCCGCTGAAGCATGATGCGCACTTCTTCCACGACGTGATCCTGATGCCGATCATCACGGCCATCACCCTGTTGGTGCTGGGCCTGCTGGCGTGGATCGTGTTCCGCTACAACAAGAAGGCCAATCCGACGCCCGCGCGCTGGAGCCACAACACCACGATCGAGATCATCTGGACCGTGCTGCCGGTGCTGATCCTGGTCTTCATCTCCCTGTTCTCGTTCCGCCTGCTGTTCGCCTATCACGACATGCCGTCGCCGGACGTGACGGTGAAGGTGACCGGCAACCAGTGGAACTGGGCCTATGAGTATCCGGACCAGGGCGTCGCGGAATACATCTCCAACATGCTCCCGGAAGAGGAAGCCAAGGCCAAGGGCGTGCCCTATCGCTTAGCCGCGACCGAGCCGATGGTCGTGCCGGTCGGCAAGACGGTGCAGCTGGTCATCACCGCCTCGGACGTCATCCACGCCGTCGCCCTGCCGGCGTTCGGCCTGAAGACCGACGCCGTTCCCGGCCGCATCAACACCACCTGGTTCAAGGCCGAGCGCACCGGCGTCTTCTATGGCCAGTGCTCCGAACTGTGCGGCGTTGACCACGCCTTCATGCCGATTGAAATCCGGGTCGTGACCCAGGCCCAGTTCGAACAGTGGATCGCCTCCAAGGGCGGCTCGATGACGCCCAAGGTCGCCGCGCCCGCCGCCGCTCCGGCCGCAGCCGCGCCTGCGCCCGCCGCCGATGCCGCGACCCCGGTCGCCGCCCCCGTCGGCGCCACCGCCGACCAACCCGTTCCCGCCGCGGCGTCCGCCGCGCCGGCCGCCCAGTAAGAGGCGAACAGAGACACATGGCTGACGCTACCGTAACCCGCGACGCGACCCACATCGGTCACGCTCACGACGACCACCATCACGACCACAAGCTGGGCTTCTTCACCCGCTGGTTCCTGTCCACCAACCACAAGGACATCGGCACCCTGTATCTGATGTTCGCCATCATGGCGGGCATCGTGGGCGGCGCCCTGTCGGGGCTAATCCGCTGGGAACTGGCCGAGCCGGGCATCCAGATCTTCAAGGAGGGTTCCTCGATCCAGCTGCTGGGTCTCGTGGAGCAATCCAAGCACGGCTATAACGCCGTCGTCACGGCCCACGCCCTGATCATGATCTTCTTCATGGTCATGCCCGCCATGATCGGCGGCTTCGGCAACTGGTTCGTGCCGATCATGATCGGCGCGCCGGACATGGCCTTCCCGCGCATGAACAACATCTCGTTCTGGCTGCTGGTCGCCGCCTGGTGCCTGCTGATCCTGTCGATGTTCACCGACGGCGGACCGGGCAAGGGCTTCGGCGGGGGCTGGACGGCCTATCCGCCGCTGTCGACCACGGGCCACGTCGGCCCCGCCTTCGACCTGGCCATCTTCGCCCTGCACGTCGCGGGCGCCAGCTCGATCCTGGGCGCGATCAACTTCATCACCACCATCCTGAACATGCGCGCGCCGGGCATGACGCTTCACCGGATGCCGCTGTTCGCCTGGTCGGTGCTGATCACCGCCTTCCTACTGCTGCTGTCGCTGCCCGTGCTGGCCGGCGCCATCACCATGCTGCTGACGGACCGCAACTTCCACACCCACTTCTTCGATCCCGCCGGCGGCGGCGACCCGATCATGTACCAGCACCTGTTCTGGTTCTTCGGTCACCCGGAAGTGTACATCCTGATCCTGCCGGGCTTCGGCATCATCAGCCACATCGTCTCGACCTTCAGCCGCAAGCCGGTGTTCGGATATCTGGCCATGGCCTACGCCATGGTTGCCATCGGCTTCGTCGGCTTCATCGTGTGGGCGCACCACATGTACACCGTCGGCATGAGCATCAATCTGCGCGCCTATTTCATCGCCGCCACCATGATCATCGCGGTGCCGACGGGCGTGAAGATCTTCAGCTGGATCGCCACCATGTGGGGCGGCTCCATCAGCTTCAAGACGCCCATGCTGTGGGCGATCGGCTTCATCTTCCTGTTCACCGTCGGAGGCGTGACCGGCGTGGTCCTGTCGAACGCCGGCATCGATTACAGCCTGCACGACACCTATTACGTGGTGGCGCACTTCCACTATGTGCTGTCGCTGGGCGCCGTCTTCGCGATCTTCGCGGGCTTCTACTACTGGTTCGAGAAGATGTTCGGGGTGAAGTACAACGAGTTCCTGGGCGCGACCCACTTCTGGATCATGTTCGTGGGCGTTAACCTGGTCTTCTTCCCGCAGCACTTCCTGGGTCTGCAGGGCATGCCGCGTCGCTACATCGACTATCCGGAAGCCTTCACCCTGTGGAACCACGTCTCCTCGATCGGCTATGCCGTCACCGTCGTCGGCGTGATCGTCTTCCTGATCATGCTGGCCGAGGCGGCGATCCGTCGTCGTCCGGGCGTCGCCAACCCGTGGGGCGAAGGCGCCACGACCCTGGAGTGGACCCTGTCCTCGCCGCCCCCGGCCCACCAGTTCAACGAACTGCCGGTCATCAAGGCAGAAGAGCACTAAGCCTTTCCAACGATATGAAATCGAAGGCCGCTCTTTCCGTCGGAAGGGGCGGCCTTCTTCATTTGGGTATGCTATGCGGCCCTCACCGATGACCGAAGTTCAGACCCGACCCGTTCTCTCGACCGCCCAGCCGGAGGATTTCTTCCAGCTGCTGAAGCCGCGCGTGATGTCGCTGGTGGTGTTCACCGCCGCGACCGGGCTGATCGTCGCGCCGGGATCGGTCAATCCGCTGGTCGCGGCCATCGCCATCCTGTGCATCGCCGTGGGGGCCGGGGCGGCCGGGGCGCTGAACATGGCGCTGGAAGGCGAGACCGACGCCCTGATGCGGCGCACGCGCGGCCGGCCGGTGGCGGCGGGACGCGTGCGCAAGAACGACGCCATGGCCTTCGGCGTCATCCTGAGCCTGTTCTCGGTCATGCTGCTGGGGATGAACACCAACTGGCTGGCGGCCGGTCTGCTGGCCATGACCATTGTCTATTACGCCGGCTTCTACACCCTGCTGCTGAAGCGGCGGACGCCCCAGAACATCGTCATCGGCGGCGCGGCGGGGGCCTTTCCGCCCGTGATCGGCTGGGCGGCGGCGACGGGCCATGCGCCATGGCAGGCGTGGCTGCTGTTTCTCATCATCTTCCTGTGGACCCCGCCGCACAGCTGGGCGCTGGCGCTGTATTCGGCCGGCGACTACGCCAAGGCGGGCATTCCGATGATGCCGGTGGCCAAGGGCGCCAAGTCCACGCGGTTGCAGATCCTGCTCTACACCCTGGTCTTCGTGCCGGTCGCGATCGCCCCGGCCTTCGCGGGCCTGGGCGGGATCATCTATCTGGTCGTGTCGGTCGCGGGCGGCCTGGGCTTTCTGGGTCTTGCGGTGCGCCTTTATCGCTCGCGCGCGGGCGACGAGCCGGACAAGGCCGAGGCCGTGGGACGCGAGGCCGCATTGTATGACGTCAAGGTCCAGGCCAAACCGGCGCGGGACCTGTTCGCCTTTTCCATCCTCTATCTGATGGCGCTGTTCTCGGCGCTGCTGGTCGAGGCCCTGTCCGGTCTGGGAGCGTAAAACCATGCGTCTGACGCCTGAGGAACTTCGCGCGCGCAAGCGTCGCAACGTCTGGATCGCCTCGGCGCTGGTGGCCTTCATCGTGCTGGTGTTCGCCACCACGGTGCTGCGCCTGCAACAGAACCAGGCGGCCGAGCGCGCGCTGGCAACGGCGGTGGAGACCTCCCAGCCATGAAGGCGGGCCGCAAGAATCTGATCGCCATCATCTGCGTCTTCGGCGTGATGGGCATGACCGGGGCGGCGTTCGCGGCGGTGCCGCTCTATCGGATGTTCTGTCAGGTCACGGGCTTCGGCGGCACGACGATGAAGGCGGATAAGGCCTCCGACACCGTGCTGGACGAGACGGTGCTGGTGCGGTTCGACACCAATGTGCGCGGCGTGCCGATGACCTTCCGCGCCGAGCAGTCGACCCAGCGGGTGCGGATCGGCGAGACGGGCCTGGCCTATTTCGACGTGACCAACACCTCGGACAAGCCGATCCAGGTGCGCGCCAGCTACAATGTCTCGCCCGAGCAGACGGGGCCGTATTTCCAGAAGCTGCAGTGTTTCTGCTTCACCGACCAGACGCTGGCGGCGGGCGAGACGCGCCAGTTCCCGGTCCAGTATTTCATCGCCCCCGAACTGGCCACGGACCGTGAGGCCAAGGGCGCGCGCGACATCACCCTGAGCTACACCTTCTATCCGTCCGTGGACGCGCCGAAGGCGTGACGTTGAAGCCGGGCGTGGACTTTCCCGGCGTCGGCTGCGGCCTGGTGATCCAGCGCGCCGACGGGCGGGTCTTGCTGTGCAAACGGCTGAAGGCGCCCGAGGCCGGATTCTGGAACATCGTTGGCGGCAAGGTCGACCTGATGGAGCGCTCCATCGACGCCGCGCGGCGCGAGGCCGAGGAGGAGAGCGGGCTCAAGATCGGCGCGGTCGACTTCCTGTGCCTGGCCGAAGAGATCATTCCGGCCGACGGCCAGCATTGGGTGTCGCTGATCTATGTCACCCGGGACTTCACCGGCGAGCCGACGCTGACCGAGCCGGACAAGCTGTCGGAGATCGGCTGGTTCGCGCTGGACGACCTTCCCCAGCCGCTGTCGGCCTTTTCGGCCAAGGCGTTCAGAGCCTTGAACAAGGCGGAATAGCGGCACGGCTCTGGCGTCGGGGAAAATCGAACGCTATAGCCGCTATAACAACCGACTCTGGCCGACGAAGAGACGCGATTCATGGCTGACGCCCACGCCACTCCGCAGCACGACTACCACCTGGTGGCGCCCAGCCCCTGGCCGCTGGTGTCCTCGGTCGCTGCGACCATCATGTTCATCGGCGCGGTGATCTGGATGAAGGGTCTGGCCCCGGCGGACGGCGGCCCGATCGCCGCCAACTTCCTGGCCGAAGGCAAGCCGGGCGTCTTCGTCGCCGGTCTGGCCGGCGTGCTGATCTCGGCCTTCTGCTGGTGGGCGGACGTGATCAAGGAATCCAAGGCGGGCGACCATACGCCGGTCGTGTCGCTGGGCCTGCGCTACGGCATGATCCTGTTCATCGCATCGGAGGTGATGTTCTTCGTCGCCTTCTTCTGGATGTTCTTCGACATGGCCCTGTTCCATGAATCGCGGGCGCTGACGCCGGAAGTCGGCACCTGGGCCGACACCGCCAAGGCCTGGTCGACCTGGCCGCCCAAGGGCGTCGAGGTACTGTCGCCTTGGCAGCTGCCGCTGCTGAACACCGTGACCCTGCTGCTGAGCGGCTGCACCGTCACCTGGGCTCACCATGCGATCCAGGTCGGCGACCGCAAGGGCGCCAAGATCGCCCTGATCATCACCGTGGCCCTGGGCGTGCTGTTCACCTGCGTCCAGGCCTATGAGTACAACCACATCCTGCACGAGAAGCTGTTCTTCAACGAAGAGGCCGTGAATTCGGGCCTGTACGGCTCGATCTTCTTCATGGCGACGGGCTTCCACGGCTTCCACGTCCTGATCGGCACCATCTTCCTGGCGGTCTGCCTGATCCGCCTGCTGAAGGGCGACTTCACCCCGCAGAAGCATTTCGGCTTCGAGGCGGCGGCTTGGTACTGGCACTTCGTGGACGTGGTCTGGCTGTTCCTGTTCGCCTTCGTCTATGTCGTCTTCGGTTGAACCAAGACGGCCCTGAAGACATCGCAGCGGCGCGGGACGAGCCATCGTCCCGCGCCGTCGTCGTTTCCGATACGCCGGTTCGCTGGGCGCTTCGGGGGCGTTGTCCCCGGTGTGGCCAGGGCGCGCTGTTCGCAGGCTTTCTGAAGGTGGCGCCCGGCTGCACGGCCTGCGGTCTGGACTATTCCACCATCCAGACGGGCGACGGCCCCGCCAGCTTCATCATGCAGATCGCCGGCTTCATTGTCGGCTTCTCGGCCCTGTTCGTGGAAATCAAATACCATCCCCCCATGTGGCTGCATCTGATCGTCTGGCTGCCGTTGGTGGTCGCCCTGTCGCTGGCCCTGATGCGGCCGGGCCGGGGGCTGATGATCGGCCTGCAATATCGGAACCAGCGATGAAGCGTTTCCCGTGGATCCTCACCGTGCTGACGGTGCTGGGCCTGATCCTGCTGATCGGGCTGGGCGTGTGGCAGGTCGAGCGGCTGAAGTGGAAGGAAGGTCTGATCGCGGCGGCCGATGCGGCGGCGGCGAAACCGCCCGCGCCGCTGGAGCAGGTGCTGGCGGAAGGTGATCTGGAGTTCAGGAAGGCGCTGATCGTCTGTCCGGGCCTGGCCAGCGCGCCCTTTGTCGAGCTTCAGAGCATCCATGACGGCGAGGCCGGGGTGCGGCTGATCTCGGCGTGCAAGCCGGCGGGGGCGGATTTCACCCTGCTGGTCGATCGCGGCTTTGTCGGCGACGGCGTGACGGCGCGTCCGCGCGTGCTCGAAACCACCCTGCCGCTGGTGATGGTCGGAGAGTTCCGCACCTTCGACAAGCCCGGCGCCATGAGCCCTGCGCCGCGCGACGGCCGCTTCTACGCCCGCGACACCGCCGCCATGGCCGAGGCGCTGAACGTTGTCGGGCCGGTCCGGCCCGAGGCCGTGTTCGCCGTCACCGCCGTCAATCCCGAGTTCCCGGCGCTGAGGCCGTCCGCGCCGCCGGCCGCCTTTTCCAATAACCATTTCGGATACGCCCTGACGTGGTTCGGACTGGCGATCGCCTTGGCGGGCTTCTATGTGGCCCTGCTTCGGCGTCGAACCAAGAAAGACATCTCCTGACTTCTCTCCACACTCTGTCGAACGGCGTCCGCGTCGTCTGCGATCCCATGCCGGGGCTGAAGACCTTGGCCGTCGTGGTCACCGTCAAGGGCGGGGCGCGGTGGGAGCCGCTGGATCGGTCCGGCTGGTCGCACCTGCTGGAGCATCTGGTGTTCAAGGGCGCCGGCGACATGGCCGCGCGCGAGATCGTCGAGCGGATCGAGGCCGAGGGCGGCACCATCAACGCCTCCACCGGCTACGAGCGCACCAGTTTCGAGGTGCGGGGGCTGGACGGCTCGCTGCCGCTGGCGATGCAGGTGCTGTCGGACCTGGTGTTCCGCCCGACCCTCGATCCTGCCGAGATTGAGCGCGAGAAGGACGTGGTGGCCCAGGAGATCGCCGAGGCCTTCGACACGCCCGACGACCATGTGTTCGAGATGGTGCAGACGCGCGCCTTCGCCAAGCAACCGCTGGGCCGTCCGATCCTGGGCTCTGTCGCCAGCCTGAAGTCGGCCGACAAGACGTCGGTCGAGGCGTGGCGCGCGCGGCTGTATTCGCCCGGCCGGATGGTGGTGTCGGTCTCAGGCGCGGTGGACGAGACCGAGCTGCTGGCCTTGGCCGAGCGCTGGTTCGGCGATTCGGTCGCGACGCCGGCTGACGCGCCCGCGCCGGCCGCCTTCGTCGGCGGACACGCGAAGCTGACGCGCAAGATCGAACAGGCCAATCTTGTGTTCCAACTGCCGGCCCTGTCCGCGACCGATCCGGCGCTTTCAGCCATGCGGCTGTTCGGCGAGATTCTGGGCGGCGGCATGGCCTCGCGCCTGTTCCAGAGCGCGCGCGAGGAGCGGGGCCTGGCCTACGCCATCGACGCCTATCAGGAGCCGTACGAAGATGCGGGCGTGCTGGGCATCTACGCCGGGGCGGCGGCGGATCGGGCGAAAGAGCTGGCCGAGGTCTCGGCGGCCGAGGTGCGGGCCCTGGCCGAGACCGGGCCGACCGAAAAGGAGCTGTCGCGGGCCAAGGCGGTGATGAAGGCGGGCCTTTGGATGTCGGACGAAAACCCGATGAGCCGGGCCGGGCGCAACGCCGCCCAGACCCTGATCTTCGGCGCCCCGCGCTCCAGCCTGTCGATGACCGAACAGCTGGAAGCCCAGACGATCGAGGATGTGCGCGCGGTCGGCGGCCGGGTGCTGGCGTCGGGTCAAGCGGCCAGCGCCGTGCTGGGACCGAAGTCGGCCGGACCGGCGGGCGAGGCGTTCGCGGCGGCCCTGTTCGCGGGGTAGGCTTTCGGCTCTTCGGGCGGGCGTTCACCGTGACAGACGACTTCTAGCGGTAGCCATCTGAACGTCCGGGGCGCGAACTTCTCTTCACGACCTATTCGGACATTGCTAGCTTCGGCGAGAGCTGGAAATCTTTTTAGCGGCGGCGACGATTATGGCTTTGTGGAACTGGAAAATAAGCCAGCAAACAAATGCCGAGAACGGGACGTAGAGCCACTTTTCCAACTGCAGTGGTGGATCTACCGTCAAGGTGACAGTTATCCAGACCACCCAATAAACCCGGAAAAACCAAGTCAGTATTCTAACTGTCAGCTTCGTCTTTGGACCGAGTGCAGGCTCCGGCAGTTTTTTTGGTTTATTGGGGAGCGGGGTCGGCGCTGCTTCCCGCTCCAATCCATCTATCGCTTTCGCTAACTCGCGGAGCCGCTCTTGGCTGGATTGGCGCGCATCGCTCATGATCCATGATTAGCCGGGACAATGCCTGATCGCCACCCGTAACAGCACGTCGCAATGTCCGCTTCGTGCGTGCGCGGACGAGCAGCGGGTTGAACGGAACATCCGACCGCCGGGATCGGTTATGCTGGCGCTTGAACCCGTCCAGCCCGGAGACTTCCATGACCGTCCGCGTCGCCCTGATCGTCGGCAGCCTGCGCAAAGGCTCCTATTCGCGCGCCATCGGCATGGCGTTGAAGGCGCTGGCTGAGCCGGGACTGGAGATCGAGCCGGTCGAGATCGGCGACCTGCCGCTCTATGACCCGGACCTGGAAACCGACAACCCGCCGCCGGCCTGGGAGCGGTTCCGCGAGGAGGTGGCGACGACCGAGGCGGTGCTGTTCGTCACGCCCGAATACAATCGCTCCATTCCCGGCGCGCTGAAGAACGCCCTGGACGTCGGCTCTCGCCCCTATGGCCACAGCATCTGGCAGGGCAAGCCCGCCGCCATCGTCAGCGTCTCGCCCGGCGCCGTCGCGGCCTTCGGCGCCAACCACCACCTGCGCCAGCCGCTGGTGTTCCTGAACATGCCGACGATGCAGCAGCCCGAGGCCTATATCGGCAATGTCGCCGACCTGCTGGACGAGAACGGCAAGTTGAAGAAGGACGACACCAAGACCTTCCTGAAAAGCTTCACCGACGCCTTCGCCGCCTGGATCGACAAGACGAAGGCGTGAGGCCGTCGCCTCAATCGATCCATGAAATCCCTGTCATGAGCGAACGGTAAGCTGTGCCGTTGAGTGGGACATGTCAGTAGAGCCGTGAGGGCTTGCGCTTCGCATCCGCGAAATGAGGCCGAACACGGGACGAGATGACATGAAGGCTTTGATGATCGCGCTGGGCGCCGCGCTGCTGCCGGGTCTGGCCGTCGCGCAGGAAGCGCCTCGGGAGGTGTCCATTCCGTCGGGCGATGCGACGATGTCGGCGCGGCTGCTGCAAGGGGGCGGGGAGGGCGCGCGTCCAGCCGTCGTCCTGTTCAACGGTTTCCCCGCCGGGCCCAACATCCCACGCATCGCACTGGATCTTCAGAAGGCCGGCTATAGCGTGCTGCTGCCGCAGTATCGCGGCACGGGGACGTCCGGCGGGACGATCAGCCTGCAGCACTCGCGCGAGGATGGGGCGGCGGCAGTGGCCTGGCTGAAGACTGATCCGACCAGCGGAGCGGATGTTTCGAAGATCGGCGTGATCGGGGTCAGCTACGGCGGCTGGGTGGCGTTGCAGACGGCGGCGGCGGATCACGGCGTGCGCTGCGCCGTGGCTCTGGTTCCGGCCGACATGGGCGTGATCGGCGCACGCTGGGGCACGGATGCGGACTATCGTGCAGCCTGGAAGGCGGATCTGGATAGTTTCGCCGCCGAGCCCGAGACGACCCGTTTCGGCCCCGAAGGCGTGGACGGCTTCATGAACGCCATCACGCGCGACGCCGCCGTGTCCGGCCTGGCCCAACGCGCGCCCGATCTGGCGGACCGTCCGATCTTCGTCGCCGGCGGCCGCAAGGATCCGGCCGCGCCGTTCGCAGACCACTATGCGCCGCTGGTCGAGGCCCTGCGCGTGGCCAAGGCGCCGTTCGCGGCTCTCGAGTTCGACGGCGGGCACAATCCCTCAGAAGCCTCTGCCGCCGCGCAGGGCTTCATCGAGCGGACCTGCTTCAGCCGATAGCTTGAGCCCCAATTGAAAACGGCGGCTCCGTCAGGAGCCGCCGTCGCCAGATCAGCCGTGAGGCTGAAATCAGCCGATTGTTTGCAGCTGGCCAGCCGATTCCTTGCCCGAACGCTTGTCGCGTTCCAGCTCGTAGGAAACCTTCTGGTTTTCATCCAGGCCGCGCAGGCCAGCGCCTTCTACGGCCGAGATGTGGACGAAGACGTCCTTGCCGCCGTCGTCGGGTTGGATGAAGCCGTAACCCTTGGTTGGGTTGAACCATTTGACAGTGCCGGTAGCCATTTTGAGACCTCCGTTAGAAATTGACCGAGGGAACGTCCCTGCGGCCTGTCGGGTCTGAATGGGAGCGGCCTTGACTCGTGCGTTCGCAGAGAGAGTGGGCGTTACGCAGAGAGATCGACGAGCTCTATGTGCGCAGATATTCATGACAGATGCAAGCGCGGGCCGGGCGGGACGAAAATCCAATAATGGGAACGGTTTAGCTTGGCGCACGTTGTTGGAAGGCACGAAAGGCTTCCAACATGAACCGCACCCACGTCGTGGAGCGCGCGTACCAGCTCGCTCGGACCAACGATTGTCTGAACACCGGCGACGTCGTCAAGGCGCTGTCGGGCGAGGGCTATTCGGGCGCCGAAATCTCGCACTTCCAGGGCAGCTCGATCCGGGCCGACCTGAACCGTATCTGCAAGATGCCCAAGCCCGACCTCGAACCGACCTCCAACGCTGCCTGACGGCTCAATGCGCGCCGGCGCCGTCCGGCAGATGCATCTTCTCGAACCGCCCCACCCGCATGACCAGGGTGCGGGCGGCGTCGTTCATGCCCACGACCTGCACGTCCGCGCCCTGACGGCGGTAGCGGAAGACGACCTTGTCCACGGCGGCGACGCCGGTCAGATCCCACAGATGGGCGTCGCTGAGATCGATCTCGACGCGCGTGGGATGGCCGTGATGCTCGAAGCTGGCGGCGAACAGATCGGCCGAGGCGAAGAACAGCTGGCCTGAGACGCGGTAGCGCAGGACGCCCGGTTCCGGCGTCGGCACCTCGGTCACGGCGATGGTCTTGCCGACCTTACGCATGAAGAAGATCGCCGACAGCAGCACCCCCAGGATGACGCCCTTGGACAGGTCGTGCGTGGCGACGACCGTCACGGTCGTGGCGATCATGACGATGGACGACTGAAGCGGGGTGGAGCGCAGCTTCATCACCGAGGACCAGTCGAAGGTGCCGATCGAGACCATGATCATGACGGCGACCAAGGCCGCCATCGGGATCTGGGCGACCCAGGTCTGAAGCGCCAGCATCAAAAACAGCAGGAACAGGCCGGCCCACAGGGTCGACAGACGCCCGCGCGCGCCCGAGGTGACGTTGATCATCGACTGACCGATCATGGCGCAACCCGCCATGCCGCCGAACAGGGGCGACAGGATGTTGGCGATCCCCTGGCCGCGCGTCTCGCGGTCCTTGTCCGACGGGGTGTCGGTGATGTCGTCGATTAGGTTCGCGGTCAGCAGGCTTTCCAGCAGGCCGACGAAGGCCAGGGTCGCCGAAATCGGGGCGATGATGACCAGCGTTTCCCACGTCAGGGGGACGGCGGGCAGATGGAACATCGGCAGGCTGGTCGGCATCTGGCCCATGTCGCCGACGGTGCGCACATCCAGCTTCAGCACGATCACCAAGGCGCTGATGGCGACGATGGCGACCAGGGGCGAGGGTACGGCCTTGGTGAGGCGTGGAAAGCCGTAGATGACGACCAGGGCCGCCGCGACAAGGGCGTAGGTGATCCAGCCCCGGCCGATCAGCTCAGGCATCTGGGCCAGGAAGATCAGGATAGCCAGCGAGTTGACGAAGCCGGTCATGACGCTGCGGCTGACGAACTTGATGTAGCGGCCCAGCTTCAGCAGGCCGATGACAATCTGGAACACGCCGCACAGGATCGAGGCGGCGAAGAGATATTCCAGCCCGTGGTCGCGCACGAGCGTGACCATCAGCAGGGCCATGGCGCCGGTCGCGGCCGAGATCATGGCGGGCCGGCCGCCCACGAAGGCGATGGTCACGGCGATGATCACGCTGGCGTAGAGGCCGACGGCGGGATCGACGCCGGCGATGATGGAAAAGGCGATGGCTTCGGGGATCAGGGCCAGGGCCACGACTGTCCCCGCCAGAAGATCGCGGCGAGGATTGGCGAGCCATTGCTGGCGCGCGGAGGCGATAATGGACATTTCAGGATTTCATCTGGATGAGCCTTACCGATGCTTCGGTTTCTGGCGGCTCGGTTTCCCAGCGGATCGGCGGCGGGGATAGCCACCCGTCGCCTGCGAACAGGGCCGGGTCCAAGGTGATGGCGTCCTGATGCGATGTTGCGCCGCGAAAAGCAAGCGTGACGGCTAGACGATTCCATCCATGGCCGGCGCTTCGGCGGCGCTGCCGGGGAAGACGCGGGCGTCCAGGGCGGCACGGTCGAGGCCCATGTGATCGCGCAGCACGCCCTTGAACACCGAACGGATATCCAGCGTCGGCGCCAGGTCGCGGTTCTCGAACAGACGATTGTCGGCCAGGGTCGGCCAGTCGCCGATGGGGCCGCCGCGCTTCACCGCCCCGCCCGCCAGCAGAAGCGACGAGCCGGTGCCGTGGTCAGTGCCCTGGGTGCCGTTGGCGCGGGCGGTGCGGCCGAATTCCGTGGCGACGATGACCGCCGTGCGAGACCAGGCGTCGCCCAGGCCGTCCTTCAGGCCAGTGACGAGCTGATCCAGTCCCGTCAGCCGCGTCTGGAGTTGCGCCCTCTGACCCGCGTGGGTGTCCCAGCCGTCCAGCGAGACGGCGACGATGTCGGCGCCCTCCGGTCCGGTCATCAGCTTGGCGACGGCTTGGCCCAGACCCTGGACGTCGTTGCGACGCAGGCGTTGGTCGCCGCCGTCCATACTGACCAGTTGCTCGGTCGCCAGACCCCGCGCCAGGTTCTGGCCTAGCATCGGATCCTCGACATAGAGATCCTGAAGCAGGGAGGCGATGCGGTCGCCGTCGCGCACCAGACCACCGGGCGCCCAGCTGGACACGGGGGCGTCGCCGCGCAGGATCAGGGGCGTCTGGGCGCCGATGGACAGGCCTTTCAGCGATGTTCCGCCGGCCGCGACGATGGCGCGGTTCAGCCAGCCGTTGGATTGCTGGCGCAGACCTTTGCCGCCGTTCTCCAGCACGTCCTGGGCGTCGAAGTGTGACCGGATGCGCACGGGCAGGGCGACGGCGGGGGCGAACCGCATCTGACCCTGACCATGAAGGTCGTGCAGGCCCGTCAGCGCCGGATGCAGGCCGAAGCCTTCGTTCAGGGCCAGGGCGCCGTTCGCCTCGCCGGGCGCGGCGATGGCCAGTCCGCCGCGCAAGGGGACGTAGTTCGGATCGGCGTAGGGGACCGTAACCGACAGCCCGTCCATGGCGCCGCGCGTGATGACGACGACCAGCTTGTTGGCCGGGCCGGCGGTCTGGGCGGCGACCCGGCCGGCGAAGGCCAGGCCGATCCCGGCGGAGCCGGCGGCCAGCAGATGGCGGCGGTTGATATTGAGTGTGGTCATCGGCGTTGGAACTCCGGCGACATGAAGAAAAGGGTGAGGGCTTCGGGACGGCTTTCGGCGCGGGCGACGGCCATGCGGGTGCGTTCGCCGAGGCGCGGGCCGAGGGCGGAGGCGGCGACCGCGTTCGGGTCGGCCGCCTGGGCCAGATCGGCGGCGGTGCGCGACCAGTTCAGCCGTTTGACCAGGGCGTCGGGACCGGCCCAGTCGGCGGCCGTGTCGGGCCAACCCTCGGGCGACGGGGGCGCGAACGGCGGCTGGCCCATGTCGAGCAGGGCCTGGCGTAACGGCTGGATCCGCTGAGGCTGGGTTCCCAGCGCGCGATGGGTCGAGACGATGAAGTCGTAGGGCGTCTTGATCTTGGCGGGCTGGGGCGTCCAGGTCTCTGGCGCGTCGACAAGGGCGCGGGCGACCTGGGCCAGATCGCCGCCTGAGCCGGTCCAGGCCGCTTCCAGTCGGGCGACCAGGGCGGGCGGCGGATCGTCGGCGACGAAATGGGCGGCGAGACGGCGCGACAGGCGTTTGGCCGTCGCCGGATGCCGGGCGAGGTCGCGCAGGATGGCCTGACCCTGGGCCAGGCCCGCCGCCGGGTAGGTCTTGCCCATCACGGTGCGGGGCCCGGGTTCGTGAACATTGGCGCGGAAAGCGAAGCCGTCGGGACCGGGCTCGGCCGGGGCGGCCATCCTGCGCGCGCGGCGCGGACGGTTGGGCTGACGCTGATCGCGGGCGGCGGGGATCGACCAGCCGGTCAGGGCGCGGGCCAGTTCGGTCACGTCGGCTTGCGTATAGCCCCCGTCAGCGCCGACCGTGTGCAACTCCATCATCTCGCGGGCCAGGTTTTCATTCAGACCGGCGTTGCGGCGCGCGCCGGCCATGCTGTCGGGACCGACCGAGCGGGTTTGGTCCAGATAGAGCAGCATGGCGGGATGCTGTTCGGCGGCCAGGACCAGATCCTCGAACCGGCCGAAGGCGTGGGGGCGGATGGCCTCGCGCTCGTACTGGCCCACAAAGGCGCCGCTGGCGAACTTGGCGGCTGAGACGGTCAGGGCGTTCGACCAGAACAGGGCCCAGCGCTCGGCGAAGCCGTCGTCGGTGGTCGCGCCGAGTTGGGCGCGGGCCAGGAACTCCTGCGCGGTGTCCTGGGTGATGTCGCGGCGGGCGGCCTGACGGGCTTCGCGCCGGGCGACGGCTTGCGGATCGGCGGCGTCCGGCATGCCGGGAGCGGGGGCAGGGGAGGGTGCGGCCTCGGCCGTCGCCGGAGCGGCGGCGCGTCGGTCGCGGCGGACCAGGCCGGCGTGGCTTTGATAGTCGATATATTGGGCGACGCGTTCGGCGGTGTCGGCGAACTGGCCGGACGGCTGGGGCGCGCCCTGGGGCCGAATCTGGCCCATGGCCCAGCCGCGCGGATCGGCGGCGACGCGGTCGATCTCGCCCGGCCGGGCGCCCAGACCCAGGCGCGTCAGGGCGACGGCGGCGTCGGTCGCTGATGAAGCCATGGCCTTCTCCTCGTCCGTCCCCCGAAGCCTAAACGCACGAGGATGCAGCTTTCCGTCGCAACACGCAGACCGCCGTCATTCCGGGGCGTCCGCAGGACGAACCCGGAACCCAGGGCCCGCGTACCGGGGGAGATGCCTCAGGCAAGGCGAATTTGTCCCTGGATTCCGGGTTCTTCGCGACGCTCAGCCCCGGAATGACGGCCTGCGGTGATGCGGCCCGATCAGGCCGGTTGGGCCAGGCCGGCCTCCGCGTCCGCGATCAGGTCGCGGTCGTCGATCTGCCACGGGTGGAAGTCGGGTTTGTAGAAGGCCAGGTAGTCGCCGATCATTCGGCGATACAGGCCCGGCTTCAGCCACAGCCAGCGGAACAGGCCCAGACGTGCGCGCCAGCCGACGATGCCGTCCTGTTTCAGCAGCATGAAGGTCGTCTCGCGCACCGTGCGGGTGAACAGCAGCGTCGTCAGGAACATGGCCCAGCGCCGGATGCGCCAGCGCTTCAGCGGACTGAGGTACCGGGTCGCGTGCAGGAAGACGTCATAGGCCACGCCCTTGTGCTCGATCTCCTCGATGGAGTGCCAGCGCCACAGGCGGGCGAGGTCGTGGGGCGAGCCCTTCAGCAGCTCCGGATCGGCCAGCAGTCGATGGGCGAAGGCGGCGGTGAAATGCTCCAGCGCCATGGTCGCCGCCAGCTGGGCCAGGGCCGGACGCGCGCGGGCGATGTCGAGCCGCGCCGTGACATAGGCCTCGATCTCGGCGGTGTCGTAGCCGGCGCGTTCGGTGATGGCGTTGAAGGCCATGTGTTCGCGAGTGTGGGCGCCCTCCTGGACCGTGAAGGCGCGGATGTCGGCGGCCAGAGCCGGGGGCGCGTCCTTCGCGAACCGCTTGACCGACTGGATGAAGAACCGCTCGCCGTCGGGGAAGGTCAGGCTGAGGGCGTTCATCACGGCGGTGCCGAACGAGTCGCCGTTCAGCCACCACCGTGGCGTCGGAGCCTCGCGGTCGATATGCAGGTCGCGCGGCTTGATCTGGAGGTCGGCGGGGGTGGCGGATTTCGCCATGGTTCTGCTCCTCGATTTCGAGAGGATTATGGAGTTAACTGACATCAATGTCAACTAATGGTCCGGTGAGGCGGCGACGCGGGGCGTTGGCGCGGGAAGAGGCGCTGGAGGCGGCGCGCGACCTGTTGCTGTCGGGCGGGCCGGCGGCGGTGACGCTGAAGGCGGTGGGCGAGCGGATGGGCGTGGGTCACGCCAATCTGATCCACCATTTCGGCTCGGCGGCCGGACTTCAGGGCGCGCTGATGGATGGGATGGTGCGCGATCTGGCGCAGCGGATCGAGGCGGGCCTGGGAGAGGGGCGCGACGGCGTCGAGCCGGGGCGGCTGATGAGCGTCGTGTTCGATGCTTTCGGGCCGGGCGGCGCCTCGCAGATGGCGGCCTGGCTGGCGCTGGCGCGCGAGCAGGGCCGGGCGGAGAGCTTCGCCGAGGTGGTGCGCGATCTGGCCGAACGGCTGGCGGCCATGGCGCCCGATGATCCCAAAGCGGCCGAGCGGGCCAAGGCCCTGGTGGTGACGGCCGCCTATATGGCCTTCGCCGACGGGCTGATCGGGGACATCCTGACGCCGATGCTGGGCGCGCCCGAGGGGCTGGGCCGCGATCTGGCGCTGAAGCTGACCGCGACACTTTTGGCCGAACCGTAAGGTTCAGAGCCGAATCTTGATGCTATAGTCCTCATCGATGGCGCTTCTGGACTGGATGAGCGATGTGGCCGGGCCCGTGATCCGGGGGGACGGCGTGCTGCTGCGCCCGCCGCGCGCCGCCGATTACGCCGCCTGGTCCACGCTGCGCGACGGCTCGCGCGACTATCTGCAACCGTGGGAGCCGGCGTGGCCCGAGGACGACCTCACCAAGGCGGCCTTCCGGCGCCGGCTGTCGATCTATGCGCGCGAGATGGAGCTGGGCAACGCCTGGCCCTTCTTCGTCTTCGTCGAGGACGGCAAGACCCTGGCGGGGGCGGTGACCCTGTCGAACGTGCGGCGCGGCGTCGCCGAGACGGGGACGCTGGGCTATTGGATCGGTCAGCCGTTTTCCGGTCAGGGCGTGGCGACGGCGGGCGTTCGGGCCGTGGTGGGCTACGCGTTCGACAAGCTGAAGCTGCACCGGCTGGAGGCGGCCTGTCTGCCCACCAACCACGGCTCGCGACGGGTGCTGGAGAAATCCGGCTTTCGCAACGAAGGTCGGGCTCGCGCTTATTTGAAAATTAACGGCGAGTGGGCAGACCATTTGTTGTTCGGCCTGGTCGAGGACGAGCGTTGACGGCCGGGGGCCGTCTGGAAGGGCGAGACGCGTGACACCACGATCCCGATCGCTGGCCTGGGACGCCACGACCGCCATCGAGGCGCTGGCCGCCGCCGAGACGGCCCTGTGGGTCTGGACCCCGGCGACCGACGAACTGCGCTTCACCGGCGCGACACGATCGCTGGGCCTGGGACCGCTGGCGCCGGAATGCACGGCCGCCGGATTCGTGGCCCTGGCCATGCCGCAGGATCGCAGCCTGGCCGAGCGGATGCTCAAACCCCAGGACGAGGGGGCCGAGATCGCCGTGCGGCTGCGCATGCGCGGGTCCGAGACCTGTCTGTGGCGCGGCGTCTGGCTGGAGGACGGCCTGCGCGCCGCCGGCGTCGTGGCGTTGGAGACCAAGTTCGCCGGATCGGACCGCGATACGCTGACGGGCCTTCTGGATCGTCGCGCCTTTCTGGCCCGCGTCAGCGAGGTCCTGACCCAGCCCGGCGAATATGAGATCGTGGTCGGCGACGTGGACCGGCTGCGGCGCCTGAACGAGGCGCTGGGTCATGAGCGGACCGACCTTGTGCTGTCGGCCCTGGGTTCGCGCCTTGCCGCCGCCTTCAACAAGGACGCCTCGGCCGCGCGGATCGGCGAGGACGAGTTCGCTATCATCGTCCCCAAGACCGCCTCGCACACCAGCTACCGCGTGCGCGACGCGCTCGAACAGCCGCTGCGGGTCGCGGGCTTCGACATCTATCCGACCGTCTCCATCGGGGCGGTGATGGTGGAGGGCGGGCCGGATGCGCCCGACGCCGCCGAACTGTTGCGCCGGGTCGAGCTGGCGGTGGAATCGGCCAAGGGCGCCGGGCGCGGCGGATCGGCCGCCTATGGCCGGGCGCTGGAAAGCGACAGCTTGAGCCGTCTGGCGCTGGAGGCGGATCTGAGGAACGCCTTCGTGCGCGGCGAGATCGTGCCCTTCTTCCAGCCGATCGTGAACCTGAACACGGGGGCCGTCGCCGGTTTCGAGGCGCTGGCGCGCTGGCGTCACCCGCGCCGGGGTCTGGTGCCGCCGGACGAGTTCCTGGGCCTGACCGCAGACCTGGGCATGATGAACGACCTGGGCCTGCTGATGATGACCCAGTCGGCGCGTCAGTTGGCCGAATGGATCGAACGCCATCCGCTGGCCGGCAAGCTGTTCTGCAGCGTCAATCTGTCGGTCGGCGAGATCGAACGTCCGCACCTGTGCGAGGACGTGGCGCGCATCATCAAGGAAACGGGCCTGCCCAAGGGCGCGCTGAAGCTGGAAGTCACCGAGGGCGACATCATGCGCGACACCGCGCGCGCCGCCGAGGTGTTGCAGTCGCTGAAGGACGTCGGGGCCTCGCTGGCGCTGGACGACTTCGGCACCGGCTTCTCGTCGCTGTCCTATCTGGCGCGCCTGCCGTTCGATACGCTGAAGATCGACCGCTATTTCGTGCTGACGATGAACAAGGACGAAGGCTCGGCCAAGATCGTCAAGTCGGTGGTCAACCTGGGCCGCGACCTGTCGCTGGAAGTCGTCGCCGAGGGCGTGGAGAACGCCGAACTGGCCCGCCTGCTGCTGGACGCCCAATGCCACTACGGCCAGGGCTTCGGCTATGCGCCCGCCCTGCCGGCGCAGGAGGCCGAGGTCTATCTGGCCGAAAGCCTGGCCGATGGCACCGCGCCGCTGAAGCAGCGGTCGGCTTAGGGCTCAGATCGCGTTTAGCGGCAGGCGCAGGTAGCGCTGGCCGTTGGCGTCCGGGGGCGGCAGGTCGCCGGCGCGGATATTGACCTGAAGTGAGGGCAGGATCAGCTGCGGCGCGCCCAGCGTGGCGTCGCGGGCCTCTCGCATGGCGACGAAGGCGTCTTCCGATGCGCCGCCGCCGATGTGAATGTTCTGCGCGCGCTGTTCGGCCACGGTCGTCTCGAACCGGTAGTCGGTACGGCCCTGGGGCAGATAGTCGTGGCCGACGAAGATGCGGGTGTCGTCGGGCAGGGTCAGCAGGCGCTGGATCGAGCGATACAGGGTACGGGCGTCGCCGCCGGGAAAGTCCGTTCGCGCCGTGCCGTAGTCGGGCATGAACAGGGTGTCGCCGGTGAAGACCGCATCGCCGATCCGATAGCTGACGCAGGCGGGGGTGTGGCCGGGCGTGTGGATCACCTCGACCGTCAGGTCACCCAGCGCGAAGACGTCGCCGTCGGCGTACAGATGATCGAAGACGGCCCCGTCCGGGCGCACGTCGTCGGCGCCGAACAGGGGACCGAAGGCCGACTGAACCTGGGTGATCCGCCCGCCGATGCCGATCGACACGCCCGTCATCGCACGCAGGTGCGCCGCCGCCGTCAGATGGTCGGCGTGGGCGTGGGTTTCAAGCACCAAGGCCAAGGTCAGGCCCTGCGTCTGCAGCGCCGCCATGACGGCGTCGATTGATCGCGTCGAGGTGCGGGCCGAAGGCGCGTCGAAGTCCAGAACGGGGTCGATGATCGCCGCCTGGCCGGTCGCCGGGTCGCTGACCAGATAGGTGACGGTGTGGGTCGCGGGGTCGAAAAAGCCGCGAACATCGGGGGATTGGGTCATGCGTGAATGCTCCTTCGCCACCCAATATATTAGCTATTGCTTATTTAGCAACCACGCATATATTGCTTTCCATGATCGACCTTCAGACCATCGGACTTGAGCGTTTCCAGGCCAGCGCGGGCGAGGCGGCGGCGTTGCTGCGCGCCCTGTCTAACGAGAAGCGGCTGATGATCCTGTGTCAGTTGGGCGAGGGTGAGATGTCCGTGAGCCAACTGCTGCCTCGGGTCGGCCTGTCGCAATCGGCTCTGTCCCAGCACCTGGCCAAGCTACGCGATGAGGCGCTGGTGAGCACGCGTCGGGAGGGCACGACCATCTTCTACCGCATCGCCGATCCGGCCGTCCTGAAGGTGATCGCCGTGCTGGCCGAAATCTACTGTCCCCCTGCTTCCTCCGAAAAGGTATGATCCCCATGAACGTCCTGACCCCCCTGTCCCCCGCCGAGGTTTCGCGCCGGCTGACGCAGAACACGGCCGTGCTGGTCGACATTCGCGAGCCCGACGAGTTCGCCAGAGAGCATGTCGTCGGCGCCGTCCATGCGCCGCTGTCGGCCTTCGACGCCTACACGCCGGCGGGCGCCGACGGCCGCGACGTCATCTTCACCTGCCGAACCGGCAATCGGACGGGCGTCAACTGCGACCGTCTGGCGGCCAAGACGGCGGGCCAAGCCTTTGTCCTTGAAGGCGGGCTGGACGCATGGAAGGCGCAGGGCCTGGTCACCCACGCCGACCGCTCAAAGCCGATCGAACTGATGCGTCAGGTGCAGATGGTCGCGGGCGGCCTGATCCTGATCGGGGCGGCGCTGGGGACGTTGGTGCATCCGGCCTTCTGGGGTCTCTCGGCCTTCGTCGGCGCGGGCCTGTTCTTCGCGGGCGCGACGGGATTTTGCGGCATGGCGCGGCTGCTGGCCGTGATGCCCTGGAACAGAGCCGCGACCCGGCCCGTGACGAGAGCGGCGTGATCCAGTGACGACCGAACTGACCCCGCTGGTCGTGACCGCCTTCAGCGGCGGCGTCGTCGCCCTGCTGCTGACCCTGTTCGGCGGCGGCGGATCGGTTCTGGCCGTGCCGCTGCTGCTGTATGTCGTCGGCGTCGCCGATCCCCACGTCGCCATCGGCGTTTCGGCGGCGGGCGTGGCGCTGAACGCCCTGACGGCTCTGGCCGGTCACGCCAGGGCAGGGCGGGTGCGCTGGCCCTGCGCGACCCTTTTCGCCATCACCGGCGCCGCCGGGGCCTGGTTCGGATCGTCCCTGGCCAAGATGATCGACGGCCATCAGCTTCTGCTGATCTTCGCCGTCGCCATGGCGGCGGTGGGCGTGTCGATGCTGCGTCCCAAGGCGGCGGTCGCGCGGGACGAACCCCGGCTGAATTGGTCGATGTCGCCGCGCGTCGGCATGGCGGGCGCGGGCGTCGGCTCGGCCGCCGGCTTCTTCGGCATCGGCGGCGGCTTTCTGATCGTGCCCGGCCTGATGGCGTCGACGGGCATGAGTCTGGCGACCGCCCAGGCGACGTCTTTGCTCAGTGTGGCCGCGTTCGGCGCGACGACGGCGGGCAACTATGCGCTGTCGGGCTGGGTCGATCCGGGCCTGGTCGCCGCCATGGCGGTCGGCGGGGTCGCCGGGACGGCGGCGGGTCTGCCGCTGGCGCGACGGCTGGGGTCGAACGCCCGGCTTGGGCGCATCCTGTTTGCGGGCCTGATACTGGTGGTCGCCGCCTATGTCGCGGTGCGCGCTCTTCTCGCGCTCTGAGACCTCTGTTCAGCGGGCCGTCTTTCGACCACAGTTCGGCCCATGACCGACGCCAGACTGGAGATCGCCGCCGGCTTTGCGACCTTGCAGGGGCCCAAGGCGGATAATCAGGATTTTGGCGGCGTCCATATCGGCACGGCGACCGAGCAGCGTGAACATGGGGTGGTGGCGGTGATCGCCGACGGGGTGTCGGGGTCCAAGGCCGGGCGGATGGCGGCGGAGCTGACGACGCGCAGCTTCATCGACGGCTATCTGGATCAGAACCCGCTGAACGGCATCGCGGCCAACGGCATCAAGGCGCTGCGAGGGTTCAACCGCTGGCTCCATTCGCGCGGGCGGATCGATCCGGCCATGGAGGGGGCGGCGACCACCTTCACGGCCCTTATCCTGCGCGGGCGCGAGGCGACGGCGCTTCATGTGGGCGACAGCCGGGCCTGGCATTTCCGCGATGGGGCGCTGACGCGGCTGACCGAAGACCACACGCGCGCCCAGCAGGGGCTCAGCCATGTGCTGTATCGCGCGGTGGGCATCGAGGCGGATGTGAAGCTGGATGTCCGGCAAGTGCGGCTGGAACCGCACGATCGTCTGCTGTTGACCACCGACGGGGTGCATGGGGTGCTGGCCGATACGATGATCGCGGGCCTGTTGGGACGGCGCAGTTCGCCCGATGCGGACGCCAAGGCGATCTTGGCCGAGGTGGAGGCGGCGGGCGCCCGCGACAACGCCACCGCCATCGTCATCGACGTGGTCCGCACCGGTGCGCCCGACTGGGAGGCGATCACGGCCGAGGCGGAAGGCTTGGCCATCCTGCCGCCGCCCGCCGTGGGCGATAATGTCGATGGGTTCGCGCTTCAGCGGATCGTGGCGGACGGGCGCTATACGACCCTGTTCCTGGCGAAGGACACCTTGGGCGACGCAGGCGCGGTGGTGCTGAAGTTCCCCAAGCCCGCCGTGGTGTCCGAGCGCGGGGCGCGCACCGCCTTCCTGCGCGAGGCCTTTATCGGGCGGCGCATCGACAGCCCCTTCGTCGGCAAGGTGCTGAGCCTGGATGCGGGCCGTCAGAGCCGCCTCTATATCGCCCAGCCCTTCCATGCCGGACAGACCCTGCATGCGCGGTTGGCGGAGGAAGGGCCGTTCGAGATCGCCGACGGGATCGGCGTCGCGCTGCGCCTGTCGCGCGCGGTTTCGGCCCTGCACCGGGCGGGGGTGACGCACCGCGACATCAAGCCGGACAATGTGATCCTGGAGCCACAGGGCGGGCTGAAACTGGTCGATCTGGGCGTCGCACGTCTGCGGCTGGCCGAGGAGTTCGCCGAGGCCGAGGCGCCGGGCACCGCCGGCTACAAGGCGCCGGAAATGTATGCCGGCGAGAGCGGCAACGCCGCCACGGATCAGTTCGCCCTGGGGGTGACGCTGTATCGCCTGTTCACCCGAACCTATCCGTGGGGCGAGGTGGATCCGGCCGATGCGCCGCGTTTCGACCGGGCGCCCGCACCGCCGACGCGACACCGGCCGGATATGCCCGCCTGGCTGGAGGCGGCCATCATGCGCGCCGTCGCCGTCGATCCGAACGAGCGGTTCGAGGATGTCGAGGAACTGATCCATGTGCTGGAGACCGGCAGCGCCGTCGCCGCCCCGCGGCCGCGCCAACTGTCCTTGATCGAGCGCGATCCGGTGCGGTTCTGGCAGGGGGTCAGCCTGATTTTGTTGATCGCGTTTCTGGTGTCCATGGCGACGCGTTAGCGCCCCCTACGCACAACCTAAGCTATTGGATGTGCGACATTTAGCGATGGGTCGGCCAAGGAACCTGTGGCCGCCCTTGGCTTTTGTGACGGCGAGCGGGGACGTCGCGCCCGCACTTTCGGCACGAAAGCCTCCCCAAATGATCAAGACCCTCGCTTCCAGCGCTCTGGCCCTGGCCATGGTTTCCTCCCCCGCCCTGGCGCAGTCCGTCGCCCCCGACTGGTCCGGCCCCTACATCGGCATCTTCGGCGGCTACAACCAGTCGAACGATGACGAGAACGAGAACCTCGGCTTCGACCGCAATCTGGACGGCCGTTACGGCGATCAGGTCTCGACGGCGACCGGCAACGCCTTCAGCCCTGGCTTCTGCGGGGGCATGGCGACCAGCACCGCCCCCGGCACTGGCTGCCGTGACGACAATGACGGCGTCGAAGCGGGCGTTCGCGCCGGTTACGACATCCAGTTCGGCAACTTCGTGGTCGGCGCCCTGGCCGAATACAGCGTCAACAATGTTCAGGATTCGGTGACCGGCTTCTCGACCACCCCGGCCTTCTACACCTTCACGCGCGAGCTGCAGAGCACGGCGGCCGCCCGCCTGAAGCTGGGCTACGCCTATGGCCCGGCGCTGATCTACGGCACCGGCGGTTACGCCTATGGCAAGTTCGAGAACAAGTTCCGCACCTCGAACCAGGCCAACAGCTTCACCGAAACCAGCGAAGGCGATGACGGCGACGGCTGGCAGGCCGGCGGCGGTGTGGAATACGCCCTGGGTCGCGGTCTGACGGTCAGCGGTGAATACCTCTACACCTCGCTGGACGTCGACAGCCCAGTGATCCGCGTCGGCAACACCGGCACGACCCCGGTCGCCAACCCCTTCATCTCGGCCCCGAACACCACTGGCACCGACATGATCCGCAGCAACGGCCGCTTCGGAACTCACATGGTCCGCATCGGCATGAACTACCGCTTCTAAGCCTCAAGAGGGGCGGTCTGGGCCTCAGGCCCGGCCGCCCTGGCTCGACAGCATGGCCGCGTCCACGCCCAGCTGGGCGAGGGCGCGTGTCCATTTCGACGTGTGTTCGCCGTCGAAAATCAGGTCCAGATCGGCATCGGCGGTCAGCCAGACGTTGTCGGCCAGCTCTTCCTCCAACTGCCCTTCGCCCCAGCCGGCATAGCCCAGCAACAGGGCCGATCTGCGCGGGCCCGCGATCTCGTCGGTCATGGCGGCCAGCGCCTCGCGCGTCCCGGTCATCGCCAGGCCGTCGCCGAAGGCCAGGGTGTCGTCGCCGACCGTCCAGTCGTCGGTGTGCAGCACAAAGCCGCGCTCGCGCTCGACCGGTCCGCCCATCAGGACCGCGCGACCGATGGATTGATCGGGCGCCGGCGCGTCCAGCTTGTCCAGAACCGTCTTCAGATCCACGCCTGGCGCCGGTCGATCCAGCCGCAGGCCCATGGCGTGATCCGGCCCGTGGGCGCAGATCAGGATGACGGCGTGCTCGAACCGGGCGTCGTCGATCCCGGGCATGGCGACCAGCAGTCGGCCGGTCAGGGTGGAGGCTTGGCTCATGATCCTGGCATCATCCGTCCGGAAAGCGGCGCAAGCAAGCCGATCCGGCGCTTGCGGTGTCGCCCGTGGTGTCTATGTGTCGCACACGGCCGTTCAAACGCGCCGGCCTCAAACCTCAGCGAGACAGACATGACCATTCAGATCGGCGATCGCATCCCCAACGCGACCCTCGCCCAAGCGACCGCCGAGGGCCCCAAGCCCGTCAGCACCGACGACATCTTCGCCGGCAAGACCGTAGCCCTGTTCGCGGTGCCCGGCGCCTTCACCCCCACCTGCTCGGCCCGTCACCTGCCGGGCTTCAAGGATCACCTGGCCGACATCCAGGGCAAGGGCGTCGATACGGTCGCCTGTATCTCGGTCAACGACGCCTTCGTCATGAAGGCCTGGGGCGAGAGCCAGGGCATCACCGATGACAGCATCGTCATGCTGGCCGACGGCAACGGCGAACTGACGCGCGCCCTGGGTCTGGTGCTGGACGGTACGGGCTTCGGCCTTGGCGAGCGCTCGCAGCGCTATTCCATGCTGGTCAAGGACGGCGTGGTCGAGCAGCTGAACATCGAGCAGGGCGGCGAGTTCAAGGTGTCGTCGGCCGAGCATCTGCTGGCGCAGCTTTAAGTTGGATCAATCCACGCTACCGCTTCGCTACTTGAGCGTGGATTGATCATGAACACGGATGTGTTCAGCCCCGAGAAGCGCAGCGCCGTGATGCGTTGCGTGAAGGGGCGGGATACGTCGCCGGAACTGGCCGTGCGCAGGATCCTGCGTGCGGCCGGGATCGGCTATCGGCTGGGCGGCATCGGTCTGCCGGGCCGCCCGGATGTGGTGATGAAGGGCCGCAAGGTCGCCCTGTTCGTCCACGGCTGCTTCTGGCACGGCCATGATTGCCCGCGCGGCGCGCGTCAGCCCAAGACCAACGCCGATTACTGGATCGCCAAGATCAGCCGAAACCGTGCGCGCGACGCCGCCGCCGTGAAGGCGCTGGAGGCGTCAGGCTGGCGCGTGGTCGTCGTCTGGGAATGCGAGATGCGAAAGGCCGATTTCGCCGCGCGTCTGATCGCGATGGTCCTGGGTCAGGCGGCCTCGGTCGCAGCCTGAGCGGCGGTGTCGTCCAAGACGTGCTGCAGGGCGCCGATCAGGGCGGGCGGCGTTAGGGGCTTGGAGACGAAATAGGCCATGCCGGCCGCCTGACAGGCCGCGACGTCCTCGGGCGCGGTGTCGGCGGTGACGGCGACGACCGGGGTGGCGGCGTTGGGTCCGCCGCCGGCGCGCAGGCGACGCGTCGTCTCGCGCCCGTCCAGCTCCGGCATGCGCACATCCATGAAGATGACGTCGAACACCGCCTCCTGACAGCGTTCCAGCGCGATCTTGCCGTCGGCGGCGGTGGTGATCTCGCAGCCCAGCGGCTGAAGGATCAGCTGCACCGCGCGGCGGTTGATGTCGTGATCGTCCACGACCAGCAGGCGCAGCGGCTGGTCTTCAGCATCCTCGGCGACCGCAGGCGTCGCGACGACCGGTTCGGCCTCAGGCGCTGCGGCGACGGGCGAGGGCTGGGGCGTGGGCGCGACGGAGGGCGCCAGCGAGCGGGCGATGTCCAAACGGCTTTCATCCACCGCATCGACGATCTGTACCGCCTCGTCGCCGCGCGGCAGGATCAGGGAGACGGTGAAGCGCGAGCCCTGTCCCGGCGTGCTGCGGACCGTCAGTCGGCCCCCCATCAGGTCGATCAGATTGCGGCTGATCGCCAGGCCCAGGCCAGAGCCGCCGTAGCGGGCGGTGACGCCGTCGGCGGTCTGGTCGAACGGCGTGAACAGGCGCGCCAACTGATCCGCGGTCATGCCCGAACCGGTGTCGGCGATCTCGAACAGCAGGGCGTAGCCTGACGGCTCTTCGGGCCAGGCCTGGACACGTAGGGTGATCTGGCCTTCCTCGGTGAACTTCATGGCGTTGGACATCAGGTTGTTCAGCACCTGACGGATGCGCATGACATCGCCCTTGACGTGGCGCGGCATGGCCGACGCGCCTTCGACACGCAGCTTCAGCCCCTTGGCGTCGGCGACGCCGCGCCACAGCATCAGCGTCTGTGCCAACATTTGCCGCAGGTCGAAATCCTTGGCCTCGACTGTCATTCGCCCGGCGCCGATCCGGGTGTGGTCCAGCAGGTCGTCCAGCAGAGCCTTCATCATCAGGCCGGCGTCAGTGATCAGATTGGCGCTGGCGCGCGACTGGGCGTCGGGCTCGCGAAGTTCGGCGGCGCCGGCCAGGATCGCGCCGATGGGCGTGCGCAGGTCATGGCCGATGGCGGCCAGGAAGGTCGTGTGGTCGGCCAGGTTGCGCTCGGCCCGGAGGCGGGATTCCTCGGCCAGGGCATGGGCGCGAACCACGGTGACGCTGGTCTCGATCATGCGCTGGCCGGTGATGGCGACGTAGAAGGTGAACAGCACCACGGCCGCGGCGGCGGACATGACCAGCGGACCCGATGCCCCGAGGGCATAGACGAAGAACGGGGTCGCCAGAAGGAAGCCGACCTGGGGCACAAGGCCGGCAATCATCACGGACTGGCACCGGGTGGCGTTCACGATCGCCGTCAGCATGACCGAAGTCAGCAACAGGACTGCACAGACGCCGCCGAATGCGCCGCCGATCCACCACAGGAGCAAGGAAAGGGAGGAGAAGACGGCCGAATTGACGGCGACGACGGCAAGTGTCGCAAGCTTGCGACCGGCTGAAAGCTCATAGGGGCCTTTCAGGATCGGACGATAGACGACCATCTCCATGGCCTGAACCGCCAGATACAGCACGATCCAGCCGACGGTCAGGCGCACCCCGATCATCGGAATCACGATCAAGGCGACAGCCGCCGACGCCACGAGCCGTTGCACCGCCGCGCTCGAGCGTTGGCGAACGGCGGCGGTCCAGCTGCTTTCAGCGGTATCGACGGCGGTCGATTTCATTCAGGCCCTCGAATGACGAACGCAGGTCGCTCGTATCGTTCATCCTAGGCCGATCGACACTAACGCTCCGTCAACGGCCGGTCCCGATCGCCTCCGCCATTGTGGAAAAGCCGTCAGCGCGCAGGCGGGCGGCCAGGTCACGCTTGATGCGGGCGACCAGGCCGGGCCCCTCGTAGATCAGGGCGGAATAGATTTGGACCGCCGAAGCCCCCAGGCGAATGCGGGCGTAGGCCTCCTCGCCGCTGTCGATGCCGCCGACGGCGATTAGGGGCAGACGACGGGCGGCGGCCTCGGCCGCCGCGCGCAGGGCCTTTTCCGCAAAGGGACGGATGGGCGCGCCGGACAGGCCGCCGGTCTCGTGGGCGTTCGGCGAGCGCAGGCTCTCGGGACGTTCCAGCGTGGTGTTGGACACGATCAGGCCGTCGATCCGGTGGGCCAGCGACGCCTCGACGATCATGCCGATCTCGTCGGCGATCAGGTCGGGCGCGATCTTCAGGAAGACCGGCACGCGGTCGGGGCCTGTAGCGGGGCGGGCGGCGTCGATGCGGCCCAGGAGGTCGTCCAACTGCTCGCGGCCCTGAAGCGCGCGCAGGCCCGGCGTATTGGGCGAGGAGATGTTGACGGTGAAGTAGGCGGCGCGGCCGGCGAGGCGTTGCAGACCGGCGACATAGTCAGCCGCCTTGTCCTCGGTGTCCTTGTTGGCCCCCAGATTGGCGCCGACGACGATGCCCTTTGGGCGCTGGTCCAGCCGCTCGGCGAAGGCGACGAGCCCGGCGTTGTTGAACCCCATCCGGTTGATGATGGCCCGGTCCTCGCTGAGGCGGAACAGGCGGGGCTTGGGATTGCCTGGCTGGGGTCGTGGCGTGACCGAGCCGCATTCGACGAAGCCGAAACCGAGCCGCGACAGGCCGCGCAAGGCCTCGCCGTTCTTGTCCAGACCCGCCGCCAGACCGACCGGATTGGGCAGGTCCAGCCCCGCCAGCTGTGTTCTCAGGATCGGATCGTCCGCGGGCGGCGTCGGCAACGGGGCCAGCGCCAACCCCTTGATCGCCAGCTGGTGCGCCTGCTCCGGATCGAGCCGACGCAGCAGGGCGGCGCCGAGGTCGGTCAGGCTCATGCGTCGTCCTCGAACGCCATCTCGCCGTCGGCCGCGACGGAAAAGGCGCGCGAGGCCGTGACGGCGGCGACGGGCAGGGGGGAATAGAGATGCGGGAACAGATCGCCGCCGCGCGACGGCTCCCAGATCAGGTCGCCGCCGAACCGGTTGAGATCGACGGTCAGCAGCAGCAGGTCGCCGCGCCCGGCGAAGTGCCGCCGCGCGGTCTCGGCCAGTTGCGCCTCGGTCGACATGTGGATGTAGCCGTCGGCCAGATCGACGGGCGCGCCGTCGTATCGGCCCTCGGCGACGGCGGCGCGCCATTCGGCGGCGTCGACGATCTTGTAGGCGATGTCGGTCATTCTGATGGCGCGCCCAGAGACCGCGGCGTCAGGAAGCCTTCGTAGGTGCAGCGCCCCGCGACATCGACGCTGAACAGGGCGGCGGCGCCGGTCGGGAAGCCGGCCGACAGCTTGTCCACCACCGCCGGCGAGGCGGCGCTTTCGATCAGATATTCGGCGGCCAGCACGTGGACGCCCGGATTGTGGGCCAGGATCAGCAGGCAGCCGGCCTCGTCCTCGCTGGCCTCGACGAAGCGGCGGATCACGTCGGAGGGGGCGTTGTAGAGGGCGTCCTCGTCGCGGACTTCCACATCGCCGAAGGCGTCGTGCATCTGGTCCCAGGTCTGGCGGGTGCGCACGGCGGTGGACACCAGCGCCAGGTCCGGCTTGAGGCCCCGCTCGGCCAGGGCGCGCCCCATCAGCAGAGCCTCGGCGCGGCCGGCGGCGGACAGGGGACGGGCTTCGTCGCCGCCAGAGGGGGCGGAGGCTTCGGCCTGGGCGTGCCGCATCAGGATCAGTCGGTGCATGGCCTTCGCCATAAGGCGGTTTCGCCCGGCCCGCCAGATGGGGCGACGGTCAACTCGCCGTCAGTCGCGATGTTCGCCCCGCGAAGAGACGGAGGCGGCGGGTTGGGGCGCCAGGACGGGGGCGGCGACGCGCTGGGCATGGCCGCTAGGGCGGATGCGGGCGTAGTTGTGGCGCGAGGCCTCCAGCAGGATGAGCCCGGCGGTTCCGGGAAAGACCCGGCGCCCGACTTGTTCGAATCCTTCGGCCAGCGGCAGCATCGGCCCCCACGGCGGGACATAAAGGGTCTGGGACCAGGCCATCGGCTCCAGCCCGACATCACGCACCAACCGTTCCAACTGGCGCCGGGTGAAGGGGCGGCCGTGACCAAAGGGGGTGTTGTCCGCCCGCGCCCACAGGCCGCCGCGCGCCGCCGCCGCCAGGATGATGCGCCCGGTCGGCGAAAGCGCGCGCACCGCTTCCAGCAGCAGGGCGGCGGGGTCGTCGGCCTCTTCCAGGGCGTGGACCAGCAGGATGCGGTCGAACGATCCGGCGGGGAAGGGCAGGCGGCGGTCGTCAACCAGCAGGGTGCGGTTGCGCCCGACCGTCGGCCAATGCTCGACGCCTTGCCCGTCCGGCATGGCCGCGACGACGCGCCGCGCGCCGACGAAGGCGTCCAGCCAAGGGGTGGCGTAACCGACGCCCAGCACGTCGCAATCTGCCGCCTCGCCCCAGGCATCGTCCAGCCGTCGCGCCACCAGCCGCCGCGCCAGCGCTCCGGTCGGCTCGCCGTAGAAGGTTCGAAGCTCGTCGATGCTGCGCCGCATGGCCCCACTATAGGCCTGTCGGCGGCCCTGCTGCTAGGATGGGCGCATGACCCTGGATGTGCATCTGTTTCCCTGCCGCGCCGACAACTACGGCTTCCTGATCCGCGACGCCGCGACCGGCGTGGTCGCTGCGGTCGATACGCCCGATGCCGCGCGCATTCTGGAGGAGCTGGAAGGCCTGGGCTGGGGGCGTCTGGACCTGATCCTGAACACCCACTGGCACCCCGATCACACCGAGGGCAACGCTCGGCTGAAGGCCGACTGGGCTTGCGAAATCGTCGGGCCGGAAGAGGTCCGCAAGGTCGCGCCGCTGGATCGCGTGGTGTCGGACGGCGACGTGGTGATGGTGGGCGAGACGCGGTTCGAGGTCACTGAAACGCCGGGCCACACCCTCGGCCATGTGGTGTTTCATGCGCCGGCGGACGGCTTGGCCTTTACCGGCGACACCCTGTTCGCCCTGGGCTGCGGTCGGTTGTTCGAGGGCACGCCCGAGCAGATGTTCGAGAGCCTGCAGCGGCTGAAGGTCTGGCCCGATCAGACCGTGATCTGGTGCGCGCACGAATATACGGCCTCGAATGCGCGCTTCACCCTGAGTTTAGACGACCGGCCCGAGACCGCCGCCCATGCCGAGGCGATCTTCGCGGCGCGTGAGCGGGGCGAACCCACGGTGCCGACGACGCTGGGGGTGGAGAAGCGGTTCAATCCGTTCCTGACCGCGACGGATGCGGGTCAGTTCGCCGCGCGCCGGGCGGCCAAGGACAGCTTCTAAGGACAAGCAAATCGTCATTCAGGGGCGTCCGTAGGACGAACCCGGAAGCCAGGGGTGCGCGCAGTCTGCTCGAGCATGGTCAGGCGACTGAGACTGCCACCTGGGTTCCGGGTTCCTCGCTGGGCTCGGCCCCGGAATGACGATCAGGCGTACCGCCCTAGCGGTTCAGGGCGTCCCCGCCCACAACCCGCACGATCCGGGCCGACGACGGGCGGCCGGCGATGCCGGCGTCGGCGTCGATGACGATCCGCAACGTGCCCTGGACCAGGCTGACGCCCGGACGCCCCTGATCGGACACGACGACACGGCGCACGCGCTCGACCTGGGCGCGCAGGTTGGAGGACCGCGCCATGCGCACGATGGCGTCGCTGGCGGCCGAGACGGTGTCCGCGGCGACCTGTTCCGAGCCGGGCTGGATATCCACGTCGATGACGATCAGCCGGCCCATCGCCGTGCTGGCGCGGTAGCTCTGGCGCATGAAATATTCGACAAGCTGAGCGCCGGTCATCGCCGCGCTGGCCAGGCCCTGCGCTTCGCCGACCCGCGAGGCGGGCGAGCCTTGGGGCGTCGCGGTGGTATAGAGGGTCACGGCGCCATCGGGCGTGACGCGCAGCACCTGATCGCCGTTGTCGTTGCGATAGATGATGTCGCCGCGCGGCGCGGGCGTGGGCCGCAAGACCCAGACCTCGGTCGAGCGTTCCAGCCGCATCAGAGGCCGCGACCCGGAGGTGTCCAGGATGAACCCCTGGCCGCTGCTGCTGACGTAGCGGGCGGTCGGCGGCACGGTCCGACGCGACTGGGCCTGGCTTTCGGACGGGACGACCACAGGCGCGACGACGCCCACGCCGATGACCGCGATGGCGGCGACCGCCATCGCGGTCACGCGTGGCGATTTTTTCGCCCTGACCGATCCCAACAACTTCATGACAGACTTGATGAAACCCGCGCGCGGCGGATTTTGGGCGAAGCCCGCCTCAACCCACCAGGTACTGACCACCGTTCAGCGACAGTGTGCAGCCTGTGACATATCCGGCACGCTCGCCCACCAGCCAGGACACCATGTCGGCGATCTCTTCGCCCTTGCCCAGGCGGCCGACGGGGATGTGGCTGATGATGCCCTCCAGCACCTTGGGGTCCATGGCGCCAACCATTTCGGTGTCGATATAGCCGGGCGCGATGCAGTTCACCGTCACGCCCTTGCGCGCATTCTCCAGCGCCAGCGCCTTGGTGAAGCCGATCATCCCGGCCTTGGCGGCGGAATAGTTGGTCTGGCCGATCTGACCCTTCTGACCGTTGATCGAGGAAATGTTGACGATGCGCCCGTGGCCCCGGTCGCGCATGCCGTTGATGACCTGGCGCGTCATGTTGAAGACGCTGTCCATGTTGACGCGGATCACGTCGGACCACTGGTCGTGACTCATCTTGTGGAAGAAGCCGTCGCGGGTGATGCCGGCGTTGTTGACCAGGATGTCGATGGGACCGAGCTGATCCTCGACCTCCTTCACCGCGCGGGCGCAGTCGTCGAAGCTGCCGACGTTGCCTTTGACCACCATGACGTCCAGCGCGTCGGCGATGGCCCTGGCCGCCTCGTCGTTGCCGGAATAGCCGGCGGCGACCTTGAAGCCGTCCTCGTGAAGGCGCTGAACGATCGCCTTGCCGATGCCCCGGGTCCCGCCCGTCACGAAAGCTACGCGCGCCATATCGTCTCCTGTCCCTATGCAGACCCTTGAAAGGCCTTGTCGGAGTTCAGGATTAACGTGCGAGCGCTAGCGCGCAAGGCGAGAATCTGACGCGACGGAAGTTTCATGCCTCCGTCGCGTTTCGTTGATCTTCGTCCCGGCGATCAGGCGGCCAGCTTTTCCATATCGATGACGAAGCGATAGCGGACGTCGGATTTCAGCATCCGCTCATAGGCGTCGTTGATCTGGTCCGGGGCGATGGTTTCGATGTCGCAGGCGATGCCGTGCTCGGCGCAGAAGTCCAGCATCTCCTGCGTCTCCCTGATGCCGCCGATCAGCGAGCCGGCGATGCGGCGACGACGCCACAGCAGGGGCAGGGCGAAGACCGGCAGGCCCTCGGTCGTCAGGCCCAGCATGATCATGGTCCCGTCGCGCGCCAGAAGCTGGATGTGGCTGGCGATCTCGTGCGTGGCCGAGACGGTATTGATGATTAGGTCGAACTTCTCGGCCGCCGCCTTCATCGCGTCCTTGTCGGAGTTGATCAGGAAGTGTTTGGCGCCCATCCGCTCGGCGTCGGCCTTCTTGCGGTCCGAAGTGGACAGGACGGTGACGTCCGCCCCCATCGCCGCCGCCAGTTTGACGGCCATATGGCCCAGGCCGCCCAGGCCGATGACCGCGACCTTGGAGCCGGGTCCCACGCCCCATTCCTTCAGCGGCGAATAGGTGGTGATGCCGGCGCACAGCAGGGGGGCGGCGACGTCCAGCGCCAGGCTGTCGG
This sequence comes from Brevundimonas fontaquae, assembly GCF_017086445.1. Taxonomy (NCBI): domain Bacteria; kingdom Pseudomonadati; phylum Pseudomonadota; class Alphaproteobacteria; order Caulobacterales; family Caulobacteraceae; genus Brevundimonas; species Brevundimonas fontaquae. The sequence goes on along the minus strand of NZ_CP070968.1, from coordinate 3,115,464 downwards.
GGATGGACAAAACGAAATGCTGATCGACGGTGATATGGTCGGAATAGCCGCCCTGGGTGATGGCTTCCGACGTGCCGCCCTTCTTGTCCTTGCCGCCATAGGTGCCGGTGAAGCCGGGGATGCAATATTGTTCGACGCCTTCCTGGCAGGAGGCGCATTCGCGGCAGCTGTCGACCATGCAGCCGACGCCGACGCGGTCGCCTTCCTTGAAGCGGGTGACGTTCGATCCAACCGCCTTGACCAAGCCCGCGATCTCATGACCCGGCACCAGCGGATAGGTCGAACGGCCGCTTTCGCTGCGCGCGGCGTGCAGGTCCGAATGGCAGACGCCGCAGTATTTGATGTCAATCAGCACGTCGTCGGGGCCGGGATCGCGGCGGTCGAAGCTGTAGGGCGTCAGCGGCTTGTCGGCGGCGGTCGCGGCGAAGGCGCGTGTGGCGATCGGCATGGGGTAGTCCTTCAGGCTTTGCGATGAGCCGGCTTCAGATAAGGCGGCGGCACGGGTCCGCGAGACGGCGGACCGCTATTTCAGCTTTGCGATCAGCGCCTGAGCCGCCGCCGGGTTCCGAACCTTCGCGCCCGAGATGAAATAGGCGAAGACCTCGCCGCGTTTGGCCCAGGTTTTCGCTTGATCCGCCACCGCATCCAGCTCGGTCGCCGTCATGCCGGTCGCCTCATCCTCGCGGCTGGACATCAGCCGGGCGTAGCTGAAGTCGGCGGTCGCCTCGTCGATCTGGGGCCAGGTCGGCTCCTCGTCATCGACCGCATAGACGATGGCCGCGCCGTATTTGCGGGCCAGATCATAGAATTGTTCGGTGGCGAAGGTCGGGTTGCGAACCTCAAGCGCATGCCGCAGGCGCACTCCGTCCTTCTCCTTGGGTAACAGCTTCAGGAACCCCTCGAAGTCTTCGGCATCGAACTTCTTCGTGCCCATGAACTGCCAGTTGATCGGGCCCAGCTTGTCGCCCAGTTCGGTCAGGCCCTGGCTCAGAAACTTGTCGAAGCTTTCGGCGCCGTCGGACAGCACCTTGCGATTGGTGCAATAACGGCTGGCCTTGACCGAGAAGACGAAGCCGTCCGGCGTCTCGTCGCGCCATTTCTTCCAGCTGTCGGGCTTGAAGGTCGAATAATAGGTGCCGTTGATCTCGATCGAGGTCAGTTTCGACGCCGCATATTCAAGCTCGCGCTTCTGAACCAGGCCCTCCGGATAGAAGACCCCGCGCCACGGCTCAAACGTCCAGCCGCCGACGCCGACATGGATGGAATGGGTCATGGTTCGCTCCGTTCGTCGCCGGTCGCGCCTTGCCAATCCTCGTGTCCGTGACGAACCCGCTGGATGAGGACGCCGTCCTGTTCCTGATCGTAGATTATCACGTGGGCCTTGAAGGCGAACACGCGGATGGGCGGATCGTATTCCAGACGCAGTCGGGCCATGCCGGGAGAGGCCGCCAACCGCCGAAACAGGGCGTCGAGTTCGTCCAGATAGCCGTCGGCCTGTCGCGGACCGAATTGGTCGTGTCCCTGGATGTAGATGGCGACGAGATCCTCGCTCGCCTCCTTCGACAACCGATAGCCGCTCATTCTGCTTTGCGTCGCGCGGCGATGCGTGACAGGGCCTCGGCGCGAATATCCGCCATGGTCATCTGGCTGATCCCGCTGGCCCGGCCTTCATCGATCAGGCGCTGCATGTTGGCGATCTTCTCTGCCTTGACTTGCTCGCGGCGGATCAGATCGCGCACCACGTCCGACGTGTTGGCGTAGCGCCCGGATTTCGCCTGTTCCTCGACCCAGGCCTTCATGGGATCGGGCAGGGAGATGTTCATCGTCGCCATGGTCGGCCTCCTCTCGACGAGAATGGCTACTTGGCAAACTTTGTCAACGTCGTATCAGGGCGCGGTCGCCACCTGTATGCCGGCCAGCAGGCTGGCGGCGGTGATGGGTTTGGGGACGTGCAGGTCGGCGCCGGCGTCGCGCGCCTGGTCGCGGTGCTCGCTCATGGCGTTGGCGCTGAGCATGATGATCGGCGTGCGGGCCTGAGCGGCGCGCGCGGCCTCGACATGGCGAATGGCGCGGGTGGCGGTCAGGCCGTCCATGCCCGGCATCTGCATGTCCATCAGGATCAGGTCGAAGGTCTCGGACTGGAAGGCGGCCAGGGCCTGTTCGCCATCCGCGACGGTGACGACCTGCATGGCGTGGGCCGCCAGGATCAACTGAACGACGCGCTGATTGACCGGGTGATCCTCGGCCAGCAGCACGCGCAGGGGCGCCAGGGCGCGGTCGGCTTCGGCCGCACGAGCGCGCCGTTGGGCATCGTGTTCGGTCAGGGAGGCGGCGCGCGTCAGCGGTATCTCGACCGTGAACCGGCTGCCGACGCCCGGCGTGGAGGCGGCGGAAATCCGCCCACCCATCAGTTCGACCAGCGAACGACAGATCGACAGGCCCAGGCCCGTGCCGCCGAACCGGCGCGTGATGGTGCTGTCGGCCTGGCTGAACCGATCGAAAAGACGGGCCGCGTGGTCGGAAGAAAAGCCGACGCCGGTATCCTCGACCCGCAGCGTCAGCTGGGTCAGGCCGTCGGAATCCTCGTCTACCGCGATGACAACGGCGACGGAGCCCTGATGGGTGAACTTGATGGCGTTGGACAGCAGATTGTCCAGCACCTGACGGATGCGGGTGCTGTCGCCGACGAACAGTCCGCGCGCATCGGCGTCGCGGCGAGTATCGAAGCGCAATCCCTTGGCCTCGGCCTTCAACCGCATCACGTCCAGCGGGGCGGAGACGGCCTCGTCGAGATCGAAGGGTCGGCTTTCCAGGTCCAGATGCCCGGCCTCGATCTTGGATACGTCCAGAATGTCGGACACCAGTCGCTCCAGTGTCACGCCGGAGCTTGCGATCAGGGCGACCATCTCGGCCTGCTCGGGCGTCAGGTCGGTGCGCGACAGGGCGTCGACGATCCCGATCACGCCGTTCAAGGGCGTGCGGATCTCGTGGCTCATATTGGCCAGGAATTCGGACTTCGCGGCATTGGCGGCCTCGGCGGCGGCGGTGGCCTCGCGCAGGGCGCGTTCGGCGGCGACCTTTTCGGTCACGTCGCGCGCGATGCCATAGATGCGGTCGCCCTGACGATGGGCGCGCCATTCGACGGTGACATAATGGCCGGCCTTGTGGCGATAGCGGTTGACCTGGCCCAGGACCGGATCGCCCGGCCGCCGGTTTTCGACCTCGACGATGCTTTGGCGGGTGGCGGCATGGTCGTCCGGGTGGATCAGACGCAACAGGCCCTGACCCTCGATCTCGTCGGGCCGATAGCCCAGCATGGTGAACCAGGAGGCGCTGGCCTTGACCACGCGCCCATCCAGCTCGCGCACCACCAGCAGATCCAGCGACACATCGAAGAAGGTGTCCAGATCGACATCGGCTGTGGGGAAGGCCAGGGTCGCAACGGACGAACAGGTCATGGGCACTCTCTTGAACTGAGACCCATGTTACGGCGCGTCCGTTAAGCTCGCCTTGCAGCGGCGCGAAACGCCTGGTGGCGTCGTTCGCCATGTCGGCTAGGATCAGCTCATGATCTTCCTCCTTGCCCTGATCGCCATTCTGCAATCCCCGCCGCTAGGGGGCGGGATCGAACCCCTGCCCTTGGCTGACGACCGGGCCTGCACGGCGGACGGGACCCTGTGCGTTGGTCTGACGCAGCAGGCGCGCGATGGCGAGCCGGCCTTCACCCCGGTCATCCGTGCGCCTGACGCCCTGCCGACCGGTCCGAAAGAGGCGTCGGGCGAGGTGGAGACCTACCGTCCCTGGGACGGCTTGATCCGACTGTCGGACGGCGGGTTCCTCGCCGGGGTCGAGAAAGACGCCAGCAGTCTGTATTCCGGCGGCAGCGGCCACGCGATCGAGCTGCGGCTTTACCGACTAGACGCCGAGGGCGATGCGGCATCGGCGCCGGTTCTGTCCGTGCCGATTCAGGGCGCGGTCATGATCCGGGCGTGCTTCACCGAAGAGGACATGAAGCGGCGCGCAGAGGCTTGCCACGACAACTACAGCTTCAAGGGAGTCCTCACCGTCGAGGCGGGAGTGGAAGAGGGCGGCCTGCCGGTCCTGACCTATGAGACCACGGCGACGGCCTATCCGCGCGGCGCCTCGCGATCCGAGGATTCGTCGGAGAAACCGCCGCTGAAGCCCGCCGACCTGGTCACCGCGCGCGATCCGAGATGCAGCTTCAGCCGCCGGTTCGCCTTCGACGCCAAGACGGGCGAGTACCAGCCGAACAGCCCGCTGCCCGACTGCTCGGACTATACCGTCCCCTAGTAGGCGAAGTCGGCGTAGATGCGCTTCACGTCGCCCTGCCAGGCGCCGTGATACAGATCCAGCAGGCGCTCAGCCGGGGTGATCCCGCTGTCGGCGATGTCTTCCAGTTCCGAAAGATAGCCGCGCTCGTCCACCATGCCGCCCGAGAATTTGGCGCGGTTCTTCAGCCCCTGTTTGGCGATGTTCACCAGGTCGACGGCGATGTCGCGCACCGATCGGCCCGCCACCTCGGCCTTCAGACCCAGGCGGGTTACGTCGCGGCGCAGACGTTCGTGGTCGGCGATGTCCCAGTCCTTGACCAGGTCCCAGGCGGCGGCCAGCGACGGGGCGTCGTACAGAACCCCGGCCCACAGGGCGGGCAGAGCGCAGATCCGGCTCCAGGGTCCGCCGTCGGCGCCGCGCATTTCCAGATAGGCCTTCAGCCGCACCTCGGGAAACAGGGTGGTCAGATGGTCGTTCCAATCCTTCAGGGTCGGATACTGGCCGGGCAGGGCGGGCAGTTTGCCGGCCTGGAAATCGCGGAACGACTGGCCCGAGGCGTCGACGTATTTGCCGTCGCGCTTGGCGAAATACATCGGCGTGTCCAGCGCATAGTCGGCGTAGCGCTCGAAGCCGAACCCCTCCTCGTACACGAAGCCCAGCATGCCCGTGCGGTCGGCGTCGGTGTCGGTCCAGACATTTGCGCGGGCCGACAGGAAGCCGTTGGGCCGTCCCTCGGTGAAGGGCGAACAGGCGAACAGGGCCGTGGCGATGGGTTGCAGCGCCAGCGAGGTGCGGAACTTCATCACCATGTCGGCTTCGGAATCGAAGTCCAGGTTCGCTTGGATGGTGCAGGTGCGCAGCATCATGTCCAGACCCAGGGTCCCGACCTTGGGCATATAGGACCGCATGATGTCGTAGCGGCCCTTGGGCATTACCGGCACCTGTTCGCGCGTCCACAGCGGGTCGAAACCGGCGCCCAGGAATCCGACGCCGATCTGATCGGCGACCTGTTTGACCTCCATCAGATGCTGGCCGGTCTCGTTGCAGATGTCGTGGATGGTCAGAAGCGGCGCGCCCGACAGCTCGAACTGACCGCCGGGCTCCAGGCTGACCGAGGCGACGAAGCCTTCGCTGTTCCGGCGCTCCAGTCCGATCAGGAAGCCGTTTTCCTCGACGGGCGACCAGCCGAAGCGTTGCAGCCCCTCCAGCATGGCCTTGATGCCGTTCGGGCCGTCATAGGCGGGGCGGGCCAGGGTGGTCTTGTCGAAGCCGAACTTCTCGTGCTCGGCGCCGATGCGCCACTGGTCCTTGGGCTTGATCCCCTTGGACATGGCCTCGATGAGGGCGGTCCGGGTCAGCGGCGCGTTGTCGGTCATGCGTCAGTCCCCTGCGGGCGCATCGTAAGCGACCGTGTGTCGCGGCTAGATGGGCAAGATTGCGGCAAGGCTCAAGAGGGCTTTCGTGTTTCCCTGACGCTCGTCGCGCGTTGGCTCGCTGCCTGAGGGGCGGACTTATCGTTCCCAATCACCGACGGCCGCCTGCCACAGGGTCATGGCGGCGATGGCGGCGGTGTCGGCGCGCAGGATGCGCGGGCCCAGCGACACGGCGGTGGTGAAGGGCAGGGACAGCAGCCGCTCGCCCTCTTCCGGCGAGAACCCGCCCTCCGGCCCGATCAGGATGGACCAGGGGCCTTCGCCTGCGTCGCGCAGGGACGAGACGGCGGGCGCCCCGCCGGTCTCGTCGCAGAACATCAGCCGGCGTCCGGTCTCCCAGCCGTCCAGCAGGGCGTCCAGCTTGATCGGATCATCAACGGCGGGCACGTCCATCCGCCCGGTCTGTTCGGCGGCTTCCTCGGCGATGGCGTCCAGCCGGTCCAGGCGGATGCGGTCGGCGTTGGTGCGTTTCGTCAGGACCAGCCGCACCCGGCGCGCGCCCAGCTCGGCGGCCTTTTCCACGATGGTCTCGACCCGCGCCTTCTTCACCACCGCAACGATCAGTTCCAGATCGGGGCCGAAGGTCTGGGGTCGCACCTGTTCCTCGGCGCGCAGTATCACGCCCTTCTTCAGCACTTCCGCGACCGTACAGCGCCACTCCCCATCGCGCCCGTTGAATACCAGCAGATCGTCCCCGGCCTTCAGACGCATGACCTGGGTGAGATAGCGGGACTGGTCCAGCGTGGGCGCGACGGGAGCGGCGGCGGCGAGCGGCGATGTGACGTGAAGGCGGATCATCGGTCGTAGTGATAGCGGCATTGGGCGATCAAAAGCGCATCGTCGGTCACGCGATAGACGAGCCGATGTTCCTGGTCGATGCGCCGCGACCACCATCCCGCAAAATCGCCCTTCAACGGTTCTGGCTTTCCAGTCCCGGAAAAAGGCGTCCGCTGGCATTCAATGATCAGCCGATTGAGCTTTCGCAGCATCTTTCGATCATGATCTTGCCAGTGAAGGTAATCCTCCCACCCGTAGGTCTGGAAGGTCAGCTTCATTCTTCGATCAGTTCGCGAACCTGACCGCCGCCCGCATCGAGTTCGGAGATCGCCTCACGCAATCGCGCGGCGTTCGCCGGGCTGCGCAGCAGGTACTCGGTCTCTTGCCAAGAGGCGAAGTCTTCCAACGACATCAGCACCGCTGCGGGTTTGCCGCCCTCGCGCGTGATGATGGTGTAGTCATGATCCGCCGTCACCCGGTCGATGGCCGCGGCGAGGTTCTTGCGGAGTTCGGTGACGGACATCGCGTTCATGGCATGAATGTACGTGATTAAGTACATTCATGCAAGGTCGTGTCTAAGGTCTGTCGGGCGTCCCTTTTTGGTCCGCCTTCTCTCGGGACGCTTCGCGCTGCGCTTCTATCAGCCGTTCGGTCGAGGGGCTTACGATCTTCTGGATATCAAGCAACGCGCTGCCGACGCCGATGGAGGCGGCGTCTCGCCTGCGCCGCTTCATGGCGCCGACCAGCATCGGCATCAGCCAGAGCGCCGCCATGAGCACCGCCGTCGCCACAACCCACTCCATCATCGCCGCATTCTCCGTTCGATTGGGAAAGTGGCTACAGCGTCCTCGCGATCAAGAGCTTCATGATCTCGTTGGTGCCGCCGTAGATGCGTTGGACGCGGGCGTCCTTGTACAGTTGGGCGATCGGATATTCGTTCATATAGCCGTAACCGCCGTGCAACTGCAGCATCTCGTCGATGGTCTCGCCCTGGATGTCGGTGACCCAGTATTTGGCCATGGAGGCGGTGGCGGCGTCGAGTTTGCCCTGCAGATGCAGGCCGATGCAGTGGTCGGTGAAGACCTTGGCGACGGTCAGCTTGGTCTTGACCTCGGCGAGTTTGAACTGGGTATTCTGGAAGTCGATGACGCGTTTGCCGAACGCCTTGCGCTCCTTGACGTAGGCCAGCGTCGCCTCAAGGCCGCGCTCGGCGGCGGCGACGCCCTGGACGGCGATGTTCAGCCGCTCCTGGGGCAGCTGCTGCATCAGCTGGACGAAGCCCTGGCCCTCGGTCCCGCCGATGATGTTGTCGCCGGGGACCTTCACATCGTTGAAGAACAGTTCGGAGGTGTCGTTGGCCTCCATGCCGATCTTGTGCAGGTTGCGACCGCGCTCGAACCCTTCAGCGCCATCGGTCTCGACCACGATCAGCGAGGTGCCCTTGGCGCCCTCGGCCGGATCGGTCTTGGCGACCACGATCAGGAAGTTGGCCAGCTGGCCGTTGGTGATGAAGGTCTTGGAGCCGTTGACGACATAGCCGTTGCCCGACTTGACCGCCGTGGTCTTGACGCCTTGCAGGTCCGAGCCGGCGCCCGGTTCGGTCATGGCGATGGCGCCGACCAGTTCGCCCGATTGCAGGCGCGGCAGCCAACGCTGCTTCTGCTCCTCGGTGCCGTAATGCCAGATGTAGGGCATGACGATCGCATTGTGCAGCGAAATGCCGAAGTGGTCCGCGCCCTTCCAGCCCAGCTGACGCATCAAGACGACCTCGTGCCGATAGTCGCCGCCAAAACCGCCGTCCTCTTCAGGCAGCGACAGGCCGAGCAGACCCGACTCGCCCGCGTCGTTCCAGAGCTGACGCGGCACCGACGAGTCGGCGATCCATTGCTGCACCTTCTCGAGCGGCGCGTGCTCGTCGATCCATTTGCCGACGCTGTCGGAGAAGAGGGTGATCTCTTCTTCACGCATGAATTCGGGATCGGGGCTGCCCAGCACGTTCATCATCATGTCTCCTCCCCACTCCGTGGGGAGGGGGACCGCGAAGCGGTGGAGGGGCTCTGTCCAACGCTGGGTTTCAGGAATGAGCGACGGAAAGAGCCCCTCCGTCACGACGCCGAAGAGACGCCGCGCCACCTCCCCGCAGAGCGGGGAGGAGACGGTTCAGCCTCAGAACGCCTCGGCCGGCATGGCCATCAGCACGTCGGCGCCGGTCTTCATCTTCTTCAGATGGGCTTCCGCGTCGGGCAGGATGCGCTCGACGAAGTAGCGGCCGGTCTGAAGCTTGTTGGCGTAGTAGGGGTCGGTCGAACCGGCCTCGACCTGCGCTTGCGCGACCTTGGCCATCTGCGCCCACATATAGGCCAGCGCCGTCAGGCCGAAGACGTTCAGATAGTCGGTCGAGGCGGCGCCGGCGTTGTCTGGATTGGCCATGCCGTTCTGCATCAGCCACATGGTGCCGTCCTGCAGCTTGGCCTTCACGTCGGCCAGGCCGTCGACGAAGGGCTTGATGGCTTCATTGCCGCTGTTCTCGGCGACGAAGGCGTCGATCTCGCCGAACCAGGTCATGATGGCGCGGCCGCCGTTGGCGGGCAGCTTGCGGCCGACCAGGTCCAGCGCCTGGATGCCGTTGGTGCCCTCGTAGATCATGGTGATGCGGGCGTCGCGCAGATACTGCGAGGCGGTGAAGTGTTCGGTGTAGCCCGATCCGCCATGCACCTGCATGCCCAGCGAGGCGACGTGGAAGCCCTTGTCGGTCAGATAGGCCTTCAGCACCGGCGTCAGCAGGCCCATGTAATCCTTGGCCTTCTGGGCCACGGCGGCGTCCTCGGACTTCTCCAGATCGGCGTGAAGCGCGGTCCACAGGATGAAGGCCTGGCCGCCTTCGACGAAGGCCTTGGATTCCAGCAGCATGCGGCGCACGTCGGGGTGGACCATGATGCTGTCCGCCGGGCCGTCCGGGTTCTTCGGTCCGGTCAGCGAACGGCCTTGCAGGCGGTCCTTGGCGAACTCGACGGCGGCCTGATAGGCGGCGGTGCCGATGGCCAGACCCTGCAGGCCGGTGCCGAGGCGGGCTTCGTTCATCACGACGAACATATTGTTCATGCCGCGGCCTTCTTCGCCGATCAGCCAGCCCTTGGCGCCGTCGTACTGCATGACGGCGGTGGCGTTGCCGTGGATGCCCATCTTGTGCTCGAGGCCGGCGCATTCCAGGCTGTTGCGCTCGCCCAGCGAACCGTCCTCATTGACCAGGAACTTGGGCACGACGAACAGCGACAGGCCCTTGATGCCCGGAACCGCGCCTTCGACGCGGGCCAGCACCGTGTGGATGATGTTGTCGGCGAAGTCGTGCTCGCCCGCCGAGATCCAGATCTTCTGGCCGGTGATCGAATAGGAGCCGTCGCCGTTCGGCACGGCCTTGGTGCGCACCAGCCCTAAGTCCGTGCCGCACTGGGGCTCTGTCAGGTTCATCGTGCCCGACCATTCGCCGGTCGCCATCTTGGGCAGGTATTTCTGCTTCAGCTCTTCGGAGGCATTGGCGTGGATGCCGGCATAGGCGCCGGCCGTCAGGCCGGGATACATGGAGAAGGCGGCCGATGCGCCCGCCGTCATCTGGCCAAAAGCCGAGGCCACCACGCTGGGCATGCCCTGACCGCCATAGGCCGGGTCGGCGGCCAGCGCCATCCAGCCCGCTTCTGACATGGCCTTGTAGGCTTCCTTCCAGCCCTTGGGTCCGGTGACCACGCCGCCCTCGGCCCAGTGGCAGCCTTCCTTGTCGCCCGGATTGTTTATCGGGGCGATGACCTCGTCGGCGAACTTGGCGCCTTCTTCCAGGATCTGGCTGACCAGATCCGAAGAGACGTCCTGGAAGCCCGGCTGGTTGGTGTAGCGGTCGATCTCCAGCACTTCATTCAGGATGAAGGTGAAGTCGCGGACAGGCGCCTTGTAGGCCATGGATTACGCTCTTGCTTTGAAGGGGTGGTGGTGGTCGTGGTTGAGACGCGCGCGCAGCAGCTTCTCATAATCTTCGGCGCCCGGCAGCAGGTCGGGGCGGTGTTCGGACAGCTTGGATTCCATCCAGGCGCAGGCCTGTTCGGCCGTCTCGATGGCGCCTTCGATATCTTCCAGCTGCTGTTTCAGCGCCGCGATCTGGGCGCGGTGCCGCACCAGGGCCACGGCCATCTGATGGACGTTGTGATCCTTCTGATCATAGAGATCCATCATGTCTTGGATCTCCTGAAGGGTGAAGCCGATGCGGCGGCCCCTCAGGATCAGTTTCAGCCGGGCGCGGTCGCGCGCGTCATAGACGCGGGTCTGGCCCTTGCGCGCGGGCGTCAGCAGGCCCTTGTCCTCATAGAATCGCAGGGCGCGCGCCGTTGCGCCGAACTCGCGGCACAGCTGGCGAATGGAATAGGTGCGGTGGTCGTCGGCGGTGGCCATACGCCTTCATAACTTGACGTGCGCGTAAAGGGAAGACGCTTACGCGCACGTAAGGGTAAGCTTTTTCTTTCGCCCCGACGATCAGGCATGAAAAAGCCCGGAGCCTGGGGGGAAGCTCCGGGCGCAAACGCCGGACTGCAGGGGGGGGAGAGGGGTCCGGCGTTCGATCTTTTTCAGGTTACGCTTTGCGGCGGCCCAGCAGCACGGGGACGGTGATGGCCAGCAGGACCGCGTTGACCGCCGCCAGTCCGAAGTCCTGGCTCAGCGCGTGGATCGTCATCATGGCCGCTTCCATGACGATCAGGCCGACCGCCGCGGTCAGCAGCAGGGGGCGACCCGCTCGCCACGAGATCAGCGGGCTCAGCACGCCCATGGCCAGAACGATCTCGACCACGCCCAGGCCGCGCACCATGTTCTCGGGCGCGACGGCGGGCCAGCCCATCAGATTGATCAGATTGGTCATCGGCTCGGTCAGCTTGGCGTAGCCGGCGGCGATGAAGAACATCGCGATCCACCCCTGCAGCGTCCAAAGGGCGATGTTGGCGTAGGCGGCGCGGTTGCGCGACGGCGCGGTGGTGAAGGTCGATATGGTCATCGGGGGGGACGCCTGAAGGTCATGAACGGCTGCGATCCGACCTCAGGAGCCGTTCGCTGAAGCCTATATAGCGGCGCTTCAGACGGTTGTCATCATGCGATGACATCACCTGATGACATCAGCTGATGACTTTCTGTTACGGGCCGGGGGCATTGGGCCGATTCCCAATGCCCCACAAGGATTTGCAACGCGCGATTTCAGTCTTCGGGCTGCGGCCCCGGCGTCTGGACAATCAGGTCGCCAGGCTGGCAGTCCAGTTCGCGGCACAGGGCGTCCAGGGTGGAGAAGCGCACCGCGCGGGCCTTGCCGGTCTTCAGGATCGACAGATTGGCCAGGGTGACGCCGACGCGGTCGGACAGTTCGGTCAGGGACATCCGGCGTTCGAGCAGCAGCCGGTCCAGTTGGATCATGATCATGGCGCGCGCTCCTCAGACCGTGGTCAGCTGTTCGTCGCGCATGGCCGACCCCTGCCGGAACACCTCGGCCAGGATGAAGACCACCAGAATGCCCAGCCAGGATCCCAGGTCGAAGTCGTAGTCGGACGGCGACTGGCCGATGCTTTGCGGGGCGACGAAGACCAGCAGCAGCGCCGTCAGCTGAATGCCGATCAGGCCCAGGCCCACGCCTTGCAGCCGTTTGACGTTGGCGAACTCGAAGGCGTCGCCCTGATTGACCGACAGCAGGATGCGCCGCAGCCGGTTGATGATCCACCAGGTGAAGCCGCAGGCCATCGCCGCGCCGAGCAGCGTCAGACGTCCGGTCCATTGCAGGTTGCTGTGCGGCTCGACGCTGACGCCCTTCAGTCCGTCGATCAGGCCGGCGCCGAAGCTGGGCACGATCAGGGTGAACAGGAAGACCAGGATCGTGGCGATGGCGCCGATCATGACGAACACATTGACGAAGCCCAGCAGCCAACGCAGGGCGCTGGCGACGGAATATTTGCCGATCATCTTCATCTCGAAAGCCCTTCCATTCGGGTCACCCTCCGCGACCGCCTTGGTGACTATCGATATGGATTTATCGATAAACGGGCAAGAAAATTATCGATAAACGAGATGAAGCTTTCGTAAGGTTCGACGTCAGGCCGTGAAGCCCCAGGCCAGACGCGCCGCCTCCAGTCGATCCAGCTTGGCTTGGAAGGGCGTCCAGTCGTCGGCGTCCGCGATGGCGGCCCAGATGGCCTCGACCTCGTCGATCAGCATCTCCTCCGGTTCGCGCGCGGCGAACATCGGGTGTTCCAGCCGTTCGATCCGGTCGGGCTCGTGTTCCATCAAGGCGAAGCGGAACGCGTCGAAGGCCTCGCCCTGGTAATGCTTCGCGCGCGGTCCCGACAAGGCGCGCGCCGAGGAGGCGAAGCCCCCGAACCAGTCGAAGAACAGCGGCTCCCACCGCAGGGCCGTGCCGCCCTCTCTCAGCAGGGTCAGGGTCGTATCGACCAGCCGCTGATCCGCCGCCTCGCCCAGGCTGTGGACGCCCAGCCGCATCAAAAAGGCGGCGCGCAGTTCGCGGATATAGGCCGGGCCGAAGCCGTTCAGCGCATCGGTCAAAGGCTCGACCTCGGCGACCAGTTTCAGACATCCGGCCAGCTGCGTCAGGTTCCAGAACACCGCCTCCGGCTGGCGCGCGAAGGCGTAAAGGCCTGTCTGGTCGAAATAGGCGGCGGTGAAAGCCGGATCGTATTCAGGCAGGAACCGCCAGGGGCCATAGTCGAAGCTCTCGCCCGTGACGTTCAGATTGTCGGTGTTCAGCACCCCGTGCACGAAGCCGGCCGCGATCCAGCGGGCGGTCAGTTTCGCCGAGGCCTCGACAACAGCCCGCAGCAGACCTGGCGCATCGCCGGTCGCCACGTCCGGATGATACAGGCTGCGCACATGTTCGATCAGCGCCGCGATCTGGTCCTTGCGCCCCAGATAGGCCGCGCGCTGGAACGTCCCGAACCGCACATGGCTGTGCGACAGCCGCACCAGAACAGCCGACCGCGTCGACGACGGCTCGTCCCCGCGCTCCAGCGCCTCGCCCGTCTCGATCAGCGACAAGGCGCGGCTGGTTGGCACGCCTTGCGCCTCCAGCATCGTCGCCGCCAGCACCTCGCGCACCCCGCCCTTCAGCGTCAGCCGCCCATCGCCGCCACGCGACCACGGCGTCTGGCCAGAGCCCTTGGTGCCCAGATCCATCAGCCGACCCGAGGCGTCGCGCATCTGCGCCGCCAGGAACCCGCGCCCGTCGCCCAGATCGGGATTGTAGTGCCGGAATTGATGCCCGTGATAGCGCATGGCGATCGGACCGGGCTGCCCCGGCAGAGGCTCGAACCGACCGAAAGCGCCGATCCATTCCGCCTCGCTCAACCCCTCCAGCCCGACCTCGGCCGCCGCCCGGTCGTTGCGAAACCGCAGGACCGTCTTCGGAAAGTCCGCGGCCTGAACCGCATCGGCATAGTCCGCGCCCAAATCAAAGAAGCGCGGTTCGGGGCGGTAGGCGGGGGAGACGGGCATTAGGGTTAGGTGCGGCGGCCGCGCCGGTTTCGCAAGTCGTCTTACGGCGACGGTTGGGGTTGAACCTTCGTCCGGGTTCCGTATTCTTGTGCCCAGAGATCAGGCCGCTCCGCGCGGCCAGGCTGGCGCGCTCGACACCCGAGCGGCGAATCCGGTCCGACGCCCGTCGATAACCTGGCGTCACGACGAAACTTCCGTTCGCTAGGAGGCCGCCGTGGCGCGCAAACTGACACTTGATTTCCTCAAGACCGAGGCCGCATCCGGCTCGGCCTTGGCGCTGGCCGCCATCGCCGCCGTGGCGATCGCCAACTCGCCCTGGTCGGCCGACTATTTCGCCTGGCTGAAGAGCTACCACGTCTTGCAGATCGGTCCGATCCGGCTGGAGGAGACGATCTCCGACTGGATCAAGGAAGGTCTGATGGCGATCTTCTTCCTCGTCGTGGGGCTGGAGATCAAATACGAGATCGTGCGCGGCGAACTGAGTGACCCGCGCAAACTCGCCACGCCGGTGCTGGCGGCGCTCGGAGGCATGGCGGGGCCGGCGGCGGTCTATCTGCTGCTGTCCGGCGCCATCGGCGCGCCGCATGCGGGCTGGCCCATCCCGCTGGCGACCGACATCGCCTTTGCGCTGGCCATCTTCGGTTTTGTCGGCAAGGGCTTGCCCTCGTCGTTGCGGGTCTTCCTGCTGACCCTCGCCATCGTCGACGACCTTGGCGCCATCGCCCTGATCGCCGTGCTGTTCAGCGAGGGCGCGAACTGGACGCCGCTGTTCTGGGCGCTGGGCGCGCTGGCGATCGGTGCGGTCGCGGCGCACCGCATCCGCATCCCTTCGCCCTTCTGGGTGCTGGGGTTCGCCCTGGTCTGGTATCTGACCGTGCTGTCGGGGCTCAGCACCTCCCTGACCGCTGTGGCCTTCGCCATGATCGTGCCGATCAAGGGCCGCGCCGAAGACGGCCAGAGCCCGCTGAAGGAGGCGATGCACGATCTGCATCCGTGGAACGCCTTTTTGGTCCTGCCGCTGTTCGCCTTCGCCAAGGCGGGCGTCTCCTTCGCCGGCCTGTCGCTGGAGCAGGCGTTCGCGCCCCTGGTCATCGCCATCGCGCTGGGCCTGTTCTTCGGCAAGCAGATCGGCGTCCTGGGCGCCGCCTGGATGGCCTCGGCGCTGAGGATCGGCGCGCGGCCGACGGGCGCCAGCTGGCTGCAAGTCTATGGCGTCTCCCTGCTGTGCGGGGTCGGCTTCACCATGAGCCTGTTCATCGGCGTCCTGGCCTTCCCCGGCGCGGTCGATTCGCCCGAACAGGTCGAGGTCAAGCTGGGCGTCATCGGCGGCTCGATCCTGTCGGCGATCGCGGCGGCCCTGGTGCTCGGTTTCGCCGGTCGCGGTCGTGAGATCGACCCCGCCGCCTTACAGCCCGAGGTGGAGCCTCTGGGGCCGAAAGACGGGCAAAAACTGACCTAGCGTCAGCGTTTTCTGTCGCTTCCTCGACACACAAAGGCGAATCCACGGCGAAAAATGGTCGCGGGTAACAACGCTCGCTTGTCGGTCGGCCCGAACCGCGCTTAGCCTGTCCCTAACGAATGATCCCCCACGTAGGGGACGTCGAGGGAACAGGAAACGCTGCGATCGCCCATGGCGTCGCGGCTTCAGCCGGGAGGACGCCTATGCGCCGCAATCTTCAACTCAGGACCACTGTGTCCGCCGCCGTCATGGGCGCCGCCGTGATGGGCTTCGCCGGCGTCGCCGCCGCGCAGGAAGCGCCCGCCAGCGTCGATGACATCATCGTCACCGCCCAGAAGCGCGAGCAGAGCCTGCAGGACGTGCCGATCGTGGTCACGACCCTGTCGCAGGAAATCCTGGACGGCGCGGGCGTGCAGGACATCAAGGATCTGCAGATCCTGACGCCGGGCATGACCGTCACCTCGACCCAGTCGGAAGCCTCGACCACCGTGCGCATCCGCGGCGCCGGCACCGTCGGCGACAACCCCGGCCTGGAAAGCTCGGTCGGCGTGGTGATCGACGGCGTCTATCGCTCGCGCAACTCGGTCGGCTTCGGCGATCTGGGCGAACTGAGCCGCATCGAGGTCCTGAAGGGCCCGCAGGGCACCCTGTTCGGCAAGAACACCTCGGCCGGCGTCATCAACATCATCACCGAGCGCCCCTCGTTCGACCCGTCGATCTCGGGCGAACTGACCGCCGGCAACTTCGGCGCCATCGGCGGTTCGGTGTCCGTCACCGGGGGCCTGACCGACCAGATCGCGGGTCGCCTGTTCGTCGCGCACCGCGAGCGTGACGGCTTCTACGACGTCAATAACGGCGACGGCCCCAACACCCGCAAGGACGACCAGACCCAGGACTACTGGACCACGCGCGGCCAGCTGCTGATCCTGCCCAGCGACGACGTCTCGGTGCGCCTGATCGCCGACTACACCAAGCGCGAGGAATACTGCTGCGTCGCCGTGCAGACGCGCGTCGGCCCGTCGCAGGCCTTCATCGCCGCCCTGACCGCGCCGAACGGCCCGGGCCAGCGTCCGCCGGTCGCCGGCTTCGGCACGGTGCCCTTCTCGCGCCTGGCCTATTCGAACCGCGAGACGCCGCAAGAGATCGAGGACATGGGTCTGTCGGCGGAAGCCACCATCGACTTCCCCAGCATCAACGCCACCCTGACGTCGCAGACCTCGTGGCGCGACTGGTCGTTCCAGCAGGGGATGGACCTCGACTACACCGGCGCCGACATCCTGTACCGCGCCAACGACGGCTCCAACGGCTACGGCGTCGACAACCTGACGCAGGAGTTCCGCCTGGCCGGCACGTCGGACAAGCTGGACTGGCTGGTCGGTCTGTTCGCCACCAAGGAAGGCGTCTATCGCGACGACAGCTATGTCTACGGCTCGGACTACAACGCCTTCGCCTCCCTGCTGCTGACGGCCAGCGTGCCGGCGGCCTTGGGCGGGCCAAACCCCGGTCGGATTGGCTGCTTCACCAACCCGCAGGGCCTGCTGGTCAACACGGCGACCACCGCGCAACTGCCGCTGCCAGTAGGGACGGCCCTATGCGCCGTCGGTCTGGTTCCGCCGTCGGCAACCGCCCCGACCTTCGGCGTCGGCAAGGCCTATGAGGACCACTATTCGCAACGTTCGGAATCGGTCGCCGTCTTCACCAACAACACCTACCGGGTGACCGAGGCCTTCGATATCAACCTGGGTCTGCGCTACACCTACGACAGCAAGCGTCTGCTGGGCATCCAGGACAACCTGGGCGCCAACGGCGCGGCCTGCGGCGGCGCCCTGACCAACAACCTGGCTCCCACGCTGCCGGCGTCCGGCATCCCTGGGACGGCCAATGTCCGCACCCCGGCCGCTGCGCTCGGCCTGCTGTGCCTGCCCTGGTCCAATCCGCAGTACGACGGTCGCCGGATCCAGGAGAAGTTCAGCGACACCGACCTGTCGGGCACGATCAAGGCGTCCTACCGCTTCAATCCGTCGATCATGGTCTATGGCTCGTATGCGCGCGGCTACAAGGGCGCGGGCTACAATATGGACCGGGTGCAGACGGGCGTGACGCCGGACGCCTCGCTGTTCTTCGAGGCCGAGACCGTCGACAGCTATGAAGCGGGGATCAAGACGACCCTGTTCGACCGCACCATGCTGCTGAACGTCACCTACTTCGACCAGAAGTTCGAGAACTTCCAGCTGAACACCTTCCTGGGTACCGCCTTCGTGGTGGAATCGATTCCCGAGCTGAAATCGCGCGGCGTCGACGCCGACATGGTCTGGTTCACCCCGGTCGAGGGCCTGAGCTTCCAAGGCGGCGTGACCTACACCGACGCCAAATACGGCGTGTTCGGCGCGGGCGACCTGTCCAGCCCCGGCCGCTTCCCGCAGTTGTCGCTGCTGCCGGGCGCGCGTGCTTCGTTCGCTCCGGAATGGTCGCTGACCGGCGCACTGGCGTTCGACCGCGAACTGGGCGGCGGCCTGCGCGGCGGCTTCAACCTGTCGGCCAAATATTCGACCGAATACAACACCGGCTCGGACCTGCTGCCGTACAAGAACCAGGACGCGTTCACCGTCGTCAACGGCCGGGTCTCGATCGGTTCGGCGGACGAACGCTGGACTCTGGAGGTCTGGGGCCAGAACCTGCTGGAAGAAGAATACACCCAGGTCGGCTTCGCCGCCCCGCTGCAGGGTACGGCCTTCACCAACACCACGACGCCTCAGGCGGACGGCACCTACTACAATATGGCCACCGATACGGCGACGTATAACGCCTACCTCGGCGCCCCGCGCACCTACGGCGTGACGCTGAAGGTCAAATACTGATCGCCAGCCTTCAAGGCTGAACGACCAAGGGCCGACCGGGAAACCGGCCGGCCCTTTTTCTTGGATGGAATGGCTGACAGAGCAACGGATGGTCGTGAGACGCCGGCTAGGCCGCCGCTACCGTCATTTTAACCCGCTTTGGTCACCAAGCTGGGCTGGACGCGGCGCTTTCGCTGCTCGATACACCGGTTCACCGACGCTCGGCGTCCATTGAGGAATCCTATGCGTCATCAGGCGCTTCGTTATCCAATCTGGCGTGGTTACGCCTTTGCGATCACCGCATGGGCCGTCGCCTTTGGGCTGCGCTATGGGCTGGCGCCCTGGTTTCCGCCGGGCTTTCCCTATCTGACCTTCTTCCCGGCCGTCGTGCTGGTCGCCTTCTATGCGGGCCTGCGCCCGGCGGTCCTGACAGCGACCCTGTCGGGGTTGTCGGCCTGGTGGTTCTGGATCGGCCCGCCGGGCTTCGACCTGGGCGTCGCGACCTTCGTCGCCATCGGCTTTTACGCCTTTGTCGTCGCCGTCGACATCTTTTTCATCGTCGGCATGGACAAGGCGTCGGCCAGGCTGGCGCGCCAAGTCGAGCGCAACGCCGCGCTCGCGGAAAGCCGCGACATTCTGCTCAGAGAAGTGCAGCACCGGGTGTCGAACAATATTCAGGTGGTCAGCGCCTTGTTGGGCCTGGAGGCGCGCGCCGCCGCCGACCCAGGCGCCAGAAAGGCTTTGGCCGACGCCTCGTCCCGCACGGGTCTGGTGGCCCGCATCCAGCGCAGTCTGGCCGACGCAGACCAGAAGAACACCGCTTTTCAGGATTTGGCGCGATCGATCGTCGACGATGCGCTGACGGCGGCCGCGCGTGACGACGTGATTGTCTCCATCTCCAGCGGCGACGTGGTTCTGTCGGCCGAGGAGGCCACGCCCGTGGTCCTGATCATGCTGGAATGCGTCAACAACGCGCTGGAGCACGCCTTCCCCGACCGGCCGGGCCGGATCGCGATAGACCTGTGCGACGACGGCGCCGTCCGCACCCTGACTGTCGCCGACGACGGCGTCGGCCTTTCCGAGGAGGCGAGCGGCGAACCGACCAGCCTGGGCCTGCGGATCATCACGGCCCTGGCGCGACAGCTCGGCGGAGAATGGTCGCTGCGGGCCGCCTCGCCCGGCGCGATCGCTCGCCTGTCCTGGCCAAGCGCGCCGGTCACGCCCTAGATCGCAGACGCCACAGCGTCCAAAGAAAGGCCCGGTCGGATCGCTCCGCCGGGCCTTGGTCGTTCAAGCGTCGTGGGCGGATCAGGCCGGGCGATCCTCCGTCGCCGCCGGCTCCTCATGCCCGTGCTGGCCGTGGAACATCTTGTCCATTCGGCTTTCCAGGCGGCGCTTCACCCCGTCGATCAGGCTGAACACCACCGGCACGAACAGCAGCGACAGGGCGGTCGAGGTGATCAGCCCGCCGATGACCGCGATAGCCATGGGCGAGCGGAAGGCGGTGCCTTCGCCGAACGCCGCTGCGATGGGCAGCATCCCCAGTCCCATCGCCATGGTCGTCATGATGATCGGCCGCGCCCGCTTGTGGGCCGCGTCCATCAGGGCGTCGTGGCGGTTCATCCCCTTGTCAATCGCCATGATGGCGTAGTCGACCAGCAGGATGGAGTTCTTCGCCGCGATCCCGGTCAGCATGATGATGCCGATCAGGGCCGGCATGGACAGCGACTTGCCCGTCACCAGCAGCAGGAAGAAGGCGCCCCCGAACGACACCGGAAGCGCCGCCAGGATGGTGATCGGGTGGAAGAAGCTTTTAAACAGCAGGACCAGCACGACATACATCAGCAGAATGCCGGTGATGATGGCGAAGGCGAAGCCCATGCCCAGCTCCTGGAAGCTTTCGGCGTCGCCCGACGGCTTCTGGCTGACGCCCTGCGGCAGGGACTTGATCGCCGGCAGATCGTTCACCGCCTGCGTCCCCTGGCTCAGGGTCAGGCCGGTCAGTTCGGCGGTGATGTTGGCCACCCGCAGCCGGTCCAGACGATTGATCTGGTTGGGGCCGGCGCCGAAAGTGATGTCCGCCACCGCCGACAGGGGCACCGTTGCGCCCGACGCCGTCGGCACCTGAAGGTTTTCCAGCACGCCCAGGTCCGAACGCGCCTGTTCCGTCAGCATGACCCGGATCGGCACCTGGCGGTCACCCAAATTGAACTTGGGCAACAGTTGATCGGCGTCGCCCAGGGTGGCGACGCGCGCCACCTGGCTGATGTCCTGGGTCGACACGCCCTGCAGGGCGGCGACGTCGGCGCGCGGCGTGACCAGAATTTCCGGCCTCACGAGCGAGGCCGAGGACACCACATTGGACAGGCCCGGAATGTTGCGCATCTCGCGCTCGACCCTGGCGGCCGCCGGCTCGAGCACATTGGGGTCGTCCCCGACCAGGGCGATGGTCAGAAGGCTGGACCCACCGCCGCCGCCCGCGGCGCCGAACTGAATCCGCGCGCCGGGAATCTGGCGCAACACCGGCCCCATGTCGCGCTCGAACTCCTGCTGGTTCAGCTTGCGATCCCAGCGCCCGACCAGATTGACGGTCAGATTGGCGCTGCGCACCTCGCCGGCCGAACCGCCGCCGCCGGGGCCGAAGCTGGTCGTCGCTGAACCGACGGACGAATAGACCGACGCGACCTCTGGCCGTTTCATCAGTTCGCGGTTGATGCGTTGCACGGCCGAATCCGTCTCGGCCAGGGTCGCGCCCGGCGGCAACTGCACCGTCACGGTGGAGCGCGAGATGTCCTCGACCGGAATGAACTCGCCCGGCAGCTTTGTCGCCAGGAAGATCGACACGAAGAAGAACAGGATCCCCATCCCCAGCACCCACAGCCGGTGATCGAACATCCGGTCCGCGACCTTGCGGCGGAACCAGCCGGCGTGCGGATGGTGCTCGGCCCGACGCTTGCGCCAGTCGTCGCCCAGCGCCCAGTTCAGGGCCTTCAGATAGGGCCCCATCCAGAACGGGTCCTTATGCTCCTTGCCCTGGTCGCGCTTCAGCAGATAGGCGCCCATCAGCGGCGTCAGGGTTCGCGCCACGAGCAGCGAGAACAGAACGCTGACGCAGGTGGCGATGGCGAAGCTCTTGAAGAACTGGCCGACGACGCCGGGCATGAAGCCGGTGGGGGCGAACACCGCAATCAGGGTCGCCGTCGTCGCCATGACCGCCAGGCCGATCTCGTCGGCCGCCTCGATGGCGGCGGGGTAGGGGGCCTTGCCGTCGCGGATGTGGCGGACGATGTTCTCGATCTCCACGATGGCGTCGTCGACCAGGATGCCGATGGTCAACGACAGGGCCAGCAGCGTCACGACGTTCAGCGACTGGTTCGTCAGGTCCATCACCCAGAAGGTCGGGATCAGCGACAGCGGCATGGCCACCGCCGCGATCAGGGTCGCGCGCCAGTCCCGCAGGAAGATGAAGACGACCGCGATCGCCAGCAGGGCGCCCAGCACCAGGGTCTCGACCGAGGCGTGGAAGTTGTTGACGACGTCCTCGGTGGTGTTGGCCACCTCCTCGATCGCGACGTCGCCGCGCTCCTGGTCCAGCTTCTCGATCTCGGCCTTGACGCGGTCATAGACGTCCACCTCGGACGAGCCGATGGCGCGCGAGACGCCGAAGCCGACGACTTCCTGACCGTTGAAGCGGGCGCGGCCGCGCGGCTCGGACCATTCGTCGGTGATCTGGCCCAGGTCGCCCAGCCGCACGCTGCGGCTGCCGATGGGGATCAGGGTCTCGCGCAGCTGTTCGACCGACTTGGCCGAACCGACGGTGCGGATGGCCTGCTCCTCGCCCGCGATCTCGCCGCGGCCGCCCGGCAGGTTGATGTTGGAGGCGCGCAGCTGGTTCGACACCTGGGCCGCCGTCACGCCCGAGGCGGCGAGCCGCGCGGGGTCCAGCTTGATGCGGATTTCACGACTGACGCCGCCGTCACGGCTGATCTGGCTGACGCCGCGCACCGACAACAGGCGTTTGGCCACGGTGTTGTCCACGAACCAGCTCAGCTCCTCGGGGCTCATGCCCGGCGCCCGCACCACGAAGTTGGCGAAGGGGATGGCGGTGAACTCGATGCGCTGAACGATCGGTTCCTGAACGTCGGCGGGCAGGTTCTGGCGGATGCCGCTGACGGCGTTTCGGACGTCGTTGGTGACCTTCTCCAGGTTCACGCCCAGCTGGAACTCGATGGAGGTGGTCGACACCCCCTCGTTGACGACCGAGGTGATGTGCTTGACCGAGCCCAGGCCCGCCACCGCATCCTCGACCAAGCGGGTGACCTGCGTCTCCATCTCCGTCGGGGCGGCGCCGGCCTGGACCACCGTGACGGCGACGACCGGCAGATCCACGTCGGGGAAGTTATTCGTCCTGAGCTTGAAATAGCTCATCGTCCCCGCGATCGTCAGGACGACGAACAGCAGGACGATGGGAATCGGGTTCCTGATCGACCAGGACGAGATGTTCTGAAAGCCCATCGGTCCGATCCTAGCGCGCGGCTGCAGCGGCGGGGGCAGGGGCGGCGGGCGCCGCCGCCTGGGGCGCCGCCGTGGCCGGGGCCACCGTCACATGGTCGCCTTCGCCCAGGAAGCCTGCGCCCTGAACCACGACGCGCTGACCGGCCTGGACGCCCGTGACCGCGACGCGGTCGCCGCTGCGAACGCCGGTCGTGACCGGGACGAAGCGGACGACATCGCCCTGACCCACGACATAGACGCCGGCCTTGGCCTCGCGATAGACGACCGCCGAGGACGGCACGACCAGGGCGGGCTGATCGCCGACGGCGATCTCGGCGCGGGCGAACATGCCGGGCCGCAGCTGGGCGCCGGGCGCCAGGGATATGCGCGCCAGGCCCAGGCGGGTCTGCGCATTCACCTCGGGCGTGACGATCCGGACCGAGCCGGTGGTCTGGCCGGCCTCGCTGGAGGTCACGATCGCGGACTGACCGGCGCGGACCAGCGACAGTTCGGTTTCCGGCACCTGGGCGTCCAGTTCCAGCCGGCCGTCGCGCACCATGCGGAACAGTTCGGTCCCGGCGGCGATGATCTGGCCCTTGGTGACGCTACGGCTGATGATCAGGCCGCTGACGGGCGCGCGGATGGTCGCCTGTGACAACTGGGTCTGGGTCTGGCTGAGGGCCGCGCGGGCGGCGGCCAGATTGGCGTTCGAGCTGCGCTGGTTCGCCAGGGCCGTGTCTAGCGACGCCTGGCTGAGGAAGCCGCGTTCCTTAAGCTGCTGCGCGCGATCAAGCGCCGCGTTGTCGCGCGCCACATTGGCCTCGGCCAGTTGCACCTGGGCCTGCTGCTGGCGCAGCTGGGCGCGCAGCAGGACGTCGTTCATCTGCACCAGCGGCTGGCCCTGACGCACGTAGGAGCCTTCGTCAACATAGACGGCGACGGCGGTCAGGCCGCCGGTCTCGGCCGCCACCGGCACCTCTTCCCAGGCGGAGACAGAGCCCGAGGCGTTGACCGTGCGGGCCAGGTTGATCTGGGTCACGGTCGCGGCGGTCACGGTCTGGCGCGCGCCGGCCGCCTCCTTGCCGTCGGCCTTCTTGTCGTCTCCGCCGCCGCAGCCGGCCAGCAGCAGGACGGCCAGAACGGCCGCACCGGCCAGAAGTGTGGGTCGGGTCGTCTGGAGCACGAAAAACGTCCTTGAAGAGCGATCAGGCGATGGCTGTTTCCCTTATAGCGTCCCAGGGCCGCGCTCAAAGACAAACGCCATCATTGCCAAGCTGTAATACGCGGCCGTGCTGGCTGCGGATCGTGCCGCGTCTGGTCCCCAGCGCCCGCGCGTGATAGGGGCGCGCGGATGACGACTCCCCCGATCTCGAACATTCGCAACTTCAGCGTGGTCGCGCACATCGACCATGGCAAGTCGACCCTGTCCGACCGCCTGATCCAGCACACCGGCGGCCTGACCGCGCGCGAGATGTCCGAGCAGGTGCTCGACAATATGGAGATCGAGAAGGAACGGGGCATCACCATCAAGGCCCAGACCGTGCGCCTGACCTATCGGGCCAAGGACGGGCAGGACTATATCCTGAACCTGATGGACACGCCGGGCCACGTGGACTTCGCCTATGAGGTCAGCCGGTCCTTGGCCGCCTGCGAAGGCTCGCTGCTGGTCGTGGACGCCTCGCAAGGGGTCGAGGCCCAGACCCTGGCCAATGTCTATCAGGCCATCGACAACAACCACGAGATCGTCCCGGTCCTGAACAAGGTCGATCTGCCGGCCGCCGAGCCGGACCGCGTGCGCGCCCAGATCGAGGACGTGATCGGTATCGACGCCTCCGAAGCGGTCCTGGCCAGCGCCAAGTCGGGCATCGGCATCGAGGAGGTGCTGGAGGCCATCGTGACCAAGCTGCCGGCGCCCAAGGGCGACGTGAACGCGCCGCTGAAGGCCATGCTGGTCGACGCCTGGTACGACCCCTATCTGGGCGTCGTCGTGCTGGTGCGCGTCTTCGACGGCGTGCTGAAGACCGGGATGCGGGTCAAGATGATGCGCAACGGCTCGACCCACCTGATCGACCGGGTCGGCGTCTTCCTGCCCAAGAACACGCCCGTGGACCAGCTCGGCCCCGGCGAGGTCGGCTTCATCACCGCCCAGATCAAGGAAGTGGCCCACGCCGCCGTCGGCGACACCATCACCGATGAGAAGAAGCCGACCGCCGAGCCGCTGAAGGGGTTCAAGGAAGTCCAGTCGGTGGTCTTCTGCGGCCTGTTCCCGGTGGACGCCGCCGACTTCGAGGACCTGCGCGCCGCGATCGGCAAGCTGCGCCTGAACGACGCCTCCTTCACCTATGAGATGGAAAGCTCGGCGGCGCTGGGCTTCGGCTTCCGCTGCGGCTTTTTGGGTTTGCTGCACCTGGAGATCATCCAGGAGCGCCTGAGCCGCGAGTTCAACCTCGACCTGATCGCCACGGCGCCGTCCGTCGTCTACAAGATCGGCCTGCGCGACGGCTCCGAAATGGACCTGCACAACCCGGCCGACCTGCCCGACGTGATGCAGATCGAGACCATCGCCGAGCCCTGGATCAAGGCCACCATCCTGACGCCCGACGAATACCTGGGCGGCGTCATCAAGCTGTGCCAGGACCGTCGCGGCCAGCAGATCGAACTGTCCTACGTCGGCAACCGCGCCATGGTGGTCTATGAGCTGCCGCTGAACGAGGTGGTGTTCGACTTCTACGACCGGCTGAAGTCGATCTCGAAGGGCTATGCCTCGTTCGACTACGAGATCACCGAATACAAGGTCGGCGACCTGGTGAAGATGTCCATCCTGGTCAACGCCGAGCCGGTCGACGCCCTGTCGATGCTGGTCCACCGCGCCCGCGCCGAGACGCGCGGCCGGGGCATGGTCGAGAAGATGAAGGAACTGATCCCGCCCCACCTGTTCCAGATCCCGATCCAGGCGGCCATCGGCGGCAAGATCATCGCCCGCGAGACCGTCCGCGCCCTGCGCAAGGACGTGACCTCGAAATGCTACGGCGGCGACGCCACCCGCAAGAAGAAGCTTCTGGAAAAGCAGAAGGCGGGGAAGAAGCGCATGCGCCAGTTCGGCAAGGTCGAGATTCCGCAGGAAGCCTTCATCGCCGCCCTGAAGATGGACGAGGATTGATCGGCGCTGCTGGTCTGAGGTGAGGCCTCAGGCCCAGGCCATCCAGCCCACCCACGCCGCCATCAGGACCATCATCACGTTCTCGGTCAGGGACAGGAAACCGAGCGGCACATTGCTGTCGCCGCCGACGCAGGCGCATTTGAGTTCGCGTTTCTGGATGTAGACGGCCTTGAACACCGACCAGCCTCCGATCAGACCCACGAAGGCGGCCGCCGGCGCCGACAGCCACGTCAGCACGTTCGCGATCATCAGGACGCCGGCCCCAAGCTCGACGAACGGATAGATGTAGGCGTACGGCACCCAGCGTCGCGCCAGCAGGTCGTATCCCAGGAACATGGTGGCGAATCCGTCCAGATCCCGCAGCTTCAGCATCGCCAGGGCGCACATGGAAAAGGCGATGAACCACTCGGGCGTCCGCATCGTCAGCAACGTCCCGGCGGCGTAACTGGCGGCGATCGCCATCAGGGCCGTGACGGCGAATACGACAAGCACCGGGGTATCGGTCTTGCGGTTCGGATCCTTGACCGGCTTGCCCAGGACACGCCTGAGATCGTCGTAGCCGCCGATCCTTTGTCCGTTGATAAAGGTCTGCGGCGTCGTCTTGACGCCATGCTCGGCCTTGAAGGCGTCGGTCTGTTCGCGCGTAATCAGCCAGCGGTCGTCGACGACTAAGCCCTGGCTCTTCAGCAGATGTTTGGCGCGCAGACCCCAAGGGCAAACGTGCTTTTCCATAACCATTCGGTAGAGGATAGCGGTCTTTTCGGCGGCCATCAAACGCGCTCCTTCAGCTTTGCATGTAACGCACAAAGGGCCATCGGGGTGCGCTGCTTGATGGCATCGCCGGGTCGCAAAGCCGCCTTCGGTCGTTGGATCGGCGGCTTGTCCCGCCGACCCTGACCGCTTTTGACCGGGAATGATCCCGTCTAGTGCGCGCCGTTCAACTGCTCGAACACCGCCTCATAGCCGTTTGCCTCAGCGAACCGCAGCGGCTTGACTCGTTCGACCAGGATTTCGCCGCGCGGGGTCTCGCCACGCTCGATCAGGCCGATCACCTCGGCCGTATAGTCGGCCAGCGGCATGGAGGCAGGGTTTTCCGCATGGCCCGGCATCAGGTCGGTGGCCACGCCGGGAGGGGCCAACTCCAGCACCTCGACCCCAGTGTTCGCCAGTTGGTGCCGCAGAGACTGGCTCCACGAATGCAACGCCGCCTTGGTCGCATTGTAGGTCGGCGTCGCCGTCAGCGGGACGAAGGCCAGGCCCGAGGTCACCGTCATCACCGTCGCCTTCGGCTGGGCCGTCAGATGCGGCAACAGGGCGGCCGTCAGGCGGATCGGCCCCAACAGATTGGTGGCGATGATCGCCTCCACGACGGCCAGGTCGAACGGCTGGGCCTTCAGGTCCTCTGCCTTCATGATGCCGGCGTTCAGAATGACGGCGTTCAGGGCGGGGTGGTCCTTGACGACCTGGGCGCCGAAGTCGGCGACGGCCGCAGCGTCCTCCATGTCCAGCGTCGCCCAGGCCATGCCGGGATTGGCGGCCGCCGTCTCTCTCAGCACGCCTTCGCGACGGCCGGTGATGATGATCTGATTGCCGCGCGCGTGCAGCGCCTCGGCGAGGGCTCGGCCGATGCCCGTGCCGCCGCCGGTGATCAGTATGGTGTTGCCGGTGATGTTCATGATCGTCTCCTGGGGATGCGTCAGCGATGAAAGCGAGGTATGCCGTTCACTCTCCAACCGAAAGTAGGCACTTGAAACCGCCCTACTTACCGTCCGGAAAGAAATGACTATGACGGCGCTTCCGCCTGCAAGAATTGCTCATCCCGAGACCGGCGAGGTCGCCGATCCGCGGGTAGAGGCCCTGGTCAACGACGTGATCGGCCGCGTCGCCGACAAATGGACCATGCTGATCCTGGAGGTTCTGGCCGAGCACGGCGAGACCCGTTTCACCCGCGTCGGCGAACTGGTCGGGGGCATCAGCCAGAAGATGCTGACCCAGACCCTGCGCCAGATGGAGCGCGACGGCCTGGTGATCCGCACCGTCCACCCCGTCATCCCGCCCAAGGTTGAATACCGCCTGACCGACCTGGGCTTCACCCTGGCTGAAGCGTTCTGCGGCGTCTGGACCTGGGCCGAAAAGAACATCGACCGCATCGAGGCGGCGCGCGCGGACTTCGACGGGCGCAAGGGGTAGGGCTAGGGATCCACCAGTTGACTCAAAACGTCGTTCGTCGTTTATTTCTGTCATGACAGAAACCAATGACCGATCATTGCCGCTGGCTGTGGAGCAGATCGTGCTGCGCTGGGGCGACCTTGGCGGTCAGTGGGGGGTGAACCGTTCCGTGGCTCAGATTCAGGCGCTTCTGTATCTCAGCGAGAAACCTCTCACGGCCGAGGACATCGCGACGACCCTGGGTTTGGCGCGGTCGAATGTGTCCAACAGCCTCAAAGAACTTCTGACGTGGAAGCTGATCCACCGCGTTCCGGTCCTGGGTGACCGCCGCGATCACTACGAGGCCGAAACCGATCTCTGGCAGATGGCGACCAAGGTGGCGCAGGGTCGCAAGGCCCGCGAGATCGACCCGATGGTCGCGGCGATCAATGATGCAGTCGCCAGCGTCGACGGTCAGGGGGCAGGCATAAGTCCCGAGGTGCGTGCGCGTCTGGAGCGGCTCCAAGGGTTCGTCAACACGGTCGACGGCTGGTATCAGCAGATGCTCGGCGTCCCTCCCGAAACACTGATGCGACTGATCCGCATGGGGTCGAAAGTCGTGAGCCTTCTGAAGTTTGTGGGGCCGAAGGATCGCGGATCTTAATCCATTTGGCCTGTGATTTCTCTTTTTACAGAAACAAAAGACGGAGCTGGTCGTGGTCGACGACAACGTAACGACGCAGAAGCGCAGACTGCATAAACGCCTTCTGTCTGGCTTCGGCCTTGCGCTGGCGATCGCCCTGAGCGCATTTCTGCTGCTGTCTGCATCGAAGTCAGGCTCGATCTGGTTCGCCAGTATCTGGTTTCTGGCTCTGCTTCCGGCCGTCCTATGCGCTTTGATCTGCTACATCGGCGATCCGGATCGAACGCGAACGACCAGCTTTTACTGGCTTGTCCCCTGCCTGCTGGGGGTCGTGGTCTGCCTGGCCTCCTATTTCGTCCTCCAGGAGGGCGTCATCTGCATCGTCATGCTGTCGCCCGTCTGGCTCGTCAGCGGTTGGGCTGGGGCGTTTATCATGCGCTCTCAGCGTCATCGTCGTGGCAAGACGCTGCAATCTAGCTTTCTGATCATTCCCTTGGCGGCGGCCATGGTGGAGGCGCAGCTTCCGACGCCCCATGAGGCTGTCGCGGTCAGCCGCGCGGTTATCGTGCGCGCCGCGCCCGAGGACATCTGGCCCTACGCCGTCGCCAGCCATGACATTCGCGCAGACGAGGGCCGCTGGACCATCAGCCACGACGTGATCGGCATCCCGCGGCCGACGGAATCCCGCCTTGTCGGCTCCGGCGTGGGAGCGGTCAGAACGGCCTATTGGGGCGATCACGTCAACTTCGAGGAGCGGATCGTCGCCTGGGCGCCGGGCCGTAAGTTGGGCTGGGACTTCAACTTCACCAACAGTTCGGTCCAGGACTACACCGACAAGCACATCTCGCCGGACGGCGAGTTTCTGACGATCAAATCCGGAGACTATGTGCTGCGCCGCATCTCGCCTCATCAGACCGAGTTGACCCTGACGACCCGCTATGTCGCCAAGACGCATGTGAACCCGTACGCGAGACTTTGGGGCGAACTGATGATGGGCGATATCCATGACAATGTGCTCGGCATCATCAAGGCAAGGGCGGAGCGCGATGCCGCCCTAAAGCTGGAGCGAGATGGCGTGGCGGCTTCTTGAGCCGATCTATCCCTGCACCGTCTCCGTGATGAAGTGCCGCCCCTGCTTGTCCTCGATCTCGACCACCCACAGGTCCGGGTCATACCCCCTCTGTCGGGCGATATAGGCGTCCAGTTCGCTTTCGCTGTCGGACGTGACGGGCTGGATCCACAGGCGGTCGCCGTCGGTTCCGAAGGCTTCGGTGAACAGGCGGGCGGTGCGGGTGGAGGTGTCGTAGGCCTTGACGATGACCGAGCCGGCGCGGGCGTCGCCCTTTTTGACCACGGTCGCATAGGCGCCCTCGATCTGGGCGCGGCGGATCAGGGCGCTGACCCACAGGTCGCTGGAAAGAAGCAATTCGCTAACCCTGCTCGAACACGGAACCCCAACCCTGGCGCGCTAGGGTCGGGGCATGAGGATAGGCCTTTCCCCCCGGCAAGCCAGAGGTTTCCTGTCGGCCGTGCTGATCGCCGCGACGCCCGTCGCAGCCTTCGCCGCGCCGCAGGACCGCTTCTATGAGCGCAGCTTCGTGCTGGCCGCCAACGACCGCTGCGGCCTGTTCGAGCCGCAACTGACCGCCGCCCTGACGGCCGCCGCCTGGCAGGCGCGCGGCGCGGCCCTGCGCGCGGGGTCCAACGACCGGCAACTGGCTGAGACGGCCCAGCGGGCGCGGGCGCGGGCGAACACGACGCCGTGCGGCTCGACCGATCTGAAGACGGTTCAGGGCCGGGTCCAGACCGCCTTTTCCGGCTGGTCGCGCACGACGCGGATGGAGTTTCCGGGCGATCGCCGAAAGTGGAGCGCGGATCGCGCCGCCTATGCGCGCCCGACCTGGCGGTTGATGCAGGCGACCGTGACCGGCGCCTCGCCCGTCCGGTTCGGCGTGGTGGGCGGCATGGACCGGCCCGATCAACTGGCGGCCGTAGTGTCCTGGCAAGGGCGCTCGCGACCGACCGGGGTGCGGGTGGTGATGCGCGACCACACGGTGGCGCCGCGTCCGTGGCTGTCGCACGACTTGCCGCCCGCCGCGCAACGCCGCGCCTTCTGGGCCGCCGGCGTGACCAGCGCCGATACGATGCTGTTGCCCGAAGGTCGCCCGGCCGGTCAGGCCTGGCTGTTCCCCGCCGCCGCCGCCGACGCCCTGTCGGCCCTGGACCCGCGCGAGGTCTTCACCGTCGAATTCCTGTTCCGCGACGGCAGCATCGCCCGCTCCACCTTCGAGGCGGGGGATTTCGCGGCGGGTAGGGCCTTCCTGGCGATGGGGCAGGTTTAGGGGGCGCGACGCGTCGGGTCGGCTTTACGGGACGCGTTCGGCTTCGCTGCCTTTAGCAGCCCACGCAGGGTGAGGGCGAGGCCAGACAGCGCCAGCACCAGCCCGAGCGCGACGACGACAAGGCTGAGTTCCTCGGGGCACCGCGCCCAACCGAACAGGGTTGCGGCAGATCCGATCAGGCTTGGCGCAGTCGTCAACAGCAGTCCAATCAGCCCCACCGTCAGGCCCAATGGCATGGCAAGCTTCGGCTTTGTGCGGATATCAGGGCCTCAAGACAGAGTGGCATTCTGCATAGACTGCTAGAGATACGCGCGTTTTCTCACAACTCAAAGCTGACGCTCAGGCCTCAACCGTCGCAGGCGGCGCTTCGCTCGGTTGCGGATCCAGCGACCCTGCCGTCACCATCACCGGCAGCCGGATCATCACCGCCGCGCCTTCGCCCAGGGTGCTGTCGATGGTCATGCGGCCGCGGTGCAGTTCGGTCAGGCTGCGGACCAGGGACAGGCCCAGGCCGGTGCCTTGCGCTTTCTGGTCGGCGCCGCCGGCCTGTTCGAAGGGGCGGCCCAGGCGTTGCAGGTCTTGCGGTGCGATGCCGACGCCGGTGTCGGACACGGCCAGATCTAGATCCGGGCCGTCGGCGTCCAGGGTGATGGTGACCGAGCCGCCGGCGGGGGTGAACTTGACCGCATTGGACAGCAGGTTCAGCGCCATCTGCTTCAGGGCGCGGGCGTCGGCGCGGACCTTGATCGGCTCGGACGGCAGGACGGCGGCCAGCTCGACCCCCTTGTCGTCGGCCTGGAGCCGGACCAGGGCGACGGCGGCGGACACGGCGTCGCGGGCGTCGAACGTCTCCATCGCCAGCTGGTAGCGTTCGGCCTCGATCTTGGACAGGTCCAGGACGTCGTTGATCAGGTCCAGCAGGTGGCCGCCCGCCTGGTGGATGGCGTCGGCGTACCCGGCGTAGCGTTCGGGCAGGGGGCCGAACAGTTTCTGGCGCATGATGTCGGCGAAACCCAGCACGGCGTTCAGGGGGGTGCGCAGCTCGTGGCTCATATTGGCCAGGAAGCGGGTCTTGCCGGCCGATTGGGCCTCGGCCTCGACGCGGGCGGTCTCCAGCCCCAGCTCGCGGGCGAACTGGGCCGTGCCGTCGAACGCCTGGGCGATCAGGCGCGGGCGGTCCGCCTCATGCTGGAACGGGCCCAGGATCATGACGACACGACGGTCCAGGGCGATGCGCGGCGTGAACTGGACCTCGACCTGTTGGCCCGACAGGGCGCGGGACAGGGCCGCGGACACGGCCGGGCGATCCGGCGCATGCACCGCCGAGATCAGGCCCTGTTCGGTCAGCGCCAGCACCGACAGGGCGGGCGGCGGCGTGCCCCAGGTCGCGACCGCGCGGCCCGACGGATCGAGCAGCAGGGTCAGGGCCGGCTGATCCTCCAGCAGAGCTGCGATCCGGGCGGCCTGTTCTTCCGCTTCGGCCAGACGACGCTCGCGCGCGCTCCAGGTCAGGCGCATGGCGGCGATGATCGCGCCCATGGCCAGCAGGCCCGACACGGCGGCCAGCAAGGGGCCTTGCGCCTCCGCCCCGTTCAGCCAGGTCGAGATCAGCCCCGCCAGCAGCGGCAGGGCCACCGCAACGGCGCCCATCCGGGTCAGACGATCGGCGCCGACGCGGGCATGATGCACGCCGTGATCTAGGGCGATCCCCGCCGCCAGCGGCGTCAGGATCAGACCGGGCAGGGCGCCGGTCACGCCGCCGGTCAGGCCGGCCGAGGCGGTGGCGGCCAAAATCCACCCGCCCATGACGGCCAGCCTCAGCCCCACGCTGTCGCGCACCATCAGCACGACGCCGAACACGCCGGGGAAGGCCATCAGCAGCAGGGCGGCCAGCGGCGCGTCCTTCAGCCCGTCCATCATCTGGGCCGCCAACGCCGTCAGGGCCACCGCCACCGCCCAGATCGCATGCCATAAGGCGACCAGCGGGGCGCCCAACGCCGCGTCGTGCGTCGGGTCGTCCTCGAATCTGGCGTGGGCGTCGGGTTTCAAGAAGGGCGGGCCATGGGTTTCGTCTGCGCCCAGACTAGGGCTGCGGCTGAGTCGGTGCGAGGCCGCTCCCCCCTGAGGCGAACCCCATTGCGGCGTTCACCATGAATATCGGGGGACAAAACGGCCGGTTGTCGTTAACGGCCGCGCGGCCTATCTGGCGGCGCATGACCGACCGCACGCCCCCGACCGACACCCTGGACCAGACCCTGGCCGAACTGGCCGAGGATTTCGACTTACTGGGCGATTGGGAGCAGCGGATCGAATATGTCATCGAACTGGGCAAGGGGCTGGCCCCGCTGGACGAGGCCGACCGCATCGAGGCCAACAAGGTGCCGGGCTGTGCGGCCCAGGTCTGGCTGGCGACGACGCAGGACGACGGGCGGCTGTGGTTCGCCGCAGACAGCGACAGCGCCCTGTCCAAGGGCAATATCGCCCTGCTGCTGAAACTGTACTCCGGCCGCACGGCGGCGGAGATCGTCGCCTTCGACGCCCGCGCGGCGCTGGATCGGCTGGGCCTGCCCTCGGCCCTGACGCGCCAGCGCGCCAATGGCTTGAACAGCATGGTCGGCCGCATCCGCGAGGCGGCGCTGGCGGTTCAGTAGTCGGGGGTTGCAACCGCCGGCCCGGCGACCCACGATCGCGGGGTCGTAACCGGGGGCGCGAATGGACCTGCTGAAGATCCTGCGCAGTTTCGAGGAGTTTCTCTTCGAGGCGGTCAGCTGGCTGGTCTTCTATCCCCTGACCCTGTGGCGCATCCTGCGCGGGCCGCTGGCGGCGATGGACTATCCGGACCGCGAGCAGAGCGACAGCGAGGAGCGTCGCTACGACGATGCGCTCAGCCCGCCGCTGTTCCTGTTGGCCACCATCGTCCTGACCAATCTGCTGTCGATGGCGCTGCATGTGCCGCCGCCGCCCGAGGCGACCGACCTCAGCCGCGTGGTCTATGCGTCCCAGCAGAACCTGATCCTGTTCCGCTCGCTGGCCTTCAGTCTGCCGACGTGATGGCTGCTTCGGCTTTCGACCCATGTCAGACGTTCGGGCAATGCGCCGTTTCCATCCCTGCGAGCCCAG
Organism: Brevundimonas fontaquae; assembly: GCF_017086445.1. NCBI lineage: Bacteria > Pseudomonadati > Pseudomonadota > Alphaproteobacteria > Caulobacterales > Caulobacteraceae > Brevundimonas > Brevundimonas fontaquae. Next base: position 3,081,234 of record NZ_CP070968.1, on the reverse strand, counting down.
GGCAGGGGGCCGTGATCGTAACCCAACACCCGCGCCAACTCCCACGAGCTGCCCTCCAGCTTCCACATCTGGGCAAACTTCGTCCAGCTCACCGGACGTTCATCGCCCTGGCCTTCACGTTCATAGAAACGTGCTCGCCTGTCTCAGGGTCGTGAGCATGCTTCTCACGAAATACTCCTCCGAAGATGAGCGATGAACCCGGCATCTGCGCCTGTCACTTCAAGCACGGGGAGGACTGCCTTCCAGCCATTTGCGCTGTTGGTGAACAGCACGAGGCCCGCGCCGGTCTGGGGTTCCAGATAGACGAAGGTGAAGGTCCCATCGTCCATGCCGGTGTGCATCAGGAAACGCCGCCCACCGATCAGAAAGGTCTCCCAACCTAAACCGAATCCATCTTCGGCCACACAGCCCGGCTCATCAGCCAGACAGGTTTGCGTGCGACGGACAGTTTGGAGCTTTTCCCTATCGGCGAAAAGATCGGGTGTGACCCCTTGCTTTCTAAGCATCCCAACCAAAAAGCGAGCGTAATCCTGGGGTGTCGAAATTAGGTCGTCGGACGCGAAGAAATGGTCGGCCACTTGCGGCGCCAGGACATTGAGATCGGCGTCGAAAGGGACGGCGAGACGGCCCTCAACCCACGTTCGTCTTGTATAGGCGGTATCGCGCATAGCGCCCGGTTCGAACACGAGTGCTTGAGCGAGATCTTCGAAAGGCTCGTCGGTTTTCGCCTCGATGAACCGCGCCAGCCATTCAAAGCCCTCTCCAGAGTAACCGAAGGTTTCGCCAGGTTCAGTGATGAAGCTGAGCTTACCACCCCCCGCCGGGCGCCAGTTCGGTAATCCGCTCCTATGGCTCATCACAAGGCGGGGTGTCAGTCGACCCGACCGAGGATCATCCGCCACATCCGGATCCACCCAATAGGCCGACATAGGCTCGTCGAGCGAAATCCGTCCCTGGGCAGCAAGGCGCATCGCCACCTCGGCGCTCACAGGCTTCGTCAGAGACGCGACATTGTAGAGGGTTTCGGTTGTTGCAGATTGGCCAGGCGACGCCTGTCCCCACGCGCGGGCTTCAGCAATCTCCCCGTCTTTCAGAATAGCGACCGAGAGACTCGCAATCTTCAGGCTCGATAGCAGCCGAGGCGCCGCCGTCTCGAGACCTGATAGCGGCGACAGGCCAGCGTCATTGACGTCGCTTTGAGCGGGGCGCGCCTGCGCCGTCGCGGCCGCAAAAAATGCGGCGGCCAAGATGGCTGTGAACTTAACCATGACAGCTTCCTCGATCGCGACCGTCTCGCGTGAGCGCACCCTTGTCGTCTCGTCCGACCCCCATCAAGTTAACCTTCGGCAATGCGGAAGCTCCCAGCGACAAGGTCTGCTTTTCACCCGAACCCGACATTTGCCACGTCCGGATCGTGCGTCAGAAATCCAGTGCAATCTGTGCACTTCATCCCATCCCATAGTGATCCGCCAGCGCCTGGAGCGCCTGTTTCAGGACGGTCTTGCCTTGGCGGCGGCGCAGGCCGAGGCCCGTTTCGGCCAATTGCAGGCTGTCGCCGTGGATGCAGATGCGGGTCAGGATGGGGCGAAGGCGCGGGCCGACGGCGGTCAGCGCCTGTTCGACGCGGCGGGCGGCGGACAGGGCGCGGTCGGTCGGCTCCATCCGCGCGGCGGTTCCCGAGTCGGCGGTCGGCAGAGCGTCCCAGCGCATGGTGACCGAGGCGCCCTTGGTCGCCTGTTCCGCCTCGCGCCGCAGCCGTTCGCCGGCGGCGGCCTCGGCCGGGGTCAGCCAGGGGCGGCCGGACGCATCCTTGCGCCGCGCCAGCCAGGCGATGGGGCTTTCGCCCAGATTGGCCAATGCGCGGACCATGCGGCCGTCCGGCTGCATCAGGTCGCGCTCACCCGCCACGAAGCCGGGACGGCCGGGGGCGGGGGACGGCGTCGGGTCCGGCTGGGCGCGTCCCGACCAGCCGCCGCCGGGCCGCACGCGCAGGCCGGGCTGGTCGATCAGGGCGCGAAACTCGGTCTCGGTCAGGGTCAGGCTGATGCGGCTGCGGCGATCCGGCGACAGACGCAAGGCATAGGCGCCGCCCTCGGCCGACAGCCAGGCGCCGGGCTTGGCCATCAGATCGCGCGCGCGTTCCAGAAGCCGGCTCATTGCGGCAGCTCCAGGCGGGGCGACTGATACAGGCCCTGGATGCAGCCTTCGAGGTCGTTCATCAGATCGTCGATGCTGCGCTGTTCGCGCTCGTCCTCGACCCAGCGGCAGGCGGCGCCGACGCTGGCGCGATTGACGCCGAAGACGTGTCCGACCCGCTCCATCGTCCAGCCGTAGGCGACGTGCGACAGATACATGGCCAGCCAGCGCGGGCGGGCCGCGCGGGGGTTCATCCGACCCCGACCGGTCATCTGCGACGGATGGGCGCCGGTGCGCGCCGCGATCAGATGAATGGCCAGCCCGGCCTTGACCTGATCCTCCTCGGTGACCGGCACCCTGTATTCCTCCAGCACGAAACGTCTCCCTCTCACTAACTCTCGACGCCGGCATCATAGGCGGCTGCGACGTCGCGATAGGAATATTGTCCTACTATGCGCCAAAATCGGTCGTGGCGGCTTAACCGCCTTGGGGTTGCAGGTGGGACGTTGTGCGTGCTGAGTGGCGAGTGGCGAGTGGCGAGTAGCGAGTGGCGAGTAGGCGTACGAACTTGGGAGCGATCCAGCGGCATGTAGCGAGCGGCAGATGTTCTGATGGCCAACGGTCTGATGCCTCGCCACTCATCACCCGTCACTCGCCACTCACGCCAACCAACATGGTTAATAAATTTCGAATCGTTGACTCCAGCCCCTCGACGCCGATTCGCAAATCAGCCTAGATTCGCCTCAATTGGATGGCGTTAACCCTTCTTAAGGTTTTCACGTCTTAACTTGCGAACAAGGTTACCCGGCCGTGTGTCAGGGTGGTTACCGCAAAGCTTTTGCCTGGAGGGGCACGTATGCGCGTCCTGTTGATTGAAGACGATCACGCAACCGCCCAAAGCATCGAACTGATGCTGAAGTCGGAAGGCTTCAACGTCTATACGACGGATCTGGGCGAGGAAGGCATCGATCTGGGCAAGATCTATGACTACGACCTCATTCTTCTTGACCTGAACCTGCCGGACATGAGCGGCCTGGAAGTGCTGCGCCAGCTGCGCGTCGGCAAGGTTAACACCCCGGTCATGATCCTGTCGGGCAGCCACGAGATCGAAACCAAGGTCAAGACCTTCGGCGGCGGTGCCGACGACTATATGACCAAGCCCTTCCACAAGGACGAACTGATCGCGCGCACCCACGCCGTGGTCCGCCGCTCCAAGGGTCACGCCCAGGCGATCATCCACACCGGCGAGATCGCCGTGAACCTGGACGCCAAGACGGTCGAGGTGAACGGTCACCGCGTCCACCTGACGGGCAAGGAATACCAGATGCTGGAGCTGCTCTCGCTCCGCAAGGGCACGACCCTGACCAAGGAAATGTTCCTGAACCACCTGTACGGCGGCATGGACGAGCCCGAGCTGAAGATCATCGACGTCTTCATCTGCAAGCTGCGCAAGAAGCTGGCCACCGCCGCCGACGGCAAACACTATATCGAAACCGTCTGGGGCCGCGGCTATGTCCTGCGCGACCCGGCCGAAGGCGTCGTCACCGTCGCCGCCTGATCGACCTTCGATCCGCGATTTCGAAACGCCCGCCGGAGACGGCGGGCGTTTTGCGTTGGGGGGCGGGATGATGGTCGCGTCGTGCGGTCGGATTTGACTCAGCCTCTGGGCGACACCCATATGCTGTCCTTAACTGGAGTTGTCATGAGCAAGGTCATCGTCGTCAAAGCCGTCTTCGACCCGGAAGCGGGCGTTTGGCTGACCGAGTCCAGCGATGTTCACGGACTTCGGATCGAGGCCGCCACGCTGGAAGCGCTGATCGAACGCATACCCGGCGCGATTCAGGACCTGCTGGAAGGCAGCGAGGGCGAGAACGCCTATCCACGAGATGTGCCGATCGAACTGATCGCTCACGCCAGCACCCGGGTCAGGCTGGGCCTGGCCGCTTGAGCTACACCGCGGACGTCAAGCGCAAGCTCAAGGACGCCGGCTGCTGGTTCGTTCGCCAAGGTCGCGGCGACCATGAGGTTTGGGAAAGCCCGATCAACGGCAAGCGCTTCACCGTCGATGGCGACATCAAATCGCGACACACGGCGAACGGCACGTTGAAGGACGCCGGCCTGAACAAGGTGTTCTAGGCCGACGCCGATATGGCTTCGGCCTTACTGACGCTTGGCCGGCATGTCGCGGCCGCCCTGGTGCAGGACCAGGCCTTCGACGGCGCCGGCTGCGTCGCGGGTGAAGGTGATCTGGGCGTCGACGGCGGTCAGGTAGAAGGCGTTCTCAGCTTCCGCCGTCAGTGCGAAGGCCGGCTGGCCGGTGGCTTGGGCCATTAGTTTGCCGTCCACGACCGAGATCGTCAGGGCGAAGGTCGGGGACAGATTGTAGACGCCCTCATAAGCCTTCAGCACCTCGGACGAGAGGACGACCGCGCGGCGTTCGCTGGGCAGGGTGACGGTTCCGCCGCGCGCCAGGGTGACGAGCGCCGCGCCCAGCTTGTCGGGCGCCTCGCCGTTCAGATTGCCCAGGACGATGACGGCGGTCCGTTCGCCCGGATCATAGGCCATATAGGTGTTGAAGCCCTCGATGCCCCCGTTGTGCCAGATCAGACGCTTGCCGTCGGCCTCGGCAACCACCAGCCCCATGGCGTAGCCGTTGTGCACCGGCGTCGTCAGGGCGGTCATGGATTGGGCGTTCAGCAGCCGCCCGCCGAACAGGCCCTGTTCCCACTTCAGCAGGTCGTGGGTGGTCGAATACAGGGCGCCGGCGCCGGTGGGGATGGTCATGTCCACATAGTCGGCGTTGACGACGCCGTCGGCGCCCGGCGCATAGCCCGAGGCGCGGCGGGGCAGTATCACGTCGTGGCGGTCGTAACCGCTGTCGCTCATGCCCAGCGGCTGGAACAGATTGGCGTTTACGAAGTCGGCGTAGGTCTGGCCGCTGGCCGCCTCGATGATGGCGCTGAGCAGCACATAGCCCGAGTTGGAATAGGCGAACCGGGAGCCTGGCGCGAAGTCCAGCGGCCGGTCGCGGAAGCGGGCGATCAGCTGCGGCAGCGTCGCGGGCCGGGTCTTCTGGGCCTCGAAGTCGGAAAAGTCGGTGAAGTTGGGCACGCCCGCCGTGTGGCTGAGCAGATGGCGCGGGGTGATCGCGTCCCAGGCGGCCGGGGCGTCGGGCAGCCAGGTCTTGATCGGCGCATCCAGATCCAGCTTGCCCTGCTGGTTCAGCAGCATGACCGCGACGGCGGTGAACTGTTTCGACAGCGAGCCCAGGCGGAACTTCACATCACCGTCGTTGGGAATGTTCCACTCGCGATTGGCCAGGCCGTAGCCCTGATCGAGAAGGATGCGACCGTTGCGGGCGACCAGGACGGCGCCGGAAAAGGCGTCGGCGTCGCTGGAGGCGCGGATCACCTGGTCCATGCGCGCCGCGTCCTGGGCGGCGGCCGGACCGCTGGCCAGCGGGCTGAGCGTGAGGGCCAGGGCGCTGGCGGCCAGCAGGATGGCCGGACGACGGCGGGCGAGGGACGAATGAGGCAAGGGGCGGTCTCCTGAACGCGTCACGCTAACGCTTTCAGAGAGAGGCGGCGAGAGCGGCGAACGGATGCAGGCGCCGCGACCTTTTCGTCAGGGCTGCGGAAAGGTCAGGGTCGCCTCCAGCCCGCCGCCGTCGGCGTTGGCGAGGGTCAGACGGGCGCCGGCGCGTTCGGCCATGCGTCGCGCGATGGTCAGGCCCAGGCCGGAGCCGCCGCTGTCGCGCGAGCGGGACGGATCGAGGCGGTAGAAGGGCTCGAACAGTTTCTCCAACTGGTCGGGCGCCACGCCGGGACCGTGGTCGCGCACGATCAGGCGGACCGCATGGTCGTCGCGCACGGCGCTGACGGCCGCATCGCCGCCGTGGCGGACGGCGTTGTCGATCAGATTGGTCAGGCAGCGGCGCAGGGCCTGGGGCCGGGTCGGCACGACGGCGTGACAGCCCTGGGTGAAAACGACCGGCTGGCCCGCCTCGGCCGCGTCCTCGCAGATGGCGGACAGCAGCGCGTCCAGATCGACGGGGGTCACGGCTTCGACCGTGGTTTCGATCCGGGCCAGGTCCAGGCCTTCGCGGACCAGATGCTGCATCCCCGCCAGGTCGCTGATGAACTGGGCGCGCAGGGTCTCGTCCTCGATCTTTTCGACACGCAGTCGCATCCGGGTCAGGGGCGTCTGCAGGTCGTGGGCGACGGCGGCCAGAACGCGCGTGCGATCCTCGATCAGGGCCTTCAGCCGGGTCTGCATGGCGTTCAGGGCGGCGGCGGCTTCGCGGACCTCGCGCGCGCCCTCCTCGGTCAGGGGCGGGCGATCCAGATCGTGACTGAGGGCGACGGCCCCCCGGGACAGACGGTTCAGCGGCCCGGCCGCCAGCCGCGACGCCATCCAGCCGGTCAACAGCACGGCGGCCAGACCCGCAAACAGCAGAACAGCGGCCTCGCGGCTGAGCGTCCACGGGCGCGGAGCGGGCGGCAGGCTGATCGCCACCGGGACGGGCGCGCCATTGACCGGCCGCAGGACCAGGATGCGGCACCGCAGGCGATCGGTCGCGGCGCCGCAGGCCCCGGCCGAGGCCTCGAACGCCTTGACCGAGACCCCGTCCACACCCCGCCGCTTCAGCGCCTCGGCGACCGCATGGGTCAGCGACGGATCGGGCGCGCCCAGTCTTTGGCCGGCCGCAGCGGGCAGGCCGTCCGTCAGGCCGGCGGCGGGATCGTCGCTGGAGCCGGCCAAATCCACGATCCGTTCGGCGGTGGTGAAGTCATGGGCCTGGGACAGGCGATGGCGATGGTTCAGGCCCAGGGCGGCGAAGGTCACGCCCGCCGCCAGCAGGGCGCCGACCAGCAGCAGCAGGAACAGCCGCGTGGTCTCGGCCTCGGCCCGGCCGTGGCGCGGGGTCAGGCGCGCCATGTGACGGGTCCGACCAGCATATAGCCCAGGCTGCGCACCGTCCGGATCAGGGCCGGGGCCTTGGCGTCGTCGCCCAGCTTCTGGCGCAGGCGGCTGACCCTCAGGTCGATGGCGCGGTCGTCGGCGTCGGCGACGGTGGACAGGGCGCGGATCCGCTCGCGCGACAGGGGCTTGCCGCCGTTCCTGACCAGGGCGTGCAGCAGGTCGAAGTCGGCGCCCGACAGCGGGGCCAGCCGTCCGTCCGGAGCCGTCAGCGCCCGCGCGGCGATGTCCAGCGACCAGCCGGAGAAGTCGGCGTGTCGCCCTTCGTTCGTCGTCGCCTCGCCGCCGGTGCGGCGCAGGACAGTGCGGATGCGGGCCACCAGCTCGCGCGGCTCGAACGGCTTGGCCATATAGTCGTCCGCGCCCATCTCCAGCCCCACGATCCGGTCGATGGGATCGCCGCGCGCCGTCAGGATGATGACGGGAGTCTTGGACGCCGCGCGGATGCCGCGACACAGCGACAGGCCGTCCTCGTCCGGCAGGTTCAGGTCCAGCACCACCAGATCGACCGGGCCAGCCTCTAGCGCCGCCTTCATCGCCCGGCCGTCGGCGGCCTTCACCGTGCGAAACCCGTGCTGTTCCAGATGGTCGGACAACAGGTTTCGGATCTCGCGGTCGTCGTCGACGACCAGAAGGACAGGGGCGGCGGAGGTCTGGGACATTGGCGTTCGGCGAGCGGGAAGAAGCGCGATCTGTCGTCCTGTCTCATGGCCAAAGCGCGGCGGATACAGTCGGACACAATTCTCTTCGCCGACGATACGCGGCGACACCGACCGGCCGCGAACCGGCCGGACGCGGGTCCGAAACAGTGACTGTCCGACACGAGGCCGGACGCCAAACACACAGAAAGACCCGCCATGAAGTCCTTCCGTTCCACCGCCGCTTTCGGCGCCGCCGCCCTGGTGATCCTGACCAGCGGCGCAGCCTTCGCCGGCACGCCTTTGGCCCCGTCGTCGGGCGCTCACGCCCGCCCCGCCGCCTCCGCCCGTGCGCATCATCGGGTCCGCCACGCCCGCACCCACCGCGCCGTGACGCCCGCCAAGAAGAAGTAAGGCCCGACGCCTTGCTGGTCCTGCCGACGTCCCCGGCCGGCAGGACACCCGACACGCCTGAGACTTCGACCTTCAAACGAAAGACATCGACATGAAATCCTTCCGCACCGCCGCCGCCGTTTCCGCCGTCGCCTTCGTCGCCCTGACCAGCGGCGCGGCCTTCGCCGGCGCCAAGCCCACGCCCTCGACCGCCATGACCGCTCGTCCGGCTGCGACCGCTTCGGCGACGACCCCCGCGCCGTCGGCCCGCGCCCCGCGTGCGCACCGCCGGGGTCATCAAGCCCAGGCCCAGACCTCGGTCCAGGCGCCGGCCGCCGCGACCGCCAAGAAGAAGTAAACCGGCCGCTCCCTCCGGTTCGCACAGGAACGCCCGGCTGTCGCAAGACGGCCGGGCGTTTCCGTATTCAGAGGCCTGTCGTCAGGCGGCGGTCTTGAAGCCTGCCGCGATGGCGGCCGCCATCGGATTGGGACGGCCAAAGCTGTCGAAGGGCAGGGGCTTGTCCCGGCCGTCGTCCTTGTCGCCCTGGCGATACCAGCTGTCGGTGTCGCGCAGGCCCCAGACGGTGAAGGCGAACTGCTGGGCCCTGGGCAGGGCGGCGAAGGCCGAGGCCAGTTCGGTGACGCGCGCGCCCTGGGCCGCGATCCGGTCGGCCTGGCTGCGGAGGTCCAGCCGGTTTTCGGTGCGCAGGGTGCAGTCCAGCTCGGACACATGGATCGGCAGGCCGAACTGGCTGATCTCGCGCATATAGGCGGCGATGACACCCTCGGGGATGTCGATCCACAGGTGGGATTGCAGGCCCAGGCCCTGCAGCGGACAGTCGGCCTTCAGCAGCCGCTCGACCAGTTTCAGGAACTGCGCGCCCTTGGCCGGCACGCTTTCCTGATTGTATTCGTTGAGAAACAGGACGGCGTCAGGATCCGCGATCCGGGCCTTTTCGAAGGCGCGCAGGATATAGCCGTCGTGGCCGTATCGCGCCGACCAGTGGCAGTCACGCATGCCCGAGCCGTCGTCCAGGATCGGCTCATTGACCACGTCCCAGCTGCGCACCTTGCCGCGATAGCGGCCGGCGACCGTTGCGATATAGCCGTCGAAGGCGCGGTCGAAGGCGGCGCCCGACAGCCCGGCGAAGGCCTCCTTGCCCTGCGCGTACCAAATCAGGGTGTGGCCATGCATCGCCATGCCCTCAGCCTGGGCGAAGGCGGCGATACGGTCCGAGCGGTCGAAGTTGGGCCGGTCCAGGCCGTTCGCCAGGATGTACTCCATCTTCATCTCCCACTCGGGCGTGAGTTGGGAGACGTTAGCGCGGGCCAGCGCGACCCAGTCCGGGTCGTCGATCTGGCTGGCCTTGATCGCCGTGCCGAAGGGAGCCGGGGCGATGGACTTCAGCGGGGGGACGTTGGGCGGCGACGGCTCTGCCGAGGCGAAGCGGTCGCAGGCGGCGAGCGCGAGCGGGGCGGCGAGGATTGTGCGGCGGGTGGGCGTCATGCGTCTCCCTCCCCGCTCCGGGGAGGGTGGCTGAGGCGAAGCCGAAGCCGGGTGGGGAGGGCAGGGCGACGACTCACGAACCTGTCTTGTCTCAACTCGGTGCGACGGCGCCTAGCCGGCCCCACCCGGTCGCTGCGCGACCACCCTCCCCCGCAGGGGGAGGGAGAAAATTGTTTGTCGTCAGACCGCACGCTTGCGCAGACCCAGCGCGTCGAAGGCGGCGGTTTCGCGCTTGGCGAGGGCGATCAGCTGGTTCAGGCGGGTGGTCTCGGCGACGTGTTCGAACTTCTTCAGCTCTTCGAAGGCGCCGGTCAGGGCGTCGCGGGCGCCGGCTTCCTCGGCGTCCAGCACCGACAGGTCGCCTTCGGCTGCGGCCTTCCTGGATTTCCAGCCGTTCAGATAGGCGCCCAGCATCATTCCGGCCTCGGCGTCCATGCGGGCGCGGTTGCGTTCGGCCTCGGCCTCGGCGTCGAGCACGGCGATGCGGAGTTCGGCGCCGGCGCGGCGTTCGGCGATCTCGGCCAGGCGCTTCTGCAGCGTCTCGACCTCATAGTTGGAGATGCGGATCAGGGATTGGGCCCAAGCGGTCATCTAAATCATCACTCCCTGATCATGCCTTGGTTCAGGATTGCTTCCAGCCGGGTAAAGGAATCGGAAAGACGCGTCGCATCGTCCTTGTCCTGACCCAGAAAATCTTCGAGGGCCGGGTTCAGCGCGATGGCCCGGTCCACGATGGGATCGGCGCCGGTGCGGTAGGCGCCGATCTTGATCAGCTCTTCCATATTGGCATAGGCGCTCAGGCACTGGCGGGCGCGCTTGTTCAGCTCGCGCTCGGGCGGGGTCTGACAGCCAGGCAGGGTGCGGCTGACCGATTTCAGCACGTCGATGGCGGGGAAGCGCCCACGCTCGGCGATCTTGCGATCCATGACAATATGCCCGTCCAGAATACCGCGCACGGCGTCGGCGATCGGCTCGTCATGGTCGCCGCCGTCCACCAGCACGGTGAACAGGGCGGTAATGGGCGCCGCCGTCGTGCCGTCGGGGCGGATCGGGCCGGGACCGGCGCGCTCAAGCAGCTTGGGCAGTTCGGTGAAGACGGTGGGGGTATAACCCTTGGTGGTCGGGGGCTCGCCGGCGGCCAGCCCGATCTCGCGCTGGGCCATCGCAAAGCGGGTGACGCTGTCCATCAGGCACAGCACCTCCAGGTCCTGGTCGCGCAGATATTCGGCGACGGCCATGGTCATATAGGCCGACTGGCGGCGTTTCAGGGCCGGTTCGTCCGACGTGGCGACCACGACGACGGCGCGTTTCAGCCCCTCTTCGCCCAATGTCTCTTCCACGAACTCGCGCACCTCGCGGCCCCGTTCGCCGATCAGGCCGACGACCACGGCGTCGCACGTCGCCTCCTTGGCCAGCATGGACAGCAGCACCGACTTGCCCACGCCCGAACCGGCGAAGATGCCCAGGCGCTGGCCCCGGCAGGTGGTGGTGAAGACGTCCATGGCCCGCACGCCCAGGTCCAGCCGCTCTCCGACCCGGCCGCGCGAATGGGCGGGCGGGGGCGGGGCGCGCAAGGGATAGGGGGCGGGGCCGTGGGGCAGCGGCCCCTTGCCGTCGATGGGCTGGCCGAAGGCGTCGATGATGCGGCCCAGCCAGGCGGTCGTCGGGCGCACGCTGGCGGCCTGATCGATGATGCGGATGTCGGCGCCGGGGGCCACGCCCTCGACCGGACCGAAGGGCATCAGCAGGGCCTTGGAGTCGCGGAAACCGACCACCTCGGCCGGCAGGGGATCGTGGCCGCGCCGTCCGATCTCGGCCCGGGCGCCGACGGCGAGGCGCGACAGGCCGCCGCGCGACTCGATCAGCAGGCCCGACACGCCCGCGACCTTGCCGGTCACGACCAGCGGATCGATCGCTTCGACGGCGGCGACGAGATTGCGCAAAAATCAGACCCCAGGAACAGGGCTCAACAGATGCGGCAACGTGGTTAACGACCGATGAAGCGCCGACGCATCCTGGCAACCTGATCCGCAAAAGTACGTAAGCGTTGCAACTCAGGCGAGAAACCATTTTTCAATGATTGGACGCGCTAATGTTGCAACCGAGGCGGGCGGGGGTCTGCCGATAGCGAAGAGGTTGGGGCCTATGTTCGCGCATAAATTCAAGTCGCCGGAAGCGCATGGTCGATTGGCTGATCTGAACGGAAAGCTGGAGGCCATCGGCAGGTCTCAGGCGCTGATCGAGTTCAATCTGGACGGAACGATCATCGACGCCAATGCAAACCTGCTGAACACGATGGGCTACAGTCTGGAGGAAATCCGCGGCGAGCATCACCGCAAGTTCATGGACCCGGTCGAGGCGGAGTCGCCCGACTACGCGGCCTTCTGGCGCGAGCTGAATGCGGGGCGGTTCCTGGCGCGCAAGTTCCGGCGGATCGCCAAGGGCGGGCGCGAGGTCTGGCTGCAGGCCTCCTACAACCCCGTCTTCGGACCCGACGGACGGCCGGTGAAGGTCATCAAACTGGCCATCGACATCACCGCCGACGAACAGGAGGCCGCGCGTCGCGAGGCCGAACGGGTCGAGGCGGAAAAGGCGCAGGCCTTGCTGGTCGACGCCTTGGCGGGGGTGCTGAACAAGCTGTCGGCCGGGGATCTGACCGCGCGTATCGACGCACCCATGCAGGGCGCGCACGTGAAGGTGCGCGACGACTATAACTCAGCGGTCGAAAGTCTGCGGCAAGCCCTGGATCAGGCGTTGCGCGCGGTCGAGGGTCTGAGGGGCGGGGTCAGCGAGATTTCAGGCGCCTCCGACGACCTGGCGCGACGCACCGAACGTCAGGCCGCCAGTCTTGAAGAGACGGCGGCGGCGCTGGACCAGATCACGGCCACGGTGAAACGCAGCGCGGAGGGCGCTAAACAGGCGTCAACGGCGGCCGTGGGCGCCCGGACCGAAGCCGACCGCTCGGGCGAGGTGGTGCGTCAGGCGATCGCCGCCATGGACGGCATCAAGCGCAGCTCGACCCAGATCAGCGACATCATCGGCGTCATCGACGAGATCGCCTTCCAGACCAACCTTCTGGCCCTGAACGCCGGGGTCGAGGCGGCGCGGGCGGGCGAGGCAGGACGCGGCTTCGCCGTCGTGGCGTCCGAGGTGCGGGCCCTGGCCCAGCGCTCGGCCGAGGCCGCCAAGGAGATCAAGATCCTGATCACGACGTCCGGCCAGGAGGTGGCGCAGGGCGTGCGTCTGGTAGACGAAACCGGAGAGGCCCTGTCGGCGATCACGGTCAAGGTGGCCGAGATGGACGCCCTGATCTCGGAAATCGCCAGTTCGGCCCAGGAACAGGCCGCGGGATTGAGCCAGGTGAACACCGCCATCAATCAGATGGATCAACTCACCCAGCAGAATGCGGCCATGGTCGAGGAAACCACGGCGGCGGCGATGAGCCTGAAGAACGAGACCGAACAGCTGGCGCATCTGGTCGAACGGTTCGAGACCGGAGAGGCCTCCGCGCCGGGCCGCGTCCACGATCTGTCCAAGAGCGCCGAACCCATCTCGCTGGACCGCGAGCGCGCTCGCGTCCGCGCCTATGCCGGCGGCGGCGGGCTGTCGGCGGCCCCGACGCAGGACTGGGAGGCGTTCTAGGGCGCGCTGGGCTCGACCGGGACACGGGTTTCACGTGTCGTCGCGATCGCGCCGATCGAGGCGGCGACGATGGCGGCGATGGCGAGCCATTGCTGGCCGGTCAGGTGCTCGTGCAGGATCACAAGCCCGGCCAGGGCGCCGACCGCCGGTTCGGCGCTGAGCACCACGCCGAAGGTGCGTTTGGGGATGCTGCGCAAGGCCACCATCTCCAGCGAATAGGGCAGGGCGCTGGAGAAGATCGCCACCGCCACGCCCGCCAGGATGATGGCGGGGTTCAGCAGGGCGGCGCCCGCATGGGCCACGCCGAACGGCACCACGACCAGGGCGGCGACGCTCATGCCCAGCGCCACCGACTGACCGGCGTGCAGGTGCGACAGCCGCTTGCCGAAGACGATATACAGCGCCCAGCACAGGCCGGCGAAGGCGGCCAGCGCCATGCCGACGGGGTCCAGGGCGCCGGCCCCGGCCTTCAGCGGCAACAACAAACCCAGGCCGACGACCGCCAGACCGATGCAGGCGAAATGGATGGGCTTTCGGGAATGGATCAGGGCCAGGGTCAGCGGCCCCATGAACTCGATGGCGATGGCCAGACCCAGCGGAATGGTGCGCAGGGCCATGTAGAAGCTGAGGTTCATCGCCCCCAGAACGACGCCATACAGCGCAATGGCGCCCACGTCCGCGCGGGTCAGCCGGAACCGCCAGGGCCGGAAGACGGCGACCAGAAGAATGGCCGAAATCCCGACGCGATAGGCCGAGGTCCCCTCCGCCCCGATCACCGGAAACAGGGTCTTGGCGAAGGAGGTGCCGCACGCCAGCGTCACCATGCCCGCAAACAGCGCCAGATAGGGGATCAAGCGCGCCGCCAGCGGCGAGTTCAGATGGGTTTTCAGGGCCAGCGACGTCATGGCGTAAAGCTAGCGTAACGCCGCTTGCGCTTCCCGGCGATTTTCCGCTTGAATGCGACGGAAATCGTCAATGGAGGCTCCGTAATGACGAATTTCGTCACGCTCGACGACTTTGACCATAATCTGCTGATGCGGGTCCGGCGCAACAATCTGGAGCCGGCGCGGGTGACGGCCGAGGCGGTGGGTCTGTCGGAGTCCGCCGTCCTGCGCCGCCTGCGTCGCCTGCGGGCCGAGGGCGTCATCGCCGCCGACGTCGCCGTGATCGATCCCGCCCGTGTCGAGCCGCGCATCGTCCTGCATGTCCAGGTCGAGATGAACACCCAGGATCGTAAAGTCATGGACGCCTTCCAGCGCGCCATGAAGGCCAGCTCGGAGGTTCAGGGCTGCTGGGACGTGACGGGCGAAACCGACTATCTGCTGACGGTCGCCGTTCGCTCCATGCAGGACTACGAGGCCTTCGGCATCCGCGAACTGGTCCCCGAAAAGGGCGTGCGCGGCTTCAAGAGCATGATCGTCATCCGCGAGGTCGTCGGCTTCGACCCCGCGCGGGCGGTGCTGGCGCGCCGAACCGTCAGAACAACGGCACGGTGACGCGCAGGGACACCACCACGACATCGTCCGCGTCGCGTACTCCGCCCGGATTGCGGATCAACTGGATGTCGGGCTGGACGCCGAACCGGCCGATCGTGTCGGCATAGGTCAGTTCGATCCCCTCTTCGTGGCGGCTGGGATCGAGACCCGTGTCGGCGATGTTGGCGCGCGCCTTGTCCGACAGCCAGCCCTGGTGAATGCCGAAGGACAGCTGACCGTCAGGACGGGCGGCGAAGACGCGCTGCATCAGCAGCCCGGCCTGCCAGCCGCCCTTGAAATCCGTGGTGTCGCCGTCCGACAGCCCCAGACGCGTGAAGCCGTCGATGCGCGGCCCCTCCTCGGCGTCTCCGAAAAGCTTGCCTTCCAGCAGGGCGTAGGCGCCGTGGGCGCGGCTTTGGGCGGGATCGCCGTCGGGGGTCAGGTCGCGGATGTCGTCCTGACGCTGGTCGTAGCGCCAGACGCCCACGGCGTAGCGGACCGGACCGCCGACGCCGGCCTCGGCGATGCCCAGCACCCCTTCGTCCAGGCTGGTGTCCACGCCGCCGCGATCGCCCAGGGTGCGGGCGTCCGCGTTGACCACGGCGACCTGACCATAAGGTCCCTCGGCCTGGCCCACCCGAAGGCGGGCCGCCAGCGACGATGACGGGAAGATGGCCGGGCCGTTCGGGCCGGTGGAGGCCAGTTCCGACCCGATGCCGAAGGGCGGCGCGATCAGCAGGCCGGACGCCTCTGTGGCGTAGAATTCGCTGTTGAGATCATACAGGCCCGCCAGCAGCGAGGCCGAGCCGCCCAGATCCTGCTCGATCCAGGCCTCGAACAGGCGCGCGCCCTGCTGGGCCACCTCGATATTGTCGACGCCCTGCAGCGTGCCGGCCAGGGCGTTGGGTTCGCCCCCGCCATTGTACAGGCCCGACATATGCAGCCGAGCCCCGCGCCAGCCCATCGCCTGTTCGAGGTCGCCGTCCAGCGTGACCGACAGATTGTCCAGATAGCGACCCGCTCTGGTCGCTCCGCCCGAGACGACGCCCGAGACATCGGCCGTGTATTCCGCCGCCACCGTCCAGGAGGGATCGGCGACGCGGGCCGCAGCCGGAAGGGCCGGCAGAGCGAGGCCTGCGGCCAAAACGGCCAACAGGCAGGCGTTTGTCCATGGCGTCGCATTCTGCATGCCAGGTCTCCTTCTTGTCGGAGACCTTCGTAATCCGAAAAGATGAAGAACGACCTTATCGTCGCCGTCACCTGCCCTGACGCGGCGGAAGCGAAGCGTTAACCCTGGTTCGTCTATCGCTGCTATCCGCATCGTCATCGGGAGCGCGGCCATGATCTGGACCATCAGCAAGAAGGTCACGGCGACCGGGATCGGGGTGCTGTTGCTCTCCGTCGGCACGGCCAGTGTCGGACTGATGGTGAACACCCGGCTGGGCGAGGCCCTCGACCGCGCGGCGGTGTCCGGCGACATTCTTCGCAACCACATGCAGGCCGACATGATGCACGACGCCCTGCGCGCCGATGTCTTCGCCGCCCTGCTGTCCGCCGATCCTAAAAACGGCGTCGCCCTGGATGACGTCCGAGCCGCCCTGAGCGAACATCGCGCGACATTCGAAGAGGCGATCACAGACAACACGGCCCTGGCGACGGACCCGGCGATCAAGGCGGCGCTGGAATCGGTCGATGCGCCGCTGAAGACCTATGTCGACGCGGCCGGGGAGGTCGTGGATGCCGCCGGGCGGGACCCGGCGCAGGCGCAGCGAATGATGCCGGAATTCCTGACGCAGTTCTCGACCCTGGAGACCG
The DNA here is from genome assembly GCF_017086445.1 of Brevundimonas fontaquae. NCBI lineage: Bacteria > Pseudomonadati > Pseudomonadota > Alphaproteobacteria > Caulobacterales > Caulobacteraceae > Brevundimonas > Brevundimonas fontaquae. The sequence continues at coordinate 3,064,648 of NZ_CP070968.1, read as the reverse complement.
CCATGGGGGACGCGGCCGACAAGATCGAGGCGGCGGCGCTGAAGAACCACGACGCGGCCGAAGCGACGGCGGTCGAAGGGCGGCTGATCATGATCGGCGCGGTGATCCTGAGCCTGCTCATCAGCATCGGCCTGATCCTGGGCGGCGTGCGCGGCCTGGTGGCGCCCATCCGACGGCTGACCGGCGGCCTTCGCGCCATGGCCGAGGGCAAGACCGAGGTCCATCTGGGCGAGGCGCGCCGCAAGGACGAGATCGGCGACATCGCCTGCGCCGTGGTCGATATTCAGGCCCTGATCGTCAGCCGCGCCCAGGCCGAGGCTGCCCAGGCGGAACAGCGACGTTTGAGGGAGGACGAGGACCGCGCCGCCGGCGACCAGGCGCGTCAGGCCGCCGCGCGCGAGCAGGCCACGGTCGTGACCGGCCTGAGCCAGGGGCTGGAAGCCTTGGCCGGCGCCGATCTGACCTATCGCATCCAGGACCCATTCCCCAGCGCCTATGAGCAGCTGCGCGCCAACTTCAACGCGGCGCTGGACGGGCTGCAGCAGGCCATCGGCTCCATCGCCGCAAACGCCGGAGCCATCAACGCCGGCGCCGGAGAGATCGCCCAGGCCGCCGACGACCTGTCGCGTCGGACCGAGCAACAGGCCGCCAGCCTGGAAGAAACCGCCGCCGCCCTGGACCAGATCACCGCCACCGTGCGAGCGACCGCCTCCGGCGCCGTTCAGGCCGCCGGCGCGGTACAGGCCGCGCGCGGCGACGCCGACAAGAGCGGCGCGGTGGTCCGCGACGCCATTACGGCCATGGGCGAGATCGAACGCTCGTCGAACGAGATCGGCCAGATCATCGGCGTCATCGACGAGATCGCCTTCCAGACCAACCTCTTGGCCCTGAACGCCGGGGTCGAGGCGGCGCGGGCGGGCGAAAGCGGCCGGGGCTTCGCCGTCGTCGCCTCCGAAGTCCGGGCGCTGGCCGAACGGTCGGCCCAGGCCGCCAAGGAGATCAAGTCCCTGATCACCCAGTCCGCCAGCCAGGTGGAATCCGGCGTGCGTCTGGTCGGAGAAACGGGCGCCAGCCTGGAGCGGATCACCGCCCATGTGGCGCAGATCGAGACCCTGGTGACCGACATTTCTGGATCGGCCGCCGAACAGGCGACCGGGCTCCAGCAGGTCAACACGGCCGTCAATCAGATGGACCAGATGACCCAGCAGAACGCCGCCATGGTCGAGCAATCCACCGCAGCCAGCCATTCCCTGTCGCAGGAGGCCGGGGGGCTGAACGCCGCCGTCGCGCGCTTCAAGGTCGGGCAAACGTCTCGGCGCCAGCAGCGCCCGGCGCCCGCACGGCCCGCCCCATCGCCGGCGCCGCGCACGGTCACCGCCATGAAGACGCTCGGGCGCGGCGGCGCCGCCCTGGCGCCGACCTCCGACGCCGAGGGTTGGGAAGAGTTCTAGGACCCGTTCCCTAGATTGCCGGGGCCTCGACCACCAGGATCGCGCCGACGCCTTGGGTTTGATTCTCGATGGTCCCGCCGATCTGGCGGACCAGGCTGTCGATCACGCGCATACCCAGGCTGCGGTCGCTGCGGCCGGCGATCAGGTCGAAGCCCTTGCCCTGGTCCGCGACCGTGACAGTCAGGCGTCCGTCGGCGATGCGGCCGGTGACCGAGACGCCGCCGCCCTCGGGGCCATAGGCGTATTTGATGGCGTTGGTGACCAGCTCGTTGACGATCAGGCCCAGCGGGATGGCGATGTCGGCGCCCAACGGCGCATCGGACGCTTCGCAGGTGACGACATGGCGGTCGCCGCCGGCGTCGATGGCTTTGCACAGCTGACACAGGAAGTCGGACAGGATCACGGTCTGGACGTCGGCGCCGCGCCACAGCTGGTCGTGGACCTGGCTGATGGCCTGGATGCGCGACCCGGCCGCAGACAGGGCGGCGCGCACCTCGTCGGAAGCGGTCCCGCGCGCCTGCATCGACAGCAGGCTCGAGACCAAGGACAGGCTGTTCTTGACCCGGTGGCTGACCTCGCGCGTCAGCAGGGCCTGGTGTTCGATGGCGGCCAGAAGCCGCTGCTCGGTCTGCTGGCGGGCGATGGCGGCGCCGACGACGGCGGCGAAGGCGTCAAGGAACAGGGCGTCGCGGTCGTCGAACTGACCCTCGTCGGGGCTGTCGACCTCCAGCACGCCCCAGGGTTCACCGTCCAGCTCAGGCCGGATCAAGACGTTGATGGCGCGCCGCACGCCGTGGTCGGCCAGAAGCTTGGGCGTGTGGAAGCGCTGTTCGTTCTCCAGATGGTTGGAGATCAGCGGCTTGCCGGTCTGGAAGGCGTAGCCGGCCGGCGAATCCAGCTCGACGCCCAGCGAGGCGTGACCCTCGACCTCGCCGGTCCAGCCGACGCCGGCGACCAGGACCAGCCGGTCGCGGCTTTCATTGTGGATCAAGACCTTGGACAGGGGCGTCTCCAGGCCGTCGGCGCAGACCACGCAGGCGGCGTCGAGCAGTGCCTGACGATCGCGTTCGCGCAGGGCCACCTCGCCGAAACGCGCCAGCAGCGACTGCTGCTTCAGGCGATAGCGCAACTCGTCGGCGATGGAACGGGTCTCGGGCGTCGGCGCATCCTCGACCTTGGGCGCGACCGGATCGTCCATCTGGATCTGGGTTTGGGAGGCCGTGTCGGCCCGCACCTCGGCGACCAGTTCGGCGATCTCCGGGGTCAAGCCGGGGTCGGAGGGCGGGCGGGTGTGGGGCAAGGATGGAAATCTCGGTTCGCGCGACGGCGACATATAGGCTGACATAGCCGCTCTGAAAGGTTTGCGCAGAAATCATCGCGCGTCACCCCTTGCGTGGGACGGCAAGGCCTTATCTGTTGTGCGCCAGAATTTGAGGAGACCTTTTCCATGACCGACTTCAGCTATGACGCGTCCCGCCACCTGAAGAAGGGCCGGGGCAAGGTCTATGACTCGATCGTCGACACCATCGGCGACACCCCCATCGTGCGGCTGCCGCGCCTGTCGGCGGAATATGATGCGAAGGCGACGGTTCTGGCCAAGCTGGAGTTCTTCAACCCGATCGCCTCGGTCAAGGACCGGATCGGCGTGGCCATGGTCGAGGCGTTGCAGGAGGCGGGCAAGATCGATCAGGACACGGTGCTGATCGAGCCGACCAGCGGCAATACCGGCATCGCCCTGGCCTTCGTGGCGGCGGCCAAGGGGCTGAAGCTGACGCTGTGCATGCCCGAGAGTATGTCGATCGAGCGGCGCAAGATGCTGGCCCTGCTGGGCGCGCGGCTTGAGCTGACGCCGGCCGAGAAGGGGATGAAGGGCGCCATCGCGCGGGCGCAGGAACTGCTGGATACCACGCCGAACTCCATCAGCCCGTCGCAGTTCGAGAACCTGGCCAATCCCGCCATTCACCGCGTCACGACGGCGGAGGAAATCTGGAACGACACGGCCGGGGCGGTGGACATCGTCGTCGCCGGCGTCGGCACCGGCGGCACCATCTCGGGCGTGGGGCAGGCGCTGAAGGCGAAAAAGGCGTCTGTGCAGTTCATCGCCGTCGAGCCCGAGGCCTCTCCGGTGCTGTCCGGCGGCGCGCCCGGCCCGCACAAGATCCAGGGCATCGGCGCCGGCTTCGTGCCCGCCATCTATGATCCGTCGGTGGTCGATGGGGTCGAGCAGGTGTCGAACGACGACAGTTTCGACATGGCCAGAAAGGCCGCTCGGGTCGAGGGTATCCCCGTCGGCATCAGCTCGGGCGCGGCCCTGACCGCCGCCTTCCGCATCGCCGCGCGCGAGGAGAATGCGGGCAAGACCATTGTGGTGATCATCCCGTCCTTCGCAGAACGCTATCTTTCGACGGCCTTGTTTGAGGGGCTTTGATCCGGCTCACGCCCGGTTAACCGCTCGCGTCTAAGGTGGAGGGATGGGCGATCTGGCAGCCATGATCGGGGAAGAGGCGACGCCGCCGCCGCTGCGTGCGCGCCGGGCGCTGCTGAAGCGTCTGGCCGATGTGATGTCCCTGCCTGCCAGCCGTATCAACGCCTTCGAGCGGGCGGTGACGGGCGACCTGCTGGTCGAGATGCTGCGGCTGGCCTCGCACGACGAGCGCAAGCGCGTGGCCTCGCGTCTGGCGCCGCTGGCTGAACTGCCCAACAGCGTGGCGCGCATTCTGTTGCGCGACGATCCGGATGTCGCCGCCCTGCTGATCGAACAATGCGCGTCGCTGAGCGATGCGGACCTCGTCGGCTGCGCGCGCGACGCCGGCTTCGAGCATCGGATGCTGCTGGCGGTGCGCCGGGGCCTGTCGGAGATCGTGACCGAGACCCTGTTCTCGTTCGGCGAGATGGAGGTGATCGAGGCGGTGCTGCGCAACACGACCGCGCGCCTGTCGCAGTTGGGCGTCGAGACGGTCGTGGGCCTGAGCCGCCAGTCGCCGGGCCTGTGCAACCCCTTGCTGAAGCGGCCCGAGCTGAGGCCGTCGGGCGCCTATGTCATGTTCTGGTGGTGCGCGCCCGAGGATCGCCGCACCATCCTGCAACGGTTCGCCGTGTCCCGCGAAGTCATGCAGGAGGCGTCGGAGGACGTCTTTCCCATGGCCAATCAGGAAGGCTGGTCCGACCCGGTCGCGCGCAAGGCGTTGCAGTTCATCGAGCGTCGACAGAGGAACCGCGCCGCCGTCGAAAAAAGCCCGTTCGACAATCTGGAACACGCGGTCATGGTCGCCGCCCGCGACGGCCTGACGCGCGAGACGGCGTCCGAAATCGCCTTCCTGGCCGGGATCAAACCGCTGACGGGGGCCAAGCTTCTGGGCGATCCCGGCGGCGAGCCGCTGGCCATCCTGTGCAAGGCGACGGGGATGTCGCGCGTCGATCTGACCAATCTGTGGCGCTCGATGCGGCGGCCCGAGACGACGGCGGACGGTCATATCCATCCCGATTGGGAGCGGGTCCAGATCACTTATGAAATGTTGGCCGTTGATCGCGCCCAGACGGTGTTGCGTTACTGGAACTGGTCCTTGTCGTCGGCCCTGACGCCCACGCTGTTGCGCGCCATTCGCGACGGCGAGGATGACGCCGTCGATGAATATTCGGCGCCCGAACGCGCGGCGATGATGGTGCTGGCCGAAGACTTCGGCCGCTAGCTCTAGCCATTAACTTCGACTGCATAGACGTGCGTATCGCACCTCTTTGGCGCGTGTTTGCTTTCAAGTTGAAATAACACTATGACGCTATACGCATCGTTCGGTTGGAGAATCAGCCGAACTCAATAGATCAGGAAAGCGAAGTCGATAATGGAAGATAAGCCCGAACTGCTGGAAATGACCGCAGACATCGTGTCGGCCTATGTCGGCAACAACTCGGTCTCGGCAGAGGCCTTGCCTGCGCTTATCGCCAATATTCACGCGGCGCTGTCGGGCGTGTCGAACGGTCCGGTCGAGGCCGAACCTGAACCCAAGGAACCGGCGGTGCCGATCCGCAAGTCGATCGCCCCCGATTTTCTGATCTGCCTGGAAGACGGCCGCAAGTTCAAGTCGTTGAAGCGCCACCTGCGCACCAAATACGACATGAGCCCCGAAGAATACCGCGCCAAGTGGGGTCTGCCGAAAGACTATCCGATGGTCGCCCCGAACTACGCCAAGGCGCGTTCGGAATTGGCCAAGTCGATGGGCCTGGGCCAGGGCGGTCGCAAGCCCGCCCGCGCCGCCGGAACCCGCGCGAAGAAGTGAGCCGGATCAGTTCCGGTCTGGAGACGCCCGCTTCCGACAGGAGGCGGGCGTTTTTGGTTTTGGCGGCACGAGCATTCTCCCTCCCCCGGCGGGGGAGGGTGGTCGCGTAGCGACCGGGTGGGGCCGGCCCGGCAGGGACTCACTTTCTTGAAACAAGAAGGATGGTGGGACGTTGCTTGCCGTCCCCACCCGGCTTCGGCTGCGCCTCAGCCACCGTCCCCCGCAGGGGAAGGGAGAGGTCAGTGAGGCGTTACGCCGCCTGGGCGGTCCGGCGCATGCGCCAGAAGCGCAGGGTGCGCAGCGCCGCGTCGCGGGTCAGTTCGCCGTACATGCGGCCATAGGCGGCGGCCTTGCCCATCGGATTGTCCTCGGCGCCCAGGATGGCCACGGCGTAGGTCAGATAGACGGCGCGGTCCATGTCGGCCGCCTTGCAGACCACCGACAGGGCGTCGAGATCCTTGCGCTCAACGATCCCTCGCGCGGTGTGGAAGTCCACGTCGGCCAGCTTCGACAGGGCGATCAGGAACTGGGTCTTGGCGTTGGACCGCAGGAAGCGGATCAGGGTCTGAGGCGTCAGCTGCCCGGCCGCCTGAAGCTCGTCGATATAGGCCAGGTTCTCGACGTAGTCGGCGGGCAGGGAGCCGTCATGGGTGGCGACGCGGGTGCGGCCGGCGGTCAGCGCCGCCTCCAGCAGGGCCGGGTCCATACGGGCGTTCTGTTCCAGAATCTGGTGACGCAGGCGGGCCTCGACGACGAAATACATCTCGTTCAGCAGATCGGCGGGCAGGCTCTGGCGCTCGACCGTGGCGGCGTGCAGCGCCGGATTGGCCTTGGCGCGTTCGACGGCGGTTTCGGACGCCGCGCGCGACAACCGGGCGCCGTCGTTTCGCAGCAGGGTGTCCAGCGTGTGGTCGTCGCCGTGTTCGACGATGACGTCCGAGACGGCCTCGGACACAGTCGCGCGGCCCGAGACGGCGCGCAGATGGCCCTGGCTGCGCTTGCGAACGATCTGGATCAGGTCGTCGTCGGTCAGGACGGTGGAGGCGCGCAGCACCTCTTCGGCGACTTCGAGCTCGTCGTCGGCGAAGCGTCGGATCAGGCTGTGGGGCGCATTGGGCGCGTGGGCGAACCGCGCGGCCAGCTCGGCGCGAACCGCGACCTCCATCTCGTCGGACAGCTTGGCCAGCACGGCGCCGTAAAGCACGTTCTCATTGGCGTTGGGGGCTGGCACGCCGAAGAAATGCTCGGTCAGTTCGCGCAGAAGCAGGCGGCGCTTTTCGCTGGACTCCTCGCTGGCCAACCCAATGAGTTCCGGCAGGCGCGAGCCCTTGATCTCGGCAGGTTCAATCACGGCACGATCGCTCATGGCAGATTGTCGGCTTCGGTCTGTGGCACGGCGCGCAGGGCGCCGTTGGCGTTGCGGATCAGGGCGGGCGGACCATCCGGCTGGGCCAGGTCGCTGGATTGCGGCGTCTGGGCCATCTGGACAGGCATGGCGTCGAGGTAGGTCTGCTGCGGCGCAGGGATGGCGTCGGGGTGACGGCCGGCCTGGCGGTGGACCGAATAGTAGCGGGCGCTGTTGTCGCCGGCTGTGGGCGTCGGGGCGGCCTGACCGCTGGCGGCGACGGCGGCGGCGTCCAGCGGCGCGCCGGCCTGGGGCCGTTGCAGCCGATAGATGGGGGCGTCGCGGCGCGGGGCCATCGGGTCGGCGACGGCCGCCTGTGCCGGCTGGGGCGCGGGCTGAACTGCAGTCTGGGGCGCGGGTTGCGGCTCGGCCTGCGCGGCCTGTTGTGGGACGGGCGCAGGCTCGGCCTGCATCTGAGGTTCAGGCTGAGGCAGAGGCGCAGAGGCTTGCGGTTCCGGAACATAGGGCGAGGGCGCGACGCGTGTCGTCTGCGCCGGGGTGGTTTCTACGGGGGCGGCCTCTATGGGTGCACTATGCGCAGGCTCGGCCTGCACCGGGGCACGCTGGGGCATCCAGGCGCTGGCGGGCGTCAGGCCGTTGCTGCGCGACGTGGCGGTCGAAGGGGCGGGCGACAGGCGGGCCAGGGGCATGGCGCCGGGCAGGGTGCGGTTGGCGGCGGTCACGGTCGGGGCGGGCGTCTCGGCCTGGATGACGGCGGGCGTCGGCGTCGCACGGGCGGCAACCGGAGGCTTGCCGGGCCAGGACAGGTAGCGCAGGCCCGAGGCGTTGGTCGGCGCCTGTTGCGCCACGGCGGCGCCGGCCGCCAGATTGACGGCGGTCAGGACGATCGAAACTGCGAGGGCGCGGCGCATGGCGGCTCTCCGGAGAGGAATTCCAGCGCACACATTAGGGATCGACCCCTTAATCCCGCGCTAATGTGAAGCCGGGATTCGACAACGACCGCGTGTCAGCCGCGACCGGGCAGATAGTTGTCGGTGAAGGCGTCGCGCCAGTTCAGACCAGACTCGTAAACCCCCGCCTTTGAGGTCACGTCGAAGAAGGCCTGCCAGCGGTCCTCGGTCAGGGCGCCCAGGCCGTAAAGCGCCGCGTCGCCGCCATCGACGATGGCGTAGTCGCGCAGGCGTTCGCGGGCCTGATCCAGCATAGCCTGGGTCATGTCCGGGTTGTCCTTGCGGATCAAGGCGTCGGCGGCCGAGGCGTCACCCCGGATGTAGTCGCGCCAGCCCTCGGCCGATGCGGCGATGAAGCTGCGCAGCGCCGCCGCATTGTCCCGGGCGAAGGCGTTGGGCGCCAGGACCATGGCGGCGTAGGAGGGATAGCCCTCGTCGGCCAGCAGAAAGACGCGCGGGTCGAAATCGGCCGTCTGTTCGATGGCGTAGGGATCGCTGGTCAGATAGCCCTGCTGCACCGCCCGTGCATTGGCGATGAAGGCGGCGGGGTCGTAGGCGAAGGGGCGCAATTGCTCGTCGGTGAAGCTGTATTTGGCTTTCAGCCAGACCCAGAAGGTGCTGATCCCGGCCTCGGACAGCAGGAAGGGCCGGCCGGCCAGATCGGCGATGGTCTCCAGCGCCGCGTCGGGATGGGCCATCAGAACCTGCGGGTCCTTCTGGAAGAAGGCGGCGACCGCCTTCACCGGCGCGCCGGACGCGACCAGGTTCAGGGGGATGAAGCTGTTGGAGCCCATGCCCAGCTCGACCGCGCCCGAGGCCAGCAGGTGCGGCACGTTCACGCCCGGCCCGCCCTGGACGATCTGGACGTTCAGCCCGCGCTTCTCATAGGCCCCGCTGGCGAGCGCCTGATAGAATCCGCCCTGTTCGGCCTGGGCGCGCCAGTCGGTGGCGAACCGCAGGCGCACGCGGCCCTGTTCGTCGACCGGCGCCTCGGCCCGCCCGCAGGCCCGAAGCCCGATCGCTCCCGCCGCCACAGCCGCCCCGCCCGCGATCAGCGCACGGCGACGGGTCAGCAGGCGATTCCCCAACAAGCTCATGCCCCTGACTTACGGGGCGATAGGGGCCTTGGGAAGGCGGGGCGTCAGTCGGCCGCGCTGTCGTCCGACCTGTCGCCTCGGACCGGCTCTCCGCTGACCGGATTGGTGGGCAGGACGTAGCGGACGGGCACGACGCAGCGGACGCCGAAAGTATTGGACGGTTCGGCGCGGCCCGATTGGACCGTGCGACGGCCGCTGTCGCCAAAGGCGGCGGCGGGTTGGGCGTCGATGATCTGGACATTGCCGACCTGGCCCCAGGTCGCGAGATCGAACCGCACCAGGGCCCAGCCCTCGATCCCGCGCTCGCGAAAGGCGACAGGGAAGGAATCCGGGGCGCCGCGCGCCTGAAACCGCGAGCGGACTTCGGCCGGACAGTTTTGCAGCGGGTCGTCCTCACGCTCCGGCAGGTCCGGCGCAGGCAGGCGGTCGCCGCCCCGGTGGAAGTTGAAGACGCAACCTTTCAGCGGCACGCCGCCCTGGACGATGGTGTTCGAGACGGCGCGACGTGTCTCTGCGTCGAAGGCGGCGTCGCCGGACGAGCCCAGGGTTTCCACGTCCACGGCCCGGCCCTCAGCGTCTACGTCCCAACGCAGGACGGTCCAGGACCGACCACCAGGCGGAGGCCGTTGGCCGATCCTGTCGTCGGGGTGGCTGACGGTGCGCGGCGAGCGGCCGCCGCGACGATCCCCGCCGCAGTTGGCGTCTGGGCCAGCCAGGCGCGCGGCGACGGCGTCGCGGAGCGGACCACGCGTACGGGTGACGGCGAAGTATCGCAGCAGGTCGTTCCTACTCGCTTCGGCCACGGGCTTGGCGATGTAGCGGATTGTCAGGCGGCAGTTGCTGCGAGGCCCGCCTGCGAAGCGCCAGGCGGCAAGGGCGGCCTGTTCCTGATCGGAGGGAATTCTCGCCGGAATGATGATTTCATCGATTGGATCGGCCATCGAGGCGGGACGGATGTCGCGAGTGCGCCCCGTCTCATCGACGGCGAAGTTCAGGACCACCTCGGGCTTCTGCAGGACGGACCCGTCGTTGGAATAGTGGCGTGTGGATTCGATCCGCAGATCATCGGCATACGCTGGACCAATCGTCGCACCATCACACGTGACTTCGGTTGTGGGAATTTGAAGAAGTGTCGGCTCGATCGTCCGTTCACCCCGCCTGACGCTATCGATGCGGACCGGAGACGTTCCAAGAGGCTGCGTCGCCTGATCGGTCGTGTTGGCCAAGGCCGATGTCGTTGTCAGGGTCAGGCCGAGGCCGAACAGGATCGCGCGCATGGGTGTCTCCGTCTGCACTTCATGGGTGCATCTGACGCGGCGGCTGTCTAGCGCAATTTCATGTCATCGGCGCCCCAATTGAGCGAGGGGACGAAGCGTTCGGGCGGACCCGTCGGCTTCGTCCCCTCGCCAAGTCCGGGTTGGACTTGGCCGTTCGGGTCTGGACCTTGGCGTCAGCGCCGTTTCGAGCGAACCCGAAAGGGCGGTCGGCTGTATCCTGTCGCGCTCCTGGTCTTCGGCGTCCCACGGCATTGCGTCCGCGTCGTCCGTCGATCCCGATCTGGTTCTCCTGTCTGTCGTCGATCCGAAGACCGTCGGAGACTGGAGCCTGGATCCCGCCTGTCGCACGTTACGATCCGAAGATCGCCCGAAGCGCCGGGTCGGAGAGCCGGGCCGGTTCGCTGGAGGTCCAGGTCTCCCTGGATTTCCGCTGCCCCGTGTCCCTTGGCCTGTTGACGTTCGGACGAAACCGGCTATGAGGCAAGCGCCCGAACTCGCCCCGATGTGCGTCATTGGCCCGGCGGCGGTGGACAAGCCTGTGAACATCGGTGGACGGATCAAATTCGCGATTGCGGATCAGCGACTTGCCTTGTCCACAGAAACCCGGCGATAGACGCCTATGTTCGGTGTCGGACACATTGTGTGCAACCCAGCGGGGGCGCTTCGGGTTCTAGGCGCAGCGGACGACGGTCCTCGGGGGAATTGAGTGTCTATCAGCGGGTCTGACCACGCCTTGTCTATCGGTATCAATCGCAGCCAGTTGGCGCAGATGTTCGCGCATGCGCCGGGGTTCATGGCGCTGCTTACCGGGCCGGAACACCGGTTCGAGCTGACCAATCCCAACTATCAGAAGGTGATCGGCCACCGCGAGGTGGTCGGGCGCACGGTGGCCGAAGTGCTGCCCGATGCGGTGGCGCAAGGGTATCTGGATCTGCTGGACCAGGTTTACCGCACCGGCGAACCGCACCGGGCCGAAAGCGCGCGCTATGCCGTCCAGGCCGAGCCGGGCGGGGAGGTGGTGGAGCGTTACGTCGACTTTGTCTACCAGCCGCTGAAGGACGCGCAGGGTCAGGTCTGGGGCATCTTCGTCCAGGGGATGGACGTCTCGGATCGCCACCGGGCGGACCAGGCGCTGGCGCTGAGCGAGGCCCGGTACGGCGCGGTGTTCGAGGCGATGGCGACGGGCTTCTGCGTCATCGAGATGAAATTCGACGCGGCGGATCGGCCGGTCGACTACAAGATCGTCGAGGGCAACAAGGCCTTCGAGGAGATGACCGGCCTGGTCGACCCCTACGGCAAATGGGTCAGCGAGATCGCGCCGGGGCTGGAGCAGCACTGGTTCGACCTGTACGGCGGGGTGGCGCGCACGGGCGAGCCGGTCCGCTTCGAGAACCCGGCCGACATCTTCGGTCGCTGGTATGACGTGCAGGCGCTGAGGATCGGCCAGCCGGGCGCCTGGCAGGTCGCCATCCTGTTCAACAACATCACCGAGCGAAAACAGAGCGAGACGCGGCAGAACGCGCTGCTGGAGCTAAACGACGCGATCCGCGACCTGACCGACGCCGGCGACATCGCCCAGGCCTCGGCCCAGGTTCTAGCCCGCACCATGGGCGTCAGCCGGGCGGGCTACGGGACGGTGGACACCGGCGCCGAGACCATCACCATCGCGCGCGACTTCAACCAGCCGGGGGTGAGCAGCATCGCCGGCGTCCTGTCGTTCCGCGATTACGGGTCCTATATCGAGGACATCAAGCGCGGCGAGACGGTGGCGATCGACGACGTCGCCCTCGATCCGCGCACAGCGGATACGGCCGAGGCTTTGAAGGCCATCAGCGCCGGGTCGTTCGTCAACATGCCGCTGATGGAGCAGGGGCGGGTCGTGGCGATGGTCTTCGTCAACCATGCGACGCCGCGCCATTACACCGATAGCGACCTGCGCCTGATGCGCGATGTGGCCGAGCGGGTGCGCACGGCGACCGAGCGCGCGCGCAGCGAGGCGGCCCTGCGCGACAGCGAGGCCCAGTTCCGGGTCTTCGCCCAGGCCACGCCGATCCAGATCTGGGCCAGCTGGTCGGATGGGTCGCTGTATTGGTTCAACCCCCAGGTCTATGCCTACTCCGGCCTGGCAGAGGGCGCGTTGGACGGCACGACCGGGTGGGGCAAGATCGTTCATCCGGACGACCTGGACTGGGCGTCCGAGCGATGGGTCCAGGCCCTGGCCAGCGGCCAGGTCTATGAGAACGAGTTCCGCATCCGCCGCCACGACGGCGTCTATCGCACCTTCATGGTGCGGGCCGAGCCCGTGCACGACGAAGAGGGGCGGGTCCTGCGCTGGGTCGGCTCCAACACCGACATCGAGGACCTGCGACGCCAATCGGCCGAACTGGCGCGGTTCAACGAGACGCTGGAAGAACAGGTCGCCGAACGCACCAGCGCTCTGATGCAGGCCGAGGAGGCGCTGCGTCAGAGCCAGAAGATGGAGGCGGTCGGACAGTTGACCGGCGGCATCGCCCACGACTTCAACAACCTGCTGGCCGGCATCAGCGGTAGCCTGGAACTGATCACCAACCGGATCGCGCAGGGGCGTCATGCCGAGGTGGAGCGGTTCACGGTGGCGGCGCAGGGGGCGGCGAAACGGGCGGCGGCCCTGACGCACAGGCTGCTGGCCTTCTCGCGGCGTCAGACCCTGGATCCCAAGCCGACCGATCCCAACCGCCTGATCCGCGGGATGGAAGATCTGGTGCGGCGCACGACAGGGCCGGGCATTGAGGTCGAGGTGGTCGCCGGCGCCGGCCTGTGGCCCGTGCTGATCGACGCGCACCAGCTGGAAAACGCGGTGCTGAACCTGTGCATCAATGCGCGCGACGCCATGCCGAGCGGGGGGCGTCTGACCATCGAGACCGGCAATCGCTGGATCGACGCGCGCACGGCCAAGGCCCAGGATCTGGAGCCGGGACAATATGTCTCCATCTGCGTCAGCGACACCGGCACGGGCATGGCGCCGGAGGTGGCGGCGCGCGCGTTCGAGCCCTTCTTCACCACCAAGCCGCTGGGCGAGGGGACGGGCCTGGGCCTGTCGATGATCTATGGCTTCGTGCGCCAGTCGGGCGGACAGGTGCGGATCTATTCCGAGGCGGGCGAGGGGGCGATGATCTGCCTGTATCTGCCGCGCCATTTCGGCGAGGTGGACGACGCCGATCTGATCTCCGAGGTCGAACAGGCCCCGCGCGCCCAGGCCGGCGAGACGGTCATGGTCGTGGACGACGAGCCGACGGTGCGGATGCTGGTCGCCGAAATCCTACATGAACTGGGCTATCAGTGCATCGAGGCGTCCGACGGCGTGGCAGGGCTGAAGCTGCTGCAATCGGGGGCGCGGATCGACCTGCTGGTGACCGATGTGGGCCTGCCGGGCGGGATGAACGGGCGTCAGATGGCGGATGCGGCGCGGATCGATCGGCCGGACCTGAAGGTGCTGTTCATCACCGGCTATGCCGAGAATGCGGTGGTCGGCAACGGGCACCTGGACCCCGGCATGCACGTCATGACCAAGCCCTTCGCCATGGAGGCGCTGGGCAGCCGGATCCGCGAACTGATCGAGAATTAGGTCGGATCGTTAAGCGTTGATCCCGTCCCAGATCGTCATTCCGGGGCGTCCGAAGGACGAACCCGGAAGCCAGGAGGCGTTCCTGGATGTCGGATCGGCGGGCGTTGGAGGCTGCGGCCCTGGGTTCCGGGTTCCTCGCTGCGCTCGGCCCCGGAATGACGAGCAGCCCACTCGCTGATCTAAAGCCGGGCGTTCAGCCAAGTGCGGATCGCCTTGCGCGCGCCGCGCGCGGCCGGGCCGCCGAAATGCAGGAAGCCGTGCGGGGTCTCGGGCACACGGATCAGGTCCGCGTCTGACGCCTCACCCCAGCGCGTGGCCATCAACAGACTGTCTTCGAACAGAGGGTCCTGCTCGCCGGCGAGGAACAGGGCGGGCGGCAGGCCGGTCAAGTCGGCATACAGGGGCGAGACGTCGGGCTGGCGCAAGGCCGCCTCGTCGCGATCCGGCGCCAGGCGCGCCAGATCGGCCTGCATCGTCGGGCCGTTGAACAGCAGGGTTTCTGGCCCTGCAGAGCGCACGCTTTCGGTACCCGACAGGTCGAAGACGCCGTAGGTGAAGACGCAGCCCTTCACCAGGTCGATCAGCCCCTGGTCGCGCAGGGCGACGGCGGTCAGGGCGGCCAAATGCCCGCCGGCGGATTCGCCCGCCAGAAACAGGGTCGAGGCGCCCAGTCGATCGACATTCGTGACCGTCCAATAGGCGGCGGCCAGACAGTCGGCGATGGCGGCGTCGATATAGATCTGACGCCGCTCGGACAGCAGGCGATAATCCACGGAGACGACGCAGAAGCCGTGGTGCGCCAGATGGGCGTTCAGCCGGTCGTTCAGCCCGGCGCTGCCCAGCACCCAGCCGCCGCCGTGGATGTCCAGGATGACGGCGCGGGGCGTGCCTGTCGGATGCAGGATGCGTAGAGGAACGGGGTGGTCGCCGTCCGTCTGGACGATCTCGACCGTCACGCCGCGCTTCCTGAGACGCGGCGTAGTGACCCGCCCGGCGGCCGCGTCCAGCCACAGCGACAGCCGCTGGCCCGCATCGATCCGCCAGCCGTCGGTGCGCAGACGCGGCGCGCGGGCGAGGACGGCGTTGGTCCGCCGCAGCGCCGCCTGCTGGGGCGGGGCGAATTCGACGAGATGGCTGCGCAGGGTCATGAAGCTTGAGTGTGTAGCGGCGGGTTTGGTTTCAAGGGGGGCCTTTGGCGCAGCCTCGTCAGCCACGAGAAAGCCGGTTATCGTCCGCCCCATGAAACGGCTCACCCCCTTCGGCGTCCTGTTGATCTTTGGCCTGATCGGGCTTTTGACGGGCAAGTTCGGCCTGTGGTTTGCGTTCGGCCTGGTCGCCTGCATCGCCGTCAGCGTGATGCAGAACCGGGGCGCGGCGAAGACGCCGCCCGAGGACCAAGACAGACAGGGCTAGGACACAAAGCCGTCCTCGCCAGGGTGACGGGCCGTTCGGTCCCTACCCGGCCAGGGCCGCCTTCTTCTCTTCCAGCTCCAGCCATTCTAGTTCGGCGGATTCCAGGTCGGCGCGGGCCTTTTCGGCGGCCTTCATGGCGGCGTCGAAGGCCTTGGGGTCGCGGGCGTAGAGGCCGGGGTCGGCCAGGGTCGCATCGTGTTTGGCGATGGTCGCGGGCAACGCATCGATGAGGGCTTCCAGCTCCTTCAGGCGGTGGGCGTCCTTGAAGGAGAGTTTGGCGGTCTTCTTCGGGGCGACGGCGGGCGGGGGCGCCTCGGCGGCGCGTCGGGCGGCGGCCTTGTCCTGGGGGCGGGGGTTTGAGCCTGGCTGAAGGAAGCCGGGGTTCTGGCGGATGAAGTCGGTCCAGCCGCCGGGGGTCTCGACGATGTCGCCACGCCCGTTCAGGGCCAGGGTCGAGGTGGACAGCCGGTCGATGAAGTCGCGGTCGTGGCTGACCAGGATCAGGGTGCCGTCATAGCCTTCCAGCAGCTCTTCCAGCTTGTCCAACGTGTCCATGTCCAGGTCGTTGGTCGGTTCGTCGAGGATCAGCATATTGGCCGGCTTGGCCAATGCCCTGGCCAGCAGCAGGCGGTTGCGCTCGCCGCCCGACAGGGTGGAGATCGGCTGGCGCAGCTGGGCCTCGGAGAACAGGAAGTCCTTGGCGTAGGCGGCGACGTGTTTGGACACGCCGCGCACCAGAATGCTGTCGCCGCCGCCCGGCGTCAGGGCGTCCCACAGGGTCATGTCCGATTTCAGCCCCTCGCGCGACTGGTCCAGATAGACCGGCTCGAGGTTCGCGCCCATGCGCACCGTGCCCTCGTCGGGCGCGAGTTCGCCCAGCAGGGTCTTGACCAGGGTGGTCTTGCCCGCGCCGTTGGGACCGACGATGCCCAGACGGTCGCCGCGGATGATGCGGGTGGTCAGGTCCTTGAACAGGGTGCGGCCGTTGAAGCCCTTTGAGACATGCTTGATCTCGGCGACCAGCTTGCCCGAGGTCGAGCCGGAATCGACGCCGAGGTACAGTTCGCGCGGCACGTCCTTCATCTTCTCGGCGCGTTCGGCGCGCAGCGCCTGAAGCGAGCGGGCGCGGCCCTCGTTGCGGCTACGGCGGGCGGTGATGGAGGAATAGAAGGTGGCGGTCTCGCGCTCGATGGTCTTGGTCAGGCGGCGCAGGGATTCGGCCTCTTCCTCCAGCACCTTGGAGGACCATTCGTCGAACTCGACGAAGCCCTTGTTCAGGGTGCGGACCCGGCGGCCTTCCAGCCAGTGGACGGTGTTGGTGACGCGGTTCAGGAAGGCGCGGTCGTGGCTGACGACCAGCAGGGCGAACCGGGCCTGAATCAGCTCGTTCTCCAGTAGTTCGATGGCCAGGATGTCGAGGTGGTTGGTCGGCTCGTCCAGCAGCAGCAGGTCGGGTTCTTCGGCGAAAGCCTTGGCCAGGGCGGCGCGGCGGGTTTCGCCGCCAGACAACCCTTGCGTCGACTTCGCCGGGTTCAGGCCGAAGGTCTCCAGCCAGCTTTCGGCCGTCCATGTCTCGGCCTCGCCCGACGACGCATAGTCCAGCAGGGTTTCGCCGGTGATGACCGGCTCTTGCGGCACATAGGCGAAGCGGACGGCGGACTGGATGGAGCGGTCGCCGCTGTCCGGCTCGATCAGGCCCATGACGACCTTCATCAGGGTGGACTTGCCCGCGCCGTTGCGCCCCACCAGGGCGGCGCGGCTGCGCGGTTCGACCGCGAGGTCGACGCCGTCGAAGAGGGGGCGCTGGCCGTCCTGAAGACGGACGTCCTTGAGTGCGACGAGAGGGGGTCTGGCTGCCATGGGCGGCCATATAGAGGAGGGCCGGGCGAACCGCCACGACCTTTGACATTTGACAGTTACCGTCCGGTTGGTATGTAGCGGGAATGGACAGCAGCACACGCCGCCGCGCGCCTGACGACACCCGCGCCGAGATCATCGACAAGGCGCTGGAAGTCGCCGCCGA
Source organism: Brevundimonas fontaquae (assembly GCF_017086445.1). Lineage (NCBI taxonomy): Bacteria > Pseudomonadati > Pseudomonadota > Alphaproteobacteria > Caulobacterales > Caulobacteraceae > Brevundimonas > Brevundimonas fontaquae. The sequence continues at coordinate 3,047,193 of NZ_CP070968.1, read as the reverse complement.
ACTGGGGGCGTCAGGCTTCACCCTGGATGCCGTTGCGGCGCGCACGAGCGTCAGCAAGGGCGCGCTTTTGCATCACTTCCCCAGCAAGACCGCCCTGCTGGAAGGTATGGTCGATCATCTGGGGGCCATGCATGTCGACAGCGTGCTTGCGGAGGCGGCGCGTGATCCCGAACCGTATGGTCGAAGCGCCCGCGCCTATCTGAGGGTGACGGTCAATGAGCCGGTGACGCCGCAGGACGTCAGCATCGGCCGTGTTGTTCTGGCCGCCTTCGCCATCGATCCCAGCCTGGTTCTGCGCTGGAAGGCCTGGATGGACCGGATCAAGATCGATGACCCCGAGGATCCCGTCGGGGCCGACGACGCCTTGATGCTGCGCCTTCTGGCCGATGGTCTGTGGGTGTCGGATCTGTTCGGGATGCATCACGTCTCGGCCGAGCAGCGCAAGGCCCTGCTGTGTCTGTTGACGCCAGGACACACGATCACGGCCAACGATCTGTGAGCCCGCTTACCTGGGCCGCGCTGCTGGGCGCCATCGCGCTGGAGGTGGCGGGCACGACGATGCTGCAGGCCTCGCAGCAGTTCACGCGGGTCTGGCCGACGGCGGGGATGGCGGTCTGCTACGGCCTGGCCTTCTATCTGCTGTCGATCGCCTTGCGGCAGATGCCGGTGGGGATCGCCTATGCGATCTGGAGCGGGCTGGGGGTGGTGCTGATCTCGGTGATCGGGGCGGTGGTGTTCCGTCAGAGGCTGGACCTGCCGGCGATGGTCGGGCTGGCGATGATCGTCGGCGGCGTGATGGTGATCAACCTGTTCTCCAACACGGTCGGGCATTGAAACGATCCTCCCCTGCGCAGCGGGGGGGGGGGGCGCGAAGCGGTGGAGGGGGGCGGAAGCGGGCTGGGTGTCAGACGGTCGGCGCAGCGCGCGTCCTTGCCCCCTCCACCACGCTACGCGCGGTCCCCCTCCCCCGTGAACGGGGGAGGATCTAGAGGGACAGGATGAATTCGGCGACGGCGTCCGGGTCGTTCAGGACGGCGGTGGCGGGGATGCGGATCGTGCGGACATCCTTGTCGGCCAGCCAGGCATCGCGGCGGGCGTCGCGGGCGAGGTCGTGCTGTTGGCCGTCGATCTCGATGCAGAGGCGGTCGCTGGGCCGATAGAAGTCCAAGGATGAAGGGGCCGAGGGCGTGCTGGCGACGAAAGCCGTGGCCTCGAATACGTTGCCAGATCAGGACTTCCGGCAAAGACATCGACCGGCGGAGACTTCTGGCGCGTTTTTGGGTAAGGACCGGCGCTCTCATGGAGCGTATCACCATCACAAGCTGTGCTTTTGGCAAGGGGACGCGTCGCGCGTGGTGCGGCGTCCGCCCCCTCCACCGCTTCGCGGTCCCCCTCCCCCGCAGGCGGGGGAGAATCTGATGGCGCCCTACTGGGAAACCAAGACCCTGGCCGAGATGTCGCCGTCCGAGTGGGAGGGGCTGTGCGACGGGTGTGGGCTGTGCTGCGTGATCCGGTTCGAGGACGAGGACACGGGCGAGGTCATTCCGACGCGGGTGCACTGCAAGCTGTTCGACCCCGAGGCTTGCGCCTGTTCCGACTATGCGAACCGCAAGGCCCAGGTGCCGGACTGCATCAAGCTGACGCCCGGCAATATCGAGGCGCTGGAGTGGATGCCCAAGTCGTGCGCCTATCGCCGGCTGCACGAGGGACGACCGCTGGCGAAATGGCATCATCTGATCTCGGGCAGTCGCGAGACGGTGCACACGGCGGGCGTGTCGGTGCGGGGCCAGACGATTTCGGAGTTGTCGCTGGCCGAGCCGGAAGATGCGCTGGATTTCGAGGCGCCGGAATGGACGGTCGAACGGGGCCGGGAGCGATAGGGTAGCACCCCCTAGCCAGCGCAATGACGCTGGTTGAAAGTGTGCGAAAACAAGCCATTGGCGAACTATGTGGGCGTTCTTCCGGCCTGAGGACGCTGGTCCGCTATGGTTTGGGCATGACGGGAAATCGGGACGACGGAGAGGGCGGCTGCGGGGGCGCGCGCGAGACGGCTGCGTCCTGCGCAGGGTGGATGGAGCCCCTGTTCCTGATGATGAAGGCCAAGATCGAAGAGACGGCCAAGAGCGTCTGCGAGACGGACGTCAAGGACGCCGCCGTCGCCGAGAAGGTCGCGCGCCAGATCGGGGTGATCGCGCGGTCGGCCAAGGCGGTCGAGGCGATGCGGCTGCTGTGGCGGATCTGAACGGGGACGTGGTGCAGGCGGGGGCGTTTGCGGACAGTCTGGCCAAGACGGGGGCTGAGGGGGTGCGAATGCTGAACCAGCACGATGCGTGCGCACCGGTCGGGGTCTGGGAGCAGATCGTCGAGGATGCGCGCGGTCTGTTTGTGCGCGGCCGGATCGAGGACTGGTCGGCCGAGGCGCGGTTCGCCGGGGCGTTGAGCCGGGCCGGGGCGCTGGACGGGCTATCGATCGGTTACCGCACGGCGCGGGCCCGGCGTCAGGGGCGGTTGAGGGTGTTGAGCGCGGTCGAGCTGTGGGAGGTGTCGCTGGTGACGTTTCCGATGCTGCCGGGGGCGCGGTTCAGTTCGGTTTGAGGGTCAGGCAGAGACTTGGAGACGACGAAGGCCAGTGGCGCATCCGTGGTCTCTCCGCAATGCTGACCCGGCACGACACGCACGGCCACCGCGCGACCGGGGTCGGATCGTCTGGGATGAAAGAACAATCCAAACACGGCGCCTCCCCTTCTGACCTTGAGTTGGGAAGCGAAGACGGGGCCGCAAGGCCTTGCCAGTTTCAGTTCGGCTTAAGGGCCTGGAAGGCGCCGTTGCGGTCGAGGGTTTCGGCGAGGGCGGCCATCTGGGCGCGACCCTTCTTGCCGTGGAGATAGCGCAAGGCCCAGCCGGCGAGCACCAGGCCGAAGATCCAGCCGACGTGCAGCACGAGGTGGGCGAACAGGATGAAGACGGCCGCCAGCGCATAGGCGCCGAGATAGACCAGGGCCAGCTGGCCGCCGCGCGAGGCCGTGGGGTTGGACAGGCCGGCGATGATCTCGGCCAGGCCCGGCGAGGCGGCGGCGGACGGCAGGGCGTGATCAGAGGGCTTTGACGCCGGTTGAGGCGCGGGTTTGGGTTGCGCTTTTGGCGCGGCCTGGGCGGCGGGTGCAGCGGCCGGTCGGGCGGGTTTTGGCCTGGGCGGGATCGGATCCGGCATGCGCCGGGCGGGACGGAACAGGATCGAGCGGCCGGCTTCGTCGACGGTGAAGACCTCTTCGAAGGCGGTGGTCGAGAAGTCGATGGCGTGGGTGTCCTGGCCATAGCTCTGGCCATGCAGGGCTGTCAGCCGGCCTTGGCGCAGCTCGATCTGGAAGCCGACGGGGTCGGGCAGGCCGGCGACCATGGCATGGACGGTGCCGAATAGGCCGGTGGCGTCCGGGTTGGCGGTCGCGCGGTCCGCGTCGACGACGACCTGGGAATAGAGGCCGGCGCCAGTGTTGCGACGCAGGCCCGGCGAACTGGCGGCGACCTGGGCCCGCAGGTCCGGTACGCTGTCGCCCATCTGCCAGATCATGGCGTCCATGACGGCGCTTTCGAGGGGCGTCAGGTGGGACATGGGGCGTCAGTCCGCCTGGGCGCCCATTGCCTTTTCCATCTCGGCCTTGAGCGCCTGCATTTCGGTGGTGATGGCTTGCATCTCGGCGGTGCATTGCTCCTGAGTGATCGTCGTCGCCCGTTCAGACGCCTTGCCCTTGTCATAGGCCGCCAGAAGGAAGGCCGAGGCCTCACGCTTCTGCGGGTCGGTTTCGTTCGCCAGCGCCCCCCGCACCTGCGCGCCGACTTCGGGCGGGAATTGACGCTCGCAGGTTCCCAGCGTCTCGAACATTCGCGTCATGCCGCCAAAGACCTGGCTGACTTGCGTCGCCTGTTCGGGAGGCAGTTTGGAAACATCAGGTTGCGACTGAATCAGAAGCGCGCCGGAAAGGGCCAGAGCAAGCGTGAGCATGTGAAGCGATCCTTGAGAGAGCAGGATCGGTAGCACGGTTTCGCGGGCCTGCCAGCCGTTCAATCACAGGTTTCGGGCGCGGGCCCGGATCGTCGCGTCGGATAGGGACGCATTCACCGGAGACACCATGAAAGAGACCAAACAGGCTTCGGGCCAGCCCGAGGCGCGCGATGTCGTGCGCGAGATGATGGCGGCGTTCGAGGCGTTCAAAGGGGCGAACGACGCCCGGCTGGGCGAGATCGAGAAGAAGGCGGCGGCCGATGTGCTGCTGGAGGAGAAGGTGGCGCGCATCGATCAGGCGGTCGTCTCGGCCCAGGCGCGACTGGATCGGGTGATGAGCCAGAGCCGTCGTCCGGTGATTGGAGGCGAACCTGCCGAGCCGACGTCAGCGCCAGAGGCGAAGGCGGCATGGGACGGCTATTTGAAGACGGGTCAGTCTCCTCATCTGGCGGGCGGTCTGGAGGTCAAGGCGGGTCTGTCGGGCGGGGCGACCTCGGGCGGCTATGTCGTGCCGTACGAGACCGAGCGGGCCATCGAGCGGCGTCTGATGGCGGCCAGTCCGATGCGCGAGATCGCGACGGTGCGCACCGTGGCGGCCGGCGTGTTCAGAAAGCCGGTTTCGATGGCGGGCGTGGCCTGCGGCTGGGTGGCGGAGACCGCCGCGCGGCCCGAGACGGACCCGGCGACCTTGGCCCTGCTGGAGTTTCCGTCGGCCGATCTCTACGCCAATCCAGCGGCGACGCAGGCGTTGCTGGACGACGCCATGGTCGATCTGGACGAATGGCTGGCGGCCGAGGTCGAGGACGCCTTTGCGGCGCAGGAGACCCAGGCCTTCATCAACGGCGACGGGGTGAACAAGCCCAAGGGTCTGCTGTCCTATCCGACTGTGGCGGACGCGGGCCAGACCTGGGGCCAGATCGGTTCTGTCGCATCGGGCGCGGCGGGCGGCTTTGCGGCGACCAGTCCGGCGGATCGCCTGATCGACCTGATCTATGCGCCCAAGGCCCAGTATCGGCCGAACGGCCGGTTCGTGATGAACCGCAAGACGGTCTCGGCCGTGCGCAAGTTCAAGGACGCGGACGGCAACTATATCTGGCAGCCGGCGACGCGGCTGGGCGAGACGGCGAGCCTGCTGGGCTATCCGGTGACCGAGATCGAGACCATGCCGGACGTGGCGGCCAACAGTCTGTCCATTGCGTTCGGGGACTTCCAGCGGGGGTATCTGATCGTGGACCGGGCGGGCGTGCGGGTGCTGCGCGATCCCTATTCGGCCAAGCCCTATGTGCTGTTCTACACGACCAAGCGCGTCGGCGGCGGGGTGCAGAACTTCGACGCGATCAAGGTGATGAAGTTCAGCGCGAGCTGATCCGGTCGTCTCCTCCCGGTCGCGCAGCGACGGGGAGGTGGCGCGGCGCGTCTTCGCGCCGTGACGGAGGGGCTCTGCGGGCGTTGAAGAGCCCCTCCACCACTTCGTGGTCCCCCTTCCCATTGCATGGGGAGGAGACGGAATTTCTGACAATGGAGATTGCCATGGCGCAGCCGGTGACGGTGGCGGAGGCGAAGCTGTTTCTGAGGGTCGAGCATGATGTCGAGGACGGCTTGATCCAGACCCTGATCGCGGCAGCGCAGGCGAAGGTGGAGGGGGATGTCGGGTTGATCCTGACGTCCACCTCGCCGGCGCCGCTGAGGCTGGCGATCCTGATGCTGGTGCTGCGGGCCTATGAGCGGGGCGAGGCGGTGGAGATCGAGCCGGTGGAGGGCTGGATCGCGCCCTATCGCGTGGTGCGACTTTGACTGGGTGCTATCGGCCTTCGGCCTACTTGAGCGCCGAGATGAGAGTGCTGGCGGGGCTGTTCCAGCCGATGGAGGCCGAGACGCCGTATGGCGGGCGCAGCGTGTCGTTCGAGGCGGTCGGGTCGGCCTGGCTGAAGTGCGGGGCGCGCCGGCGCCTGGAGCGCGGCGAGGGCGATCAGCGGCGCGCGGTCGAGACGATGGGCGCCGAGGCGCGGGCGGATGCCCGGCTGATGATCGGTCGCGTGCTGCGGTTCGGCGGGGCGGACTGGCGGATTGTCTCGGTCGAGGATGCGCGGCCGGGGCGGGCGAAGCTGGATCTGGAGCGGGTGCGATGAGGGATCATGAGAGCGCGCTGCAGAAGGCGGTTGTGGCGGCGCTGAAGGCCGATCCGGCGCTGTCGGCCCTGATCCAGGAGCGGGTTTACGACCAGGCGCCGGAAGGGGCTCTGTGTCCCTATCTGGCGCTAGGGCGGTGCGAGAGCCGGCCGCTGGCGGCGGACGGGGGCGGGGTCGAGCAGCGGCTGACCCTTACGGGCGTGTCGCGCTTCGCCGGATCGGAAGAGGCCAAGGCCATGGCGGCGGCGGTGCGAGCCTGCCTGCACGAGACGACGCTGGAGGCCGACGGCGTGCGGACGGCGACGCTGAGGGCGACATTTGCGGACGTGTTCCGCGCGGGCGACGGGCGGCGGACCTACGCGGTCGTGCGGCTGAGGGCGGTGACGGAAGAGATTTGATCCTCCTCCGCGTCAGCGGGGGAGGGGGACCATGCGCAGCATGGCGGAGGGGGCCAAAGCGGACCGGGTGCGGAAATCAGGCGGCGGAATGCGTGTCCGCCCCCTCCACCACTTCGTGGTCCCCCTCCCCCGTTTCGCTGCGCTTCACGAGGGAGGATTGAGCAATGACGGCACAGGCCGGCAAGGACATGTTGCTGAAGATCGAGGGCGCGCCGGGCGTGTTCACGACGGTGGCGGGGCTGAGGGCGCGGACGATCTCGCTGAACGCCAGGACGGTGGATGCGACCGACGGCGACAGCGCCGGGCGGTGGCGCGAACTGCTGGCCGGCGCAGGCGTCAAGTCGGCGGCGGTGTCGGGGCAGGGCGTCTTTCGCGACGCGGCGTCGGACGCCCTGGTGCGCGAGGCCTTCTTCGATCAGGCGGCGAAGCGGTGGCGGCTGATCGTGCCGGACTTCGGCGTGCTGGAAGGGCCGTTCCTGGTGGCGGCGCTGGAATACGCCGGCGAGCACGAGGGCGAGGCGACGTTCGCGCTGAGCCTGGCCAGCGCCGGGGCCATCGGATTCAGCGCGATATGAACGGCGTGCGAGGCGAGGCGGCGGTGATCCTGGGCGGCGCGCGGCGTCGGGCCTGTCTGACGCTGGGGGCGCTGGCGGAGATCGAGACGGGGCTGGGCGTCGATGGGATGGCGGCGGTCGCAGAGCGGATGAAGACGCTGTCGGCGCGGGATCTGATGATCGTGCTGGCGGCGGTGTTGCGCGGGGGCGGGGAGGTCGAGCCGGAGGTGGCGGCTGTCGATCCGCGCGAGGCGGCGGTCGCGGTGGCGCAGGCGTTTGCGGCCGCCTCCTCCGGTCAAGCCGGAGGCTGACGAGGTGACGCCCTGGGGCGAGATGTTGCGGCTGGCGGCGGCGATGGGCGTGGCGCCCGAGGCGTTCTGGCGGCTGTCGCTGAAGGAGTGGCGGATGTTGACGCAAGTCCCGCGTGGGACGGCGCCTTTAGGGCGCGACGGGCTGGCGCGATTGATGGAGGGTTGGCCGGATGGCGGATGAGTTCGGGCGGGACGGGATCGATCAGGTCGCGCTGAGAGCGGCCGAAGCCGGGGCGGCGCTGGAGGCGCTGAAGGCCCCGGCGCAGGAGGCGGCGGATGCGATCGAGGCGGCGTTCGGGCGGGCTGGCGACAGCCTGACGCGATCGCTGGCGCGGGCGGCGGCGGATGGGGAGGTGTCGCTGGCCGAACTGGCGCGGGCGGTGCTGAACGCCGTCAATGCGGCGGCGGGATCGCAGGGCGGCGGGTTGAGCGCGGCGATCCAGTCGGTGATGTCCAGCTTCGGCGGGGCGCGGGCGGATGGCGGGCCGGTGCTGGGCGGCGGGGCCTATCTGGTTGGCGAGCGCGGGCCGGAGGTGTTTCGGCCAACGACGGGCGGCGAGATCGGGCCCGTCGGCGGCGGGGGCGTTACGGTCAATGTGGCGGTGAATGGCGGGGCGCCGGCCCTGCTGCGGTCCGAGGCGCAGATCGCCCAGATGCTGGCGCGGGCCGTCAGCCTGGGCGCGCGGCGGATGTGATTGACGAGTGGCGAGTGGTTAGTGACGAGTGCCGAGCGAGGATGCCGACGCGGCGCGTCTCTCCACTGACCACTCGTCACTCGCCACTTGCTGCTTATTCGCCCTTGGGGTTCGGGCCGAAGCGGTTTTCGCCCTTCTGGCTGTCGACCAGACCGATCCACAACAGGAAGGCCAGGCCCAGCAAGCCGGCGATCGCGAACAGGCCGAAGGCCGGGCCCATCAGGGCGAAGACGGCGGCGGGATTGCTCTCGTAATAGTCCTCGGCATAGCCGTTGGCGACGGCGCCGGCGATCATCATGGCGAAGCCAGCTATAAAGGCGACGACCGAGCCGACCCAGGGAATGGCGATCAGCCAGCCGGTCTTGCCCATGTCGTGCAGACGCTTCACCGAAATGGCCAGGTTCGGCCAGATCAGCACGATGCCCAGCAGATTGATGAAGGGAATCCAGCTGATGACGACGTTGACGCCCAGCAGGATCAGCCAGCCGATCCAGAAATGGCTGCGACGGATGCGGCCCTCGAAGGACAGGAACAGCTTTTGCCAGTCGAAGCCGGCGACGGCGGTCGAGGTCGAGCTGGCGTAGCCGCCGGCGACGCCGGTGGTGGTGGGCGAACCGGCCAGGATCAGGATCTGGGTGGCGGCGGCGCCTTCGGGGACGAAGTCGACGCGGACGCCGGCGGCGGGCACGGCCGGCGATTGCAGCGCGGCCGAGGTGAAGTCGTAACGGGCGCCGTCGTCGCCGCTGATCAGACCGACGCCGGTCGTGGCGTCGTAGCTGAGAATTTCACCGCGCACTGAGATCTCCATGACTGGCGCCCGATCTGGCGCGGCGGCAACATCGCCGACCCGTGCAATCCCAGCAACCCGAAAAGGTCAAGCTGGCCGATCCTGTCGCGTTTGTAATGAGGACGACCCCTTGGGCGGTGCGCCGTGGACGTTCGCGCCCGGCTGCGACGGCAGCAGGCTGACGATGAAGACGAACAACCCGCCGACGTAGGGGATAAGGCCGATCAGGATCATCCAGCCGCTGAAGCCGACATCGTGAAAGCGTCGGATGGTGACGGCGATGCCGGGCGCCACCAGAGCCAGATAGACAAGGATGACGAGGCAGACCCAGGCCATGCCCCAGGCCTCCATGTCATAGCCCATCTCGGCGTCGGCGATGGCCAGGCCGATCACCGGCATGAAGGCGATCACCGTGATCAGAAACTGGAATAGGGCGAAGGACCAGTATTCCTTTCGCCGCGCCCGGCCGTGGCCTTGGATGTAGAGGTCGGTGACGCACCGGACGAAATAGCCCCATAGGCCCAAGTCCGGTTCGGGCGGATAGACGGCCGGCGGCAGCGGCCCGTCGCGCAGGACCATAAGGCTGAGGGCCTGGCCGTCCTGAACCACGAAGTCGACGCGGCGGCCCGGTTCGAGACCGGCGGCGGCCGAGGTGAAGGCGTAGCGCTGCAAGTCGTCGCCGCTGATCAGGCCGTCGCCGGTCGTCGGATCGTAACTGAGAATTTCGCCGCGCAAGGCCGTGTCTCGCAAAGACGCGGCGTAGGCGCCGCCACCAAGGTGTGGACCGGGCGGGCGACATTGCACAACAGGAGAGTGTTCATGGACGCCTTTCACGAGGTGCGCCTGCCCGCGCGGCTGGCGTTCGGTTCGACCGGCGGGGTGGAGCGTCGGACGGAGATCACGACGCTGGCGTCAGGGTTCGAGCGGCGCTCCACGCCCTGGGCGCTGGGGCGCAGGCGGTATCTGATCGGGGCGAACCTGAGGTCGCTGGACGACATGGCCGAGCTGGTCGCCTTCTTCGAGGCGCGGCGGGGACGGCTGTACGGGTTCCGGTTGAAGGACTTCGCCGACTTCAAATCGTGCGCGCCGGGCGGGGTGGTATCGTCTGAGGATCAGGTGCTGGGCGTCGGGGATGGGACGCGCACCGCGTTCGATCTGGTGAAGCGCTACGGCGATGTGGAGCGGCCGGTCGCCAAGCCGGTCGAGGGATCGGTGCGGATTGCGGTGGGTGGTGTCGAGACGACGGCCTTTGCGGTCGACTTCGCAACCGGGCGGGTGACGCTGGAGAGCGCGCCGGAGGCGGGTGTCGCGGTGACGGCGGGGTTTCGGTTCGACACGCCGGTGCGGTTCGACTCGGACCGGATCGAGACGACGCTGGAGAGCTTTGAGGCCGGGCGGATGGCAGCGGTTCCGCTGATCGAGGTTCGGGTCTGAGCCATGCGCGACATACCGAACGAAATGACCGCCCGCATCGAGAGCGGGGCGGCGACGCTGTGCCATGTCTGGCGGCTGCAGCGGGCCGACGGCGTGGTGATGGGGTTCACCGATCACGACCGGGACCTGGTGTTGGACGGGGTCGTCTGTCGGGCGGCGAGCGGCTGGACGGCGGGGGCGGGCGAGAGCGCGGTCGGGCTGGCGGCGGGGTCGGTTTCGGCGGCGGGCGTGCTGGACGATGCGGCGATCACTGAAGCGGATGTGGCGGCGGGGCTGTTCGATGCGGCGACGGTCGAACTGTGGCGCGTGGACTGGGCGCGGCCGGATCTGAAGGTGCGATTGTGGTCGGTGGCGCTGGCGAAGATACGGCGCCAGGGCTCTTTGTCGCGCTATCGCCCTGCGGGCTGCTTGAGCGCAGGAGGCTTCGTCGCCGAGCTTGAGGGACGGCTGGCCAAGCTGGAGCAGGTGGTCGGGCGGACCTATGGGCGGATGTGCGATGCGCGGCTGGGAGACCAGAGATGCGGGGTCGCGGAGCCGGCGGGGCGGGTCTGCGACAAGCGGTGGAATACCTGTGTCGGGAGGTTCGGGAATGGCGCGAACTTTCGCGGATTTCCGGATGTGCCGGGGGACGACTTCCTGACGGCCTATCCGGCCGGGAGTGCGCGAAACGACGGCGGGAGTCGGCGGTGAGGGGGAGCGCGGTGGTGGTGTCCGCCCGGTCCTGGCTCGGCACGCCCTATCGGCATCAGGCCAGCGTGAAGGGTGTGGGCGCGGACTGTCTGGGACTGGTGCGCGGGGTGTGGCGCGAGGTGGTGGGAGAGGAGCCCGAGGTCTTGCCGGCCTATTCGGCGGACTGGGCCGAGGTCGGCGGGCGCGAGACGCTGCTGGAGGCGGCGGGGCGGTGGATGCGCCCGGTTGTGGTCGATCAGATGCGGGCGGGCGACGTGTTGCTGTTTCGGATGTCGCCGGGGGCGGCGATGAAGCATTGCGCCATCCTGAGCGATGTTGGCGGGCCGGAGCCGAGGATGATCCACGCCTATTGGGGACGGGCGGTGGTCGAAAGCTGGATGGGCGTGTGGTGGCGAAGACGGCTGGCGGCCGTGTTCCGGTTTCCAATCCTCCACCGCGAAGCGGGGGAGGGGGACCGCGCTCAGCGTGGTGGAGGGGGCGAAAGTCCCACGAATTTTGGTGAAGCAGGATCAGAGGTTGGGTGTGCGGTCGCCCCCTCCACCACTTCGTGGTCCCCCTCCCCCGTGAACGGGGGAGGATTTTTGGAGGCGTAGATGGCGCAAGTCGTTTTGAGCGCGGTCGGGCAGTCGGTCGGCGGGCCGGTCGGGCGGGTGATCGGCTCGACCCTTGGGCGGGCGATCGACAATCGGGTGGTGGGCTCGCTGGGTCCGGCGCGGCAGGTGGGGCCGAGGCTGGAGACACTGAAGGTCCAGGGCACGGCGGAAGGCGCGCCGATGGCCTGCGTCTTCGGACGGGCGCGGGTGACGGGTCAGGTGATCTGGGCGGCGCGGTTCCTGGAAGGCAAAAACAAGGGCCGGGCGGGCAAGGGCGGGCCGAAGACGGTCGACTATGTCTATTCGCTGAGCTTCGCCGTGGCGCTTTGCGAGGGCGAGATCGACGGGGTCGGGCGGGTCTGGGCCGACGGGCGGCTGATGGACATGACCGGCGTGGTGATGCGGGTGCATCGTGGGGGCGAGGACCAGACGGCGGATCCGCTGATCGAGGCGGTGGAACGGGATGCGCCAGCCTATCGCGGGACGGCCTATGTGGTGTTCGAGGACCTGCCGCTGGGGCCGTTCGGGGATCGGGTCCCTCAGCTGAGCTTCGAGGTGTTTCGGCGGCCGCGCGGACAGACGGCGCGGCTGGAAGATTTGCTGGAGGGGGTGTGTCTGATCCCCGGCGCGGGGGAGTTCGCCCTGGCGACCGAGGCGGTGGTGCGCCGCGAGGGACTGACGCGGACGACGGCGGAGAATGTGCACAATGGCGAGGGCCGAGCGGACCTGGCCGTGTCGCTGGATCAACTTCAGGCGCAACTGCCGAACCTGAAACGGGTCAGCCTGGTGGTCGGGTGGTTCGGCAGCGACCTGAGGGCCGGGCACTGCGTCGTGCGGCCGGGGGTGGAGCGGCGCGACAAGCCGACCGAACCGCTGGTCTGGTCCGTGGCGGGTGTTGCGCGCGATGAGGCCTATGAAGTCAGTCGGGTGGATGGGGCGCCGGCCTATGGCGGGACGCCGTCGGACGAGAGCGTGCGTCAGGCGATCCGCGAGCTGAAGGCGCGGGGGCTGGAGGTGACCCTGTATCCGTTCGTCTTCATGGACTGCCCCGGTTATCCGTGGCGGGGGCGTGTGGCGGGCGTCAATGGGGCCGGGGCGACAGCGGAGATCGCGGCGCTGTTCGGCGGGACGGACGACTGGGGCTTGCGGCGGATGGCGCTGCACTATGCCCGGATCGCGGCGGATGAGGGGGCGGACGGCCTGTTGATCGGGTCGGAGATGCGGGGCGTGACCTGGACGCGCGATGCGGCCGGAGGCTTTCCGGCGGTCTATCAGCTCCGGACGCTGGCGGCGGAGTGTCGGGCCGCAGTCGGGCCGGGGGTGAAACTGTCCTATGCGGCCGACTGGAGCGAATATTTCGGGCGGCAGGCGGGTGGGGAGGTGGTGTTTCATCTCGATCCGCTGTGGGCCGATGCGAACATCGATCATGTGTCCATCGACTTTTATCCGCCGCTGACGGACTGGCGAGCGGGCGACGGCGGGGTCGATGCGGCGACGTTCGGCGGGGCGGCGGACCCGGCCTATCTAGCGGCGGGCGTCGCGGGCGGGGACGGGTTCGACTGGTACTACGCCAGCGAGGCGGATCGGGCGGCGCAGACAAGGACGCCCATCGTCGACGGGGCGCATGGCGAGGACTGGGTGTTTCGGCCCAAGGACCTGAAAGGCTGGTGGTCGAACCCGCACCATGACAGGCCGGGCGGGGTGCGGAGCGCTGTGCCGACGGCTTGGGTTCCGGGAATGAAGCCGGTGCGGCTGTCGGAGTTCGGCTGTGCCGCGGTGGACCGGGGCGGCAATGCGCCGAACCTGTTTCAGGATGCAAAGAGTACGGAGAGCCGGTTGCCGCCGGGATCGACCGGCGCGCGCGACAATGCGGTGCAGCGGGGGGCGCTGGAGGCGGTGCTGGGGCATTATGCGGAGCCTGGTAACAACCCTGTTTCGGAGGTCTATGGCGGGCGGATGCTGGAGGCGGCGGACGCCTGGTGCTGGGACGCGCGGCCCTATCCGGCGTTTCCCGCGCAACGCGATGTCTGGGCCGACGCAGGGGCGTGGCGCGCCGGGCATTGGCTGAACGGACGACTGGCGGGCGACGGGCGCGATCTGATCGAGGCGGTGCTGGCGCGAGGCGGGTTGTCGCGCGAAGAGATGGCGATTGAGGGCGTCGAGGGGGCGGCGGCCGGCTATGTCATCGACCGGCCGATGCGGACGCGCGATGCGCTGGAGCCGCTGCTGACGGCGTTCGACGCCGTGGCGGCAGAGCGCGATGGGAAGGTCGCCGTGCTGGGGCGGGTGGAGACGGTGGTCGAGATCGCGGGCGAGGCGCTGGCTCTGCCCGATGGTGGGGCGGCGGAGACGGCGACGCGGACGCTGGAGCCCAGGGCGGGCGAGGCGAGGGTGCGCTTCGTCGACGAGACGGCGGACTATCAGACCGGGGCGGTGGTCGTGCGGTCGGACGATGCGGCGGCGACGGCGGGCGGGGTCGATCTGGACTTGCCGCTGGTGTGCGGCGGCGGGCTGGCGAAGGCGGCGGCGAAGCGGGCGCTGGAGGGCGAGGGCGTCGAGGCGAGAACGCTGGTGTTGGGGCCGCTGGAAGCCTTGCGGCTGGAGCCGGGGGACGGGGTGCGGCTGGAGGGTCGGTCAGACGACTGGCGGGTGATGCGGATCACGTCGGACGAGACGCCGTCGGCGGTGCTGGAGCCGGTGACTGCGCGGCGGACGGTCGAGGATGACGGCGTCTGGCGCGGGGGCGAGACTCCGGTCGTGGTCGGGGCGCCGTTCCTGAAGGTCTTGGACCTGCCGCCCTTGATGGGGCGTGAGGCGGACGCGCGGCCCTTGATCGCCGTGGCGGCCGAGCCTTGGCGGCCGATGCGGCTGCATGCGGGGCCGACCGCAGAGACCCTGACCGCGAGGGGCGAAGTGGAGACGCCGGCGACGGTCGGGTTGCTGGTCGAGGCGCTGGGGCCGGGCGTGCGGCACCGCTGGGACGAGGCCAACGCCGTGGTGGTGCGGGTCGAGGGCGAGGCGCCGGAAAGCGCGGTCGAGGCGGCGGTGCTGGGCGGCGGCAATGCGCTGGCGGTCGAGACGGCTGTGGGCTGGGAGCTCGTACAGTATCGGTCGGCGGAGTTGGTCTGGCCGGGGACGTGGCGGCTGACGAGCCTGTTGCGCGGGCAGCAGGGGACAGAGGTCGAGATGCGGGCGGGCGCCGGGGCGGGTTCGGTCGTGGTGTTTCTGGACGACCGGCTGGCGCGCGCGGACATCGGGCGGGGCGAGCGAGGACTGCCGCTGGTCTGTCGCGCGGGACCGGCTGGCGCGGCGCCGGGCGGTGCGGGGTTCAGCGAGACTCTGTTCGTGCCGAGGGGCGTGCATGATCGGCCGTGGTCGCCGTCTGGTCTGACGGTCGAGACGTCGGCCGAGGGTCTGACGATCGGATGGACGCCACGCGTGCGGCTGTTCGGCGATAGCTGGGACGGAGAACCGACACCGGTCGATTCGATGCAGTTCCGGCTGCGCATACTGGATGGGAAGATCGTGGTGCGGACGATGGAGGTCGAGGGGCTGTCTGCATCCTATTCTGCGGCCGATTTGTCGGCGGACTTCCCAGAAGGCGTGACATCGACAGCGCAGATCGCCGTAGCGCAGTGGGGCGAGGGGTTTGGCTGGAGCCCAGAAGCTGAAGTCGAGGCGGAAATCCGGCGGGTCTGACGAAATAGGGCGTGTCCAGCCCTTTGCGCGGGGCGGGGCATGGCTTAACTGACGGCCTCTCGACCTTTTTCAGCTGGAGCGACAACGGACGTGGCAGGCGACCCCTACAAGGAACTGGGCGTTTCGAAGGGCGCGAGCGCGGACGAGGTCAAAAAGGCGTATCGCAAGCTCGCCAAGGAACTGCATCCCGACAAGAACCCCGGCGACAAGATCACCGAGGACAAGTTCAAACGGGTGACGGCGGCCTTCGACATCCTGGGCGACAAGGAAAAGCGCGCCAAATACGACGCGGGCCAGATCGACGGGGACGGCAACGAACAGTACCGCGGCTTCGGCGGGGGCGGTCGCGCCGGCGGCAGCCCGTTCGGCCAAGGCGGCAATCCGTTCGGACAAGGCGGCGGGCCGGGGGGGCGGGCCAACTTCGAAGGCGTCGATCTGGACGACCTGTTCGGCATGTTCGGCGGCGGCGGGCGTCAGCGCGGCGCGCGGGACTTCACCTCGCGCGGTCAGGACGTGAAGGCGACGCTGGACATCAGTCTGGAAGACGCCATCGCCGGGGCGACGCGACGGATCCAGTTTTCGGACGGACGCACCCTGGACGTGACCATTCCCAAGGGCGCGTCGGAAGGCCAGACGATCCGCCTGCGCGGCCAGGGATCACCGGGGCGCGGGGCCGAGAACGGCGACGCCCTGATCGAACTCAGGATCGAATCGCACCCCATCTACAAGCGCGACGGGGCGGACCTGACCATGGATCTGCCGGTGTCGGTCCCCGATGCGGTGCTGGGCGCAAAGGTGCGGGTGCCGACGCCCGAGGGCGTGGTGCAGATGACGCTGCCGGCCGGATCGAACTCGGGCAAGGTGCTGAGGCTGAAGGGGCGGGGCGCGTTTGCGCAAGGCAGGCGGGGCGATCTGCTGGCGCGGGTGATGGTGACGCTGCCCGATGCGCCGGACGCCGAACTGACCCAGTTCGCCGAGGATTGGCGGGCCAAGCGGCCCTATACGCCGGGGCGGTGAGCGCGCTCAAGCCGCGCGAAGCGCGGTAGCGCCAAAGGAAAAGAGCATGAGCACGAAGCCTGATGTGAAGCCGGCGCGGCCGTGGTTTTCGGCGGGGCCGACGGCGAAGCGGCCGGGCTATGCGCTGGGCGGATTGCCGTCCGATCTGCTGGGACGCGGCATTCGCGCGCCGGAGGTGGTCGAGCGGTTCGCCCATGGTCTGCGCCTGACGCGCGAAGTGCTGGAAGTCCCCGACAGCCATGTGATGCTCTATACGCCGGGGTCGGACACGGGCGCGGTCGAGGCGGCGCTGTGGGGGATGTTGGGCGCCCGGCCCGTGCAGGTCGTGGCGTTCGAAAACTTCGGCCTGACCTGGCTGGCCGACGTAAAGGATCATCTGGGGCTGGAGCCCGAGGCCCTGACGGCGCCGTGGGGCGAACTGCCGGATCTGAGCCGGGCCGACTGGTCCAAGGACGTGGTGTTCCCGTGGAACGGCACGACCTCGGGCGTGCGGATGCCGGACGCCGACTGGATCGCCGGCGATCGCGAGGGGCTGGCGATCTGCGACGCGACCTCGGCCGCCTTCGCCATGCCGCTGCCGTGGGACAAGCTGGATGTGGTGACCTTTAGCTTCCAGAAAGCGCTGGGCGGCGAGGCGGGCATCGGGGTGATGGTGCTGTCGCCGCGCGCGGTCGAGCGGCTGGATACCTACCGACCGGATCGGGCGATCCCGAAACTGCTGCGGCTGACCGACGGCAAGGGACGGTTTGATCGGGCGCTGGCGGACGGGGTGGCGATCAACACCTTCTCGATCCTGACCATCGAAGACTGGATCGACGCCTTGGGCTGGGCCAAGGACATTGGCGGGTTGAGCGAATTGATCCGGCGGACAGACGCCAACTATGCCGCGCTGGCGGAATGGGTGCAACGGACCGACTGGATCGCCTTCCTGCCGGACCGACCGGAGATTCGGTCGACGACCTCGGTCTGTCTGAAATTCACCGATGCGCGGATCGCGGCGCTGGACGACAAGGCGCAGAAGGCCTTCGTCGTGCGGTTCAAGGCCCTGCTGGAAGGAGAGGCGGCGGTGTTCGACATGGAACCGCATCGCAATGCGCCGCCCGGCCTTCGGCTATGGTGCGGCTGCACCGTCGAGACGGCCGATGTGATCGCGGCGACGCCATGGCTGGAATGGGCGTTCGAGACGGCGCTGCAATCCTCCCCCGAGTAGCGAAGCGGGATGGGGGAGGGGGACCATGCGAAGCATGGTGGAGGGGGCGGATAGCGCGCCCGGCTTTTCCGATTGATTTCGTGCGACCTGGACATGGGCAGAGTCTGCGTCCGCCCCCTCCACCACTTCGTGGTCCCCCTCCCCCGTGAAGAACGGGGGAGGATCTTACGGAGACATCGGACGATTCCCTCGCTATAGGCTGCGCCCGCATTCCAGTGCGGAGAGACGGTTTTGGCGAACGTAGCGGTGGTCGGCGCCCAGTGGGGCGACGAGGGCAAGGGCAAGATCGTGGACTGGCTGTCCAACCGCGCGGACATGGTCGTGCGGTTCCAGGGTGGTCACAACGCGGGCCATACGCTGGTCGTGGATGGCAAGGTCTACAAGCTGGCGCTGCTGCCCAGCGGCGTGGTGCAGGGCAAGCCGTCGATCATCGGCAACGGCGTGGTCGTCGATCCCTGGCATCTGGTCGGCGAGATCGAGAAGATTCAGGCGCAGGGGGTTGCGATCACGCCCGATATCCTGACCATTGCCGACAACGCGTGTCTGATCCTGCCCATCCACCCTGCGCTAGACGTCGCGCGCGAGGCGGCGGCCAACGCGCCGGGCGCCAAGATCGGCACGACCGGGCGGGGCATCGGTCCGGCCTATGAAGATAAGGTGGGGCGGCGCGCCATTCGGGTCTGCGATCTGGCCAATGAAGACGATCTGAAGGTCAAGATCGACCGGTTGCGCTCGCACCACGATCCGCTGCGCGCCGGGCTGGGGCTGGAGCCGATAGATCCCGACGCGCTGCTGACGCAGTTGCTGGAGATCGCGCCGAAGATCCTGCCCTATGTGAAGCCGGCCTGGCGCGTGCTGGATCAGGCGCAGAAGGACGGCAAACGCGTCCTGTTCGAAGGGGCGCAGGGCGCCTTCCTGGACGTGGATCACGGCACCTACCCCTATGTCACCAGCTCCAACACAGTAGCCGGCCAGGCGGCGGCGGGTTCGGGCATCGGTCCGCGCGGCGTCGGCTATGTCTTGGGGATCGTGAAGGCCTATACGACGCGCGTCGGCGAAGGCCCGTTCGCCTGCGAACTGGATGATGAAGTCGGCGCGCATCTGGCGACCGTGGGCCGCGAGGTCGGGGTGAACACCGGCCGCGCGCGTCGCTGCGGCTGGTTTGACGCCGTGCTGGTGCGCCAGTCCGTGGCGATCAACGGCATCGACGGCATCGCCCTGACCAAGCTGGACGTGCTGGATGGGCTGAAGACGCTGAAGATCTGTGTCGGCTACAAGGTCGATGGCGAGGTTCTGGATTACCTGCCGTCCAGCCTGAAGGCCCAGGCCGCCGCCGAGCCGGTGTTCGAGGAGCTGGAAGGCTGGAGCGACAGCACAGCCGGCGTCCGCAGCTTCAAGGACATAAACGCCAACGCCATCAAATATGTGCGCCGGATCGAGGAGTTGATCGGCGCGCCGGTGGCCCTGCTGTCGACCAGCCCCGAGCGCGACGACACCATTCTGATGCGCGATCCGTTCCAGGGCTGAGGCCTTCGAGGGGGCGGCGTGAGGCGGCGGACTACGCAGAAAGACCTATTCAACAGGTCTTAACCCGTGGGTGGTAAGGATAACGGCTCCAACTTCGGAGTCTGATGTGTTCGCCGCAAACGCCAGAACCATGAGCCGCATGGAGCCCGCGCTCCGTCGGGTGGTCATCGTGGACCCTAATCCGTCGTCGGCGAGGCTGCTGTCGGACATCATGAAGGGCATGGGCGCGCGCGAAATCTATTCGGAGAGCGACGAGGAACGCGCGCTTGAGCTGCTGCGCGACGTCGAGCCGGGCGTGATCTTCACAGAACGGTCCGGAGACACGCTGAACGGCGAAACCCTTGCGCGGCGTATTCGACGTTCCGGCATGTCGTGCCGCATGTCGCCGATCATCATGGTGACGAGCGAGGCGACCGCCGCGGCGATCAAGGGCGCGCGCGACGCCGGCATCCACGAGTTTCTGAGAAAGCCGTTCACGACCGGCGACCTGTTCAAACGGGTCGAGAACGTGACGCTGAAGCCGCGGCCTTGGATCGAGGCCGTCGGCTATGTTGGGCCGGATCGTCGTCGGTTCAACTCGGGCGAATATTCGGGCGCTCGCAAGCGCCGCAGCGATGGCGCAGGCGGAGGCGGCCCCGCCGAAATCCGCGATCAGGCGTCGCGAATTCTGGTTTCGGCCCTGTCTCAGTTCGAACAGGACCCGTCGCAAGCGACGCGCGCAATTCGCCAACAGGCCGAGACGCTGAACGGTCTGGCCATCAAGACGGCGGACGCGCGACTGGCGATGGCTGTGGCGACCCTGCAGGCCTATGTGGCCAGCGGTCAGGTGACGAAGGCGGGACTGGCCCAGCCGATCGGCACGGTGGTGACGGCTGCGAGAGCGGCCAATGAAGCGGCGCTGGTGGCGCGAGCCTCGTGACGCTGGGCGGTCCGCCGCACCGCTAAGGGGCGCAGCGGGCCGAGTGGCTCAGGCGTCGACCAGGTTCCGCTCTTCGGCGGCGGCGCGCATGGCCTTTTGCAGCTTCTCGAAGGCGCGGACCTCGATCTGACGCACGCGTTCGCGCGACACGCCGTACTGGCCGGCGAGCTCTTCCAGCGTAACCGGGTCGTCCTTGAGGCGGCGTTCCGTGAGGATGTGCTTCTCACGGTCGGTCAGCTCTTCCATAGCCTCCTGGAGGAGGCTCATGCGGATGCCTTTTTCCTCGTCGTCGGCAAGCTGGGTTTCCTGAGACACGGCCGTGTCATCGGCCAGCCAGTCCTGCCACTCGCTTTCGCCGTCGGCCCGCAACGGGGCGTTCAGCGACGCGTCGCCGCCGAGACGGCGGTTCATATTGGTGACCTCTTCCTCCGTCACGCCCAGCTTGGTGGCGATGGCGGCGAGGTGTTCAGGATGCAGATCGCCTTCCTCGAAGGCCGAGATCTGGCTCTTGGCCTTGCGCAGGTTGAAGAACAGCTTCTTCTGCGCCGCGGTGGTGCCCATCTTCACAAGCGACCAACTGCGCAGGATGTACTCCTGGATCGAGGCGCGGATCCACCACATGGCGTAGGTCGCCAGGCGGAAGCCCTTGTCGGCGTCGAACTTCTTGACGGCCTGCATCAGGCCGACGTTGCCCTCGGAAATCACTTCGCCGATCGGCAGGCCGTAGCCGCGATACCCCATGGCGATCTTGGCCACGAGACGAAGGTGCGAGGTGACGAGACGGTGGGCGGCTTCAGGGTCCTGGTGCTCAGACCAACGCTTGGCGAGCATGAACTCCTCGTCCTTGGTCAGCATCGGAAACTTGCGGATTTCCGTCAGATAACGCGACAGGCCTTGTTCAGGCGACATCACCGCGAGCGTACTATTGGCAGCCATATACAGGTCCCTCCGACCGTCTTGAACGAGCGGGCTCTTCGTCATCGGCCACGGTGTGTGCGCCGACGTCTCACCCCTCAACCGGTGAAGTAGCGATGGGTTGCCGCCATTTTTAGAGGCGGATGGTCACACGAAAGCGTGACCGTGGCCCTGGCGCCACTCGCGCCGATCGACCTCCTATATAGAACTTCGTCAGTTGCTATTCAAGACCCGCTCGAACGGGTGGCTGTTCAGAGTTCGGCGAGGCGCGTTTCGAGACGCTGCATGTCGGACGGCGGCGCGGTCTCGAAGCGAAGCGCCTCGCCCGTGACAGGATGGACAAAGCCTAGGACGGCGGCGTGGAGGGCTTGACGCTCAAGGCCAGCCTCGGAGATGGCGGCGCGGACGGGAATGGCGGGACTGCCCGAGCCATAGGTCGCGTCGCCGAGGATGGGCGCGCCCTTGGACGACAGGTGGACGCGGATCTGGTGGGTGCGGCCGGTGTGAAGCGTGCAGGCGACGCGCGCGGCCATGGGGGCGCGGCCAGCTTTTCCAGGCTCCCCGAAGGTCGCCTGGACGACATAGTCGGTGATGGCCTCGCGACCGCCGGCCTTGAGGACCGCCATCTTCTTGCGGTCGCCGGTGGAGCGGCCGATGCGGGTCTGGATGCGGCCGGTCGCGGGCGACGGCGCGCCGCGTGTCAGGGCGATGTAGGTGCGCTCGATGTCGTGCGCAGCGAACAGGGCCGACAAGCCGGCGTGGGCGCGGTCGGTCTTGGCGGCGACCATGACGCCGGAGGTGTCCTTGTCCAGCCGGTGGACGATTCCGGGGCGGGCCACGCCCCCAATGCCTGATAGGCTGTCGCCGCAATGGGCCAACAGCGCATTGACCAGAGTGCCGTCGGGCGTGCCGGGCGCGGGGTGGGCGGCCATGCCCGCAGGCTTGTCGATGACGATAAGGTCGGCGTCCTCGTAGAGGACGATCAGGGGGATGGCCTGGGGCTGAGGTTTAGCCGGCGTGACGGGCGGCAGGACGACGGCATAGAGGCCGGGCTGGGCCTTGGCGGAACCGCCGGTCAGGACCGCGCCATCGCGACTGACGGCGCCCTCGGCCAGCAGGGCCTGGAGCCGGGCGCGCGACAGGGTGGGGAAGGCGCCGGCCAAGGCCTTGTCCAGGCGAACGCCGGCCGCGTCGATGCGGGCCTCCAGCACCTCGGCGGGGGAGCCGGTAGCGGGGTCTTCGTCGTCATCGATCAGATATTGGGCGGACACGTCGTCTCCCTAGCACGACCGGCCGCTTGCGCGAGGGGCGCGGGTGAGGCGATAGTCAAGCTTGGGGGTGTTGGGGACATCCGATGAATCGGTTGATGATCGCCGGGGGCGCGCTCGCTGCGGCGGCGCTGCTGAGCAGCTGCACCACCATGAGCAAGGACGAATGCCTCGCCGGCGCCTGGGGCGAGAAGGGCTATGTGGACGGGGCGTCGGGCTATCCGATGACGCGACTGGACGACCACACCAAGGCCTGCGCCAAGTTTCAGATCGCACCCAACCCGGCCGCCTATGGCTCGGCGCGTGAGGATGGCTTGCGGACCTATTGCACCTTCCAGCGCGGTTGGGAGGAGGGGCGGGCGGGCAATGCCTATTATGGCGTCTGTCGGCCGGAGGAGGAACAGGCGTTTTTACCGGCCTATCGTGACGGCCGACTGCTGCATGAGGTCGAGGATGCGTACGAGACGGCGGAAAGCGCGCTGAACAGCGCCGAGGCCCGGATCGAGAACCGCGAAGACAAGCTGGAGGCCAAGGAGCGTGAACTGCGCGGCGAGGGCCTGACGGATGAAGGGCGGCAGCGTATTCGTGACCGCATTCAAGAGGTCAGAGGCGAGATCCGGGATGCGCGTCGCAATGCCCGAGAGGCACGCGACGCGCTGGATCAGGCGGAATGGGACGTTCGCCGGGTGCGGCGCGAACTGAGCGGCCGCTACCCGGTCTAGGCGTCGGTCTTAGGCGGCCTTGACGGATGCGCCGCGGAAGGACGGATCCAGATCGCCCGAGGCGTAGCGTTTGGCCATCTGGGCGGTGGAGAGCGGGCGGATCTTTGAGGCCTGACCCTCGCAGCCGAACTGCTGGTAGCGCTCCATGCAGAGCTTCTTCATCGCTTCCTTGGCCGGCTTCAGATAGTAGCGCGGGTCGAACTCGCCCGGCTTCTCCATCAGCGCCTTACGGATGGCGCCGGTGATGGCCATGCGGTTGTCGGTGTCGATGTTGACCTTGCGCACGCCGTGTTTGATGCCGCGCTGGATTTCCTCGACCGGCACGCCCCAGGTCTGGGGCATTTCGCCGCCGTACTGATTGATGATGTCCTGCAGATCCTGCGGCACTGAGGACGACCCGTGCATCACCAAGTGGGTGTTGGGCAGGCGGCGGTGGATTTCCTCGATCACGTTCATGGCCAGCACCTCGCCGTCCGGCTGACGCGTGAACTTGTAGGCGCCGTGGCTGGTGCCCATGGCGATCGCGAGGGCGTCGACCTTGGTGGCGGCAACGAAGTCGACGGCCTGATCCGGGTCGGTCAGCAGTTGCGAGTGGTCCAGCTTGCCCTCGAAGCCGTGGCCGTCTTCAGCCTCGCCCATGCCGGTTTCCAGCGAGCCCAGCACGCCCAGTTCGCCCTCGACCGAGACGCCGCAGGCGTGGGCCATTTCGGTGACGCGACGGGTGACGTCGACGTTGTATTCGTAGGAGGCGGGGGTCTTGGCGTCCTCCTCCAGCGAGCCGTCCATCATCACCGAGGTAAAGCCGTACTGGATGGCGGTGGCGCAGGTCGCCGGGCCGTTGCCATGGTCCTGGTGCATGCAGACCGGGATATGCGGATAGAGCTCGGCCAGGGCGTCGATCAGCTTGGCCAGAACGATGTCGTTGGCGTAGTTCCGGGCGCCGCGCGAGGCCTGGATGATGACGGGGGCGTTGACCTCATGGGCCGCCTCCATGATCGCCAGACCCTGTTCCATATTGTTGATGTTGTAGGCGGGCAGGCCGTAGTCGTTCTCTGCCGCGTGGTCGAGCAGCTGTCGCAGCGTGATGCGCGCCATTGGGTAGTCTCCTGAGCCGAATAGTCTTTTTGGTTGGGCGAGAGATTAGACGCCGGACAGCGTGAAGTCACGCCGTGTTACAGCCGTTTCAGCACCGATTTCGAAGACAAGATGCAGGCGTGATCCGCCTGCATCGCTGAGCCTTCAGGCGCGCAGGGCCTCGACGCCGGGCAGGGGTTTGCCCTCCATCCATTCCAGGAAGGCGCCGCCAGCGGTGGAGACGAAGGTCAGATCCGCCGCGACGCCGGCATGACCGACGGCCGCGACCGTGTCGCCGCCACCCGCCACCGCGATCAGGGCGCCGGCCTTGGTGCGCTCGGCGACGTGCTTGGCGGCCGCGACTGTGGCGGCGTCGAAGGGCGGCACCTCGAACACGCCCAGCGGGCCGTTCCAGATCAGGGTCTTGGAGCCGTCGATGGCGGCGTTCAGGCGAGCAACGGTGTTTGGGCCGGCGTCCAGGATCTTGTCTTCAGTCGAGAGGCCTTCGCCTGTCTTGACGGTGCGGGCATCGGCGCCGGGCTTGACCTCGGTCGCCGCCACGACATCGACGGGCAGCAGGATGTCGCAGCCCTTCGACTCGGCTTCCGCCAGGATTTCGCGCGCCGTGTCCGCCATATCCTTCTCGGCCAGAGAGCCGCCGATATCGATCCCTTGCGCATAAAGGAAGGTGTTGGCCATGCCGCCGCCGATGGCCAACGTGTCCAGTTTGCCGACCAAGTTCTTCAGCAGATCCAGCTTGGTCGAGACCTTGGAGCCGCCGACGATGCCGACCACGGGCTTCTGCGGATTGCCGAGCGCCGCGTCGAGCGCATCGAGTTCGCGTCGCATGGATTCGCCGGCATAGGACGGGATGTGATGGGCGACGCCTTCAGTCGAGGCGTGGGCGCGGTGCGCGGCCGAGAAGGCGTCGTTGACGTAGAGGTCGCCGAGATCCGCCAGCTTCTGGGCGAAGACCGGATCATTGGCCTCTTCCGCCGCATGGAAGCGCACGTTCTCCAACAGGACCACGCCGCCGGCGTCCAGATCGCGGATGGCCTCCACGGCGTCAGGGCCGATGCAGTCGTCGGCGAAGCGGACGGGCGCGCCGAGCAGTTCTTCCAGCGGCTGGACGACGGGTTTCAGGCTCATCGACGGGACGCGCTGGCCCTTGGGGCGGTCGAAGTGGGCCAGCAGGGCGACCTTGGCGCCGGCGTCGCGCAGGCGCTGGATCGTCGGCAGGGCGACCCGCAGACGGGTGTCGTCCGTGACCTTGCCGGCCTCCATCGGGACGTTGAAGTCCACGCGGACCAGAGCCGTCTTGCCGGCGAGATCCTTGGCGTCGTCGAGAGTGCGGAAGGTCATGGTCGTTTCCCTGTCTCCTCCCTGTCGCAAAGCGATGGGGAGGTGGCGCGGCGCGCTTGCGCCGTGACGGAGGGGCTTTGGCCCCGAGTTCGGTGCGGTGAAAAGAGCCCCTCGACCACTTCGTGGTCCCCCTCCACCACTTCGTGGTCCCCCTCCCCACGGTGTGGGGAGGAGACTTTTGCGATCTTACAGGAACTTCGCCATCTGCAGCGCCGTGTCGCTCATTCGCGTCGCGAAGCCCCATTCGTTGTCGTACCAGCTCAGAACGCGAGCCAGCTTGCCATCGACGACCTGGGTCTGGGGCAGAGCGGCGGTGGAGGAGGCGGCGATGTGGTTCAGGTCGTGCGAAACCAGCGGGTCGGTGGTCGTGAACAGGACGCCCTTCATGGGGCCGTCGGCGGCGGCCTGAAGCGCCGCGTTGATCTCTTCGACCGTGACTTCGCGACCGGCGACGACCTTCAGATCCACGACCGAAACGTTCGGGGTCGGGACGCGGATCGACGAGCCGTCCAGCTTGCCCTTCAGCTCCGGCAGGACTAGGCCCAGGGCCTTGGCGGCGCCGGTCGAGGTCGGGATCATGGACAGGGCCGCAGCGCGGGCGCGGTACAGGTCCTTATGCATCGTATCCAGCGTCGGCTGGTCGCCGGTGTAGGAGTGGATGGTGGTCATATAGCCGCGCTCGATGCCGAACAGGTCGTTCAGCACCTTGGCGACAGGGGCCAGGGCGTTGGTGGTGCACGAGCCGTTCGACACGACGATGTCGTCGGCGGTCAGGGTCTCATGGTTGACCTTATAGACGATGGTCTTGTCGGCGTTGTCGGCGGGCGCTGAGACCAGGACGCGCTTGGCGCCGGCCTTCAGGTGGGCGCTGGCCTTGTCCTTGGAGGTGAAGATGCCGGTGCATTCGAAGGCGATGTCCACCTTCAGCTCGGCGTGCGGCAGGTTGGCGGGGTCGCGCTCGGCCGTGACCTTGATCTTGCCGGTGCCGACGTCGATCCAATCCTCGCCCGAGGTCACCGTGCCGGGGAAGCGGCCGTGGACCGAATCGTAACGGAACAGGTGGGCGTTGGTCTCCACCGGACCCAGATCGTTGATCGCCACCACTTCGATGTCCGTGCGGCCATGCTCGATGATCGAGCGAAGGACGAGACGGCCAATGCGGCCGAAACCATTGATGGCGACGCGAACGGTCATGGAGAGCTCCTGTGATCGGTATGACGAGCGTTATATAGGTGCGCGTCTCAATGGAGCGGTCGCGGGCGGGTTTCAACCCCGCGCGCGTAACATGATGTGATGAACAGTTACGCTTCCCGAGCCCTCCGTTCAGTGTTGCGGCAAGAAACACCCTTTGAGAGGCGTTGAGACGCCCCTTGAGCAAAATTTTTGCGACAGGCCTTGTGCCGGTCCGGGCGGTATGGTTTCTTGGCGTCAGAACAGGGAGCCACCCGTGGCCACGATGACGCGCGACATGACGAAGGGACGCACCGCCGAGGCGGTCGCAGCAGTTCGCGCGCCGGTCGGCCTGGAAAGCCCCGTATTCCTCATTACCCTCGTACTTCTCGGCCTGCTTACGCAAGCGGCGTGGATGCACGCGACCTGACCTTAGACACACTCAGGATCGCCTCGCACCACCCCGCCTCCGAAAGGAAGCGGGGTTTTTAGTGCGCGGCGGTTCGAAACGAACCGGACCGATGACGCAAAATTCTACCTCTCAGCCCAGAAAGCCCAACGCGCGCAGCGCGGCGGTGACGGCTGGCCCGAACCGGGCCGCCGCGCGGTCGTATCTGCGCGCCGCCGGCATGCAGGACGCCGACTTCGACAAGCCGATGATCGGCATCGTCAACACCTGGTCGACGGTCACGCCGTGCAACATGCACCTGGACCGTCTGGCCAAGGACGTGCGCGCCGGCATCATCGCGGCAGGCGGCTATCCGGTCGATTTCAACACCATCGTCGTCACGGACGGCATCTCGATGGGCACGGCGGGCATGAAGGCCTCGCTGATCAGTCGCGAGGTCGTCGCCGACTCGATCGAACTGGCCATCGAAGGCCACCAACTGGACGGCGTGGTCTGCATCGTCGGCTGCGACAAGACGATCCCGGCGGCGGCCATGGCCTTGGCGCGGATGGATATCCCCGGCCTGGTCTATTACGGCGGCACCATCATGCCCGGCGTGATTGGCTCGAAGGAGGTCTCGGTCCAGGAGGTGTTCGAGGCCATCGGCGCTCATTCGGCAGGCGCCCTGGACGACGAGGGGCTGAAGGCGGTCGAACAGGCCGTCTGCCCCGGCGCCGGGGCGTGTGGCGGTCAGTTCACGGCCAACACCATGGCCATGGCCCTGTCGGTCATGGGCATCTCGCCCATGGGCGCCAACGATGTGCCCGCCGTCGATCCGAATAAGGCCGCCGAGGGCGAGCGTTGCGGCCGCCTGATCGTCGAACGCGTCTTCTCCGGCGACACAGCCCGCAAATACATCACCCGCGCCAGCCTGAAGAACGCCGCCGTCGCCGTCTCGGCCTCGGGCGGGTCGACCAATGCGGTCATGCACCTGACGGCGATCGCGGCGGAGGCCGGCGTCGAGTTCGGCGTCGAGGACTGCCATCAGGCCTGCGTTGAGGCGCCGGTCATCTGCGATCTGAAGCCGGGCGGCCGCTTCCTGGCCTCGCATCTGTTCGCCGCCGGCGGCACGCGTCTGGTCACCCAGCGGATGGCCGAGGCCGGCAAGATCGTGAACACCCCCACCGTCACCGGCCGCAGCCTGTTTGCCGAGGCCGCCGAGGCCGAGGAGACCCCGGGCCAGGTGGTGGTGACCACCTTCGACGCCCCTGTGATGGATCGCGGCAGCTTCGCCGTCATCTATGGCGATGTCGCCCCGGAAGGCGCGGTCATCAAGCTGACGGGCCACAAGGTCGACACGTTCGAAGGCCCAGCCTGCGTCTTCGACTCAGAGGAGGACGCCTTCCACGCCGTTCAGGATGGATCGGTCGGCCAAGGCGACGTGATCATCATTCGCTACGAAGGGCCCAAGGGCGGTCCGGGCATGCGCGAGATGCTGCAGGTCACCGCCGCCCTGAAGGGTCGCAAGATCGACAACGTCGCCCTGCTGACCGACGGCCGGTTCTCGGGCGCCAGCTACGGCTTCGTCGCCGGCCACGTCTCGCCGGAAGCCGCCGTGGGCGGCCCGATCGCCCTCATTCGCGATGGTGACCGCATCACCATCGACGTCACCAACCGCCGCATCGACGTCAACGTCGATCTGGCGACGCGCCGGGCGGGCTTTACGCCCCACGTAGTCCGCCCGGCGCGAGGTGTCTTCGCCAAATACCGCGCCTCGGTCGCCTCGGCCGCCCAGGGCGCCGTCACCATCCCCAACCCGCCGCCGGCCCAAGTCCCGGCAAGCCACAAAACCAACGCTGCTCAGGACGCCTGACCCATGGCCATCACCATCTACACCAACGAAGACATCAAGCCGGGCGCGATCGCCGGCCAGCGCATCGCCATCATCGGCTACGGCTCGCAGGGTCGCGCCCACGCGCAGAACCTGAAGGACAGCGGCCATGACGTGGTCGCCGGCGTCCGACACGGCGGCACGGGCTGGAAACACGCCACCGCCGACGGCGTCCCGACCGCAGAGCCGGCCGAGGCCGTCAAGGGCGCCGACATCATCGCCATCCTGACGCCCGACATGGTTCAGGGCGACGTCTATCGCGACATTATCGAGCCGAACGCCAAGGAAGGCTCGGCGCTGCTGTTCGCCCACGGCTTCTCGATCATCTACGAGCGCATCACGCCGCGTGAGGACATGGACGTGATCCTGGTCGCGCCCAAGGGACCGGGCGATCTGGTCCGCCGCGAGTTCCAGCGCGGGCGCGGCGTGCCTTCGCTGTTCGCCGTCGAGAAGGACGTCACCGGCAAGGCCCGCGACCGGGCCATGGGTTACGCCAAGGGCAACGGCGGCGCGACCGGCGGCCTGCTGGAAACCACCTTCCGCGAAGAGACCGAGACCGATCTGTTCGGCGAACAGGCGGTCCTGTGCGGCGGCGCCAAGGAGCTGGTCATCCAGGGCTTCAACACCCTGGTCGAGGCCGGCTACCAGCCCGAGATCGCCTATTTCGAATGCCTGCACGAGCTGAAGCTGATCGTGGACCTGTTCTACGAAGGCGGCATCTCCAAGATGCACCACTTCATCTCCGAGACGGCCAAATACGGCGCCGTCGCCAGCGGCCCGCGCGTCGTGACCGAAGAGACCAAGGCCCGCATGAAGACCATTCTGGAAGAGATCCAGGACGGCACCTTCGCGCGCAACTGGATCGCCGAGAACGAGGCCGGCAAGCCGCAATACGAGGCTTGGCTGAAGGCGGACCGCGAAAGCCAGATCGAACAGGTCGGCGCCCGCCTGCGCGAACGCATGGCCTGGCTGAACACGCCCAAGGCCGAAGCGGCCTGATCGCCGCCTGAACGACCGGATGATCCTGATGACCGCCGCCGCCTTCAAACCCTCAGCCGAGACCGCTCCCCAGTCGGGCGCGCGCCTGCTGGTCTCCACCCTGGAGCGGCTGGGGGTGGAGGTGGTGTTCGGCTATCCGGGCGGCGCCATCATGCCGGTCTATGACGCCCTGGCCGGCTCCAAGCTGAAACACATCCTGGTCCGCCATGAGCAGGGCGCGGCCTTCTCGGCCGACGCCTATGCCAGGAAGAGCGGCAAGGTCGGCGTCTGCATGGCGACGTCCGGCCCCGGCGCCACCAATCTGGTCACCGGCATCGCCAATGCGATGATGGATTCGGTGCCGATCGTCTGCATCACCGGCAATGTCGCCCAAGGCCTGATGGGCACTGACGCCTTTCAGGAGATCGACATCCTGGGCGTCACCCTGCCCATCGTGAAACATTCGATCCTGGTCCGCTCGGCCGCCGAGGTTCCCGCCGCGATCGAGGAAGCCTTCCATATCGCTCGCTCGGGCCGCCCCGGTCCGGTTCTGGTCGATCTGCCCAAGGATGTGCAGTTCGAGACGACTGCGGACGACTACGGTTTCTCCATTCCCAACGAGGCGCCCCGCGTCGATCATGACGCCATCGCCGCCGCCGAAGCGGCGATCCGGGCGGCCAAGAAGCCGTTGGTCTACATCGGCGGCGGGGTGAAGATCGGCGGCGCGACAGGAGCCCTGCGCGCCTTCGTCGCCGCGACCGGCATTCCCCAGGTCTCGACCCTGAACGCCTTGGGCACCATCCCGACCGATGCACCGGGCATGCTGGGCATGCTGGGCATGCACGGCACGCGCGCCGCCAACCATGCGGTGCAGGACAGCGATCTGCTGATCGTCGTCGGCGCCCGGTTCGACGACCGCGCGACGGGCAAGCTGGCTGAATTCGCGCCCAATGCCCGCATCGTTCATTTCGACATCGACGCCTCGGAAGTCGGCAAGCTGCGCAGCGCCAATGTCGCCGTTGTTGGCGAGCTGCGCGAAGGCGTTGAGGCGCTGACGGCGCGGATGCGGTCGGGCGCGGCGCTGAACATCCAGGCCTGGGCCGACGACTGCGCTGGTGCGGCCAAAGCTGGCGCTCACCGCTATGACGCGCCGGGCGAGGGGGTCTATGCGCCCGCCCTGCTGAAGGAAATCTCGGAAGCGGCGGGCGATGACTTCATTGCCGCCTGCGACGTGGGCCAGCATCAGATGTGGGCGGCCATGCACTGTCGCTTCGCCAAGCCGGAAGCCCACATCACCTCGGGCGGTCTGGGCGCGATGGGCTTTGGCCTGCCCGCCGGCATCGGGGCCAAGCTGGCCGATCCGTCCGCGACGGTCGTCACCATCGCCGGCGACGGCGGCTTCATGATGAACATCCAGGAGCTGGCGACGCTGAAGCGTTACGGCATCCCGTTGAAGATCGTGCTGATCGACAATTCCTCGCTGGGCCTGGTGCGCCAGTGGCAGGAGCTGTTCTTCGCCGAGAACTATTCCGAGATCGACCTGTCCGACAACCCGGACTTCGTGAAGGTCGCTGAAGCCTTCGGCATCGAGGCCTTCCGCATCGATCGCCGCGATCAGGTGTCCGACGGCATCCAGCGCCTGCTGGCCGCCGACGGTCCCTGCCTGGCCCATGTGGTCATCGACCCCCGAGACAACGTCTGGCCGCTGGTTCCGCCGGGCAAGAGCAATGCTGAAATGATGGAGGGCTCCTGAGATGAGCAACACGATCCACATCCAGATCGACCGTGCGGACGGTTCGCTTCAGCGTCTCATCGGCCTGGTGGAGCGCCGGGGCTTCCACATCGACGGCATGGCCCTGGCTGACGAGGGCGCCTTCCGCCGCATCGCCCTGACCGTGCGCGGCCGCGACTCCGGCCGCTGCATGGACAATCTGGGTCGCCAGATCGACCGGCTGTTCGGCGTGCGCCGCATCAGCAACGACATTATTCAATCCGAGGCCGCGTGATGCATCCCGACAAAGTACGAGTATCGGGCGTATCGCGCACCGAGCAGATCGCCGCCGATCCGAACCGCGTCATCGTCTTCGACACGACGATGCGGGACGGGGAACAGGCGCCGGGTTTCTCCATGTCCGCCCAGGCCAAGGTGAAGATGGCCCAGGTTCTGCGGGACCTGGGCGTCGACATTATCGAGGCCGGCTTCGCCGCCGCCTCGCCCGGCGACGAGGACTGCATCCGTCGCGTGGCGGGCGAGGTCGAGGGACCGATCTTCTGCTCTCTGTCGCGTGCCAACGAGAAGGACATCGACGCCACTTTCCGCGCTCTGGCGCCGGCGCCGAAGTCGCACCGTCGGTGCCACACCTTCATCGGCACCAGCCCAATCCACCGTTCCGCCAAGCTGAAGATGTCCACCAATGAGGTGCTGTCGACGGCCGTGCGGTCGGTGGAATACGCCCGCAGCCTGTTCGACGACGTCGAATTCTCGGCCGAGGACGCCTTCCGCACCGAGCCGGAGTTCCTGGCCGATGTGCTGGAGGCTGCCGCCGACGCCGGCGCGCGCACTCTGAACGTCCCCGACACCGTCGGCTATGCGACCCCAGAAGAGGTGCGCGAAACCTATCGCGCCCTGGCCGCGCGCATCAAAAAGCGCCATCCGCACGTGATCTTCTCGGCCCACTGCCACGACGACCTGGGCATGGCGGTCGCAAACTCCCTGGCCGCCGTCGAGGGCGGCGCGCGTCAGATCGAAGGCGCGATAAACGGCATCGGCGAGCGGGCCGGCAACTGCTCGATCGAAGAAGTCATCATGGCGCTGAAGGTCCGCGAGGACCGCTATGGCGTCACGACCGGCGCCGACAGCCGTCATCTGGTGCGCGCCTCCAAGATCCTGTGCGAGATCACCGAGACAGTCATCGCCCGAAACAAGTCGGTGGTCGGCATCAACGCCTTCGCCCACGAGGCGGGAATTCACCAGCACGGCATGCTGGCCGACAGCCGCACCTATGAGATCATGCGGCCCCAGGATGTGGGCTTCGAGGGCAGCTGGTTCGTGCTGGGCAAGCATTCGGGCCGTCACGCCATCGCCAAGCGCGCCGAGACCATCGGCCGTCCCATCGAGGGCGAGCGTCTGGCGGCGGTGGTCGCCGGCTTCAAGTCGCGCGCGGATCAGATCGGCGAGATCAACGACGCCGAACTGATCGCCATCATCGACCGGGTCGACGGCGTGTCCGAGATCGTGGCCCAATATGCCTGATCCCAAGACCCTGTTCGACAAGGTGTGGGACGCCCACGTCGTGCGGTCGGAAACGGCCGATACGCCGGGCGTGCTGTATATCGATCTGCATCTGGTCCACGAAGTCACCAGCCCCCAAGCCTTCAGCGAGATCGAGGCGCGCGGGCTGAAGGTGCGCCGTCCCGACCGGACTTATGCGACCCTGGACCATTCGACCCCGACCCTGCCCGCGGGGCTGAATGGTCTGAAACCCTATGTCACCGCCCAGGCCGAGGCTCAGGTTCATACGCTGGAGCGCAACTGCGCCGCCCATGGCGTGCCGCTGGCCGGATGGGGATCGGAAGATCGCGGAGTGGTCCATGTGATGGGGCCGGAGCTGGGCCTGACCCAGCCGGGCATGACGGTGGTCTGCGGCGACAGTCATACCGCCACTCATGGCGCCTTCGGCGCCCTGGCCTTCGGGATCGGCACTTCGGAAGTCGGTCACGTGCTGGCGACCCAATGCCTGTTGCAGCGCAAGGCCAAGGCCATGCGGGTGACGGTGGACGGAAAGTTGCAGCCCGACGTTTCGGGCAAGGATGTCGCCCTGGCGGTCATCGCCGCCATCGGTTTCGGCGGCGGCACCGGCTATGTCGTCGAATACGCGGGCGAGGCGGTGCGGTCGCTGGACATGGAAGGGCGGATGACCCTGTGCAACATGTCCATAGAAGCCGGGGCGCGGGCCGGCATGATCGCCCCGGACCAGACGACCATCGACTGGCTGCGCGGACGCAAGCACGTCCCCGCCGACTATGAGGCGGCGACGGCCGAATGGCTGAAACTGGCGACAGATACAGGCGCGGTCTTCGATAAGGAAGTGACCATCGACGGCGCCGCCATCCGGCCCATGGCGACCTGGGGCACGACGCCGGATGCGGGCGCGCCCATCGGCTCGCCCGTCCCGCAACCCCAGTCGGACTCAGACCGCAAGGCCATCGCCTATATGGGTTTCACGGCCGGGGAGGCGACGACCAGCCAGCCGGTGGATGTCGTCTTCATCGGCTCCTGCACCAATGGACGCCTGCCCGATCTGCGCGCCGCCGCCGAGGTGCTGCGCGGCCGCAAGGTCAAGCCGGGTCTGCGCATGCTGGTGGTGCCGGGGTCCGAGGCCGTGCGTCGCGACGCCGAGGCCGAGGGGCTGCACGAAGTCTTCATCGCCGCCGGGGCCGAATGGCGCATTCCCGGCTGTTCCATGTGCATCGCCATGAACGGTGATTTCGTCGCGCCGGGCCAACTGGCCGTATCCACGTCGAACCGCAACTTCGAAGGCCGTCAGGGCAAGGACGCCCGTACCATCCTGGCCAGCCCGGCGACGGCGGCGGCGACGGCGGTCGCCGGGGTGCTGACCGATCCGCGCGTCTATCTGAAGGAGGTCGAGCATGTCTGAACCCTTCCAGGTGCTGACATCGAAAACGGTCACGCTCAGCCAGGCCAATATCGACACCGACCAGATCATTCCGGCGCGCTTTCTGACCACGACCACGCGCGAAGGGCTAGGCAAGGCCGCCTTCTATGACTGGCGTTACGAGGATGACGGCTCGGAAAAGCCCGAGGCCATTCTGAACCGGATCGATCCGGCCGAGCATCGCATCCTGCTGGCGGGCCGGAACTTCGCCTGCGGTTCGTCGCGCGAACATGCGCCCTGGGCCCTGCTGGACTACGGGTTCCGGGCGGTGATCTCGACCGAAATCGCTGACATTTTTACATCGAATGCGCTGAAAAACGGCCTGCTGCCCATCGTCGTCAGTCAGGCGGTTTGGGACGATCTGGCGTCGCAGCCGGACCAGCCGGTCACGATTGACCTCCAGGCCAATCAGATCCAGCGCGGCAATGCCGAACCCGTGCCGTTCGGGGTCGAATCCTTCGCCCGCCAATGCCTGCTGGACGGGGTGGACACCCTGGGCTGGCTGCAATCAAACATGCCTGAAATCGAAGCCTACGAGCGATCGAAAGAGACCGTACGATGAGCACCGCCGCCACCAAGACTTACAACATCGTCCTGCTGCCCGGCGACGGCGTCGGGCCGGAGGTCACACGGGCCGCGCGCGACATCCTGAGGGTGATCGGCGACTTCTATGGTCACCATTTCGAGTTCTCCGAACACCTGATCGGTGGCGCGGCCATAGATGCGACGGGCGAACCCTTGCCCGAGGCCACGCGCGCCGCGTGCGTCGCCTCTGACGCCGTGCTGCTGGGGGCCGTCGGCGGGCCGAAATGGGATGGCGGCAAGGCGCGTCCGGAACAGGGGTTGTTGGCGATCCGCAAGGCGATGGGCCTGTTCGCCAATCTGCGGCCGTTGCAGGTGTCGCCGGTGCTGGCGCACCGCTCGCCGCTGAAGAAGGAGATCGTCGAGGGCGTCGACCTGATCGTCTTCCGCGAGCTGACCGGCGGCGTCTATTTCGGTGAGAAGACCCGCACCGCCGATCGCGCCACCGACCTGTGCGAATACACCGTGCCGGAGATCGAGCGCGTCGCCCGCGCCGCCTTCCAGACCGCCCAACAGCGTCGCGGCAAGGTGACAT
Organism: Brevundimonas fontaquae; assembly: GCF_017086445.1. NCBI lineage: Bacteria > Pseudomonadati > Pseudomonadota > Alphaproteobacteria > Caulobacterales > Caulobacteraceae > Brevundimonas > Brevundimonas fontaquae. The sequence continues at coordinate 3,011,669 of NZ_CP070968.1, read as the reverse complement.
CGGTCGACAAGGCCAACGTCATGGAGACCAGCCGTCTGTGGCGCGAGGTCGTGACCCGCATCCATGCCGAGGAGTTTCCCGACATCACCCTGGAGCACGCCCTGGTGGACTCCATGGCCATGCACCTGATCCGCAAGCCACGCGAATACGACGTCATCCTGACCGAAAACATGTTCGGCGACATCCTGTCGGACGAGATTTCTGTGCTGGGTGGCTCCATCGGCCTGTTGCCGTCGGCGTCGCTGGGCGCGGGCGGGCCGGGCCTGTTCGAGCCGATTCACGGCTCGGCGCCGGACATCGCCGGTCAGGATCTGGCCAATCCGGTCGGGATCATCCTGTCGGCGGCCCTGCTGCTGCGTCACAGCCTGAAGCTGGAGGACGAGGCCGATTCCATCGAGGCCGCGGTCGCCGCCGTTCTGGCGGCCGGCGCCGTGACGGCTGACCTAGGCGGCGCGCTGGGCACGCGTGCGGCGACCGAGGCCGTCATCGACGCCATCCGCGCCATCCACTGGGCGGCGGCGCACCGGGTGCAGATGCATTGGGCCTGACGGCTTAAAATGAAGCTGAAAATCCTGCCGCTGAGCTTGGCTTTGGCGGCATGAATAATCTGATATGGGGCCGCATGATCGAACGATTGTGCGGCCTCGATCTTTTTGTCCGTGACCGTTGCAAGAAAGTTGCGCCGTTCACGGTCTAGCCTCTTGCGCCTGCCGCAATTGCGGTAAAATCTTCGCAACTGCGAAATTGCATAGGGGGTACTAGCTCATGTCGCGGACCACGAAACGGCTTACGGGGGCGGCTGCGCTCCTTCTTCCCACACTCTGTCTGATGACCGCCGGCGCGGCGAATGCGCAGGACGCCGCGCCCGCCTTGCTCGGCCACCAGGCTGCGCTTGAGCTGGACAGCGCCGGCGCATCCTGGCTAGGCACCTCTACCGCCCTGGTTCTGCTGATGACCCTCCCCGGTCTGGCGCTGTTCTATGGCGGCATGGTGCGCAAGAAGAACGTCATCGCCACCATCACCCAGTCCGTCGGCGTCTTCGCCGTGGTCTCGCTGGTATGGTTCATCGCGGGCTACAGCTTCGCCTTTGGCGCCAACGGCAACGCCGCGCTGCAACCCTTCATCGGCAGCCTGGACATGCTGTTCCTGAACGGCGTGTCGCTGAAGACGGCCAACGCCCTGCTGCCAGGCATTCCCGAGTTCCTGTTCATCTCCTTCCAGATGACCTTCGCCATCATCACCCCGGCGCTGATCACCGGCGCGTTCGCCGAGCGGTTCAAATATTCGGCGCTATTGTTGTTCACCGCCCTGTGGTCGCTTCTGGTCTATGCGCCGATCTGCCACTGGGTCTGGGGCGGCGGGTTCCTGGGTTCGGCGGGCGTGCTGGACTTCGCGGGCGGCGCCGTCGTTCACGTCAACTCGGGCGTCGCGGGCTTGGTCTGCGCCATCTTCCTGGGTCGCCGCAAGGGTTACGGCACAGAGGTCATCACCGCCCACAATCCTGTTCTGACCATGATCGGCGCCTCGCTGCTGCTGGTCGGCTGGATCGGCTTCAACGCCGGTTCGGCGGGCGCCGCCAACGACCTGATGGGCGTGGCGCTGTTGAACACCGTCCTGGCCGCCGCCGCCGCCGCCCTGACCTGGAAGATCGTCGAATATATCGAGAAGAAGAAGGTCTCGCTGATCGGCATGCTGTCGGGTGTTGTGGCCGGTCTGGTCGCCATCACGCCGGCGGCCGGCTTCGTCGATCCCAAGGGCGCGGTCATCATCGGCCTGATCGCCGGCCCGGCCTGCTATGCCTCGTCGGTGTGGATCAAGAAGCTGCTGCGCTACGACGACAGCCTGGACGCCTTCGGCATCCACGGCGCGGGCGGCCTGATCGGCGCCCTGCTGACCGGCGTGTTCGCTACGACCGCGATCAACAGCCTGTCGGAAGGCGCCAACGTCGGCGCCCAGGCGCTGGGCCTGCTGTGGACCATCGTCTACAGCGCCGTCGGCACCCTGATCATCCTGTTCATCTGCAAGTTCACCACGGGCCTGCGCGTGAGCGAGGCGGAAGAAGCCGCCGGTCTGGACACCTCGCTTCACGGCGAGGCGCTGGAACACTGAAATCCGTGTATCGGGCGCGGCTCCCAATCCGCGCCCTTTCTCGGCAAACAAAATAAAAGGGGATAGACTATGAAAAAGACCATCATCCGCGCGGCCGCCGCCGCGACGCTCGCCGCAGGTGTGTTTGGCCTCGCCGTTCCGGCCTCGGCCCAGAGCGACGTCGACGTCGCCTGGAACGTCGGCGTCGTCAGCGACTATGTGTTCCGCGGCTTCAGCCAGACTAGCGAAGATCCGGCCATTCAGGGCGGCGTCGACCTGACTTCGGGCAGCTTCTACGCCGGCGCCTGGGCCTCCAACGTCGATTTCGGCGACGACACCGATGCTGAAGTGGACCTGTATGGCGGCTATCGCACCGAGGCGGGCGGTTTCGCGCTCGACTTCGGCGTGATCGGCTATCTGTATGTCGGGGAGCCCGACGGCGCCGACTATAACTATGCCGAGTTCAAGGCTGCGGCCTCGCGCGCGGTAGGCCCCGCCACCTTCGGCGCCGCCGCCTATTACTCGCCCGACTTCTTCGGCATCGACGACGAGGCGACCTACGCCGAGATCAACGCCGCCTTCTCGCCGGCACCCAAGTGGACGGTGTCGGGCGCGCTGGGCAAGCAGTGGCTCGACGTCACCGACGACTATACCACCTGGAACGTCGGCGTCGGCTATGCCCTGACCGACAAGGTGGGCGTCGATGTCCGCTATCACGACACCGATGTGGACGGCGTGCCCGGCGCCGAAGACCGGATCGTCGGCGCGGTGAAGCTCACCTTCTGAGCCGAGTCAGCTTGAAATGAGAACGGCCCCGGAGAGCGATCTCCGGGGCCGTTTTCGTATCAGCGGGCGTAGCGGTCGTGGACGGGGTCGTAACTGTCCCAGACCTTGCCGTCGGCCAACGACCGCAGCAGCTTAAGATATTCCGCGTGGGTCCAGGCCAGCGGCGTGGCCGAGTCCGTATTCTGACCCACAGCATAATCCTTGGCCGTCGGGTTTCCGACGCCGTCCCACACCTGTTCGGCCAGCATCAGTCCGCCGTTGGCGAACCGCTCCATGCCGCGCACATAGGTTTGACGAATGGCGGCGATGTCGGCGGCCGAAGGGGCGCCGTTCACGCTGACGCGGGCCAACTCATAGTGACCGCGCTCGCCCGTGAAGAAGGGCCAGACCCGGCCGCGCTGACCGGGGCTCATCTCCCCGCCGACGCCATAATTGGCGCCCGTCAGATGGTCCTCGCCATAGCCATCGACGCCATAACGGCGCCAGCCCGGCGTCTTGTCGCCCTCGGGACCGAAGTCGTAGCGAACGCGATAGAGCGGCTCCAGCGACTGATCGTCATAGACGGGCAGCGTGGATAGGATGTGCGGATCGTCGGCCTTGCGCACCCCATAGCGCACCAGTTCTAGGAAGCCGCCGTCCACGACCCGGTCTTCGGCCGCGGCGATCTGGCCGTTGGCGGCGCCGATCGGGGCCTTATCGTTCGGGTTCTCGTTCTGCGTGATGCGGATGTAGTAGCGACCGTCGCCGAAGTCGCCATTGGTGGTGAACATCCGGTCTTCGATCTTGGACGCATAGCTGTCGGCCGCGATCTGGTAGCGGGTCGCGCCGGCGGCGTCGCCCGAGGCGCGCGCCATTTCGGCCGCCACCGTCAGGCCCGCGACCACGGCGGCGGTCGAGGACGGCGAATAGCCCTGCTGCTCTTCCCAGCGTTCCTGCTGGGTGAAGGGCGGCTTGATCTCCGCATCGTTCCACATCAGCCCGATCTTGCCGCCGTCGACCAGGAAGTCGGCCGCCGGCTTCAGCATGGACCGATAGTGTTCGGTCATCTGGGCGTCCGACAGCCAGCCCATCTTCCAAAGACGATAGCCGAGCATGATCGGCATGGCGGTCTGATCCAGCTGGACCGCGACCCATTCCAGTTCGCCGTCCACGTGCGTCTTCTGCAGGAACCAGCCGCCGACGCCGGTGTTGCCGGGCGTGTTCGGGCCGACCTGGACCTGAGGCAGATAGTTGAAGGCCGCCAGCGGCGTCTCCTTGTCGCCCAGCGCCGCCAGAGCCATCGCCACCTGATAGAAGTCGCGCGGCCAGACGGCCTTATAGCCGGTCGAGGATTTCGACGCGTCCACCGTATCGCCCCACGGATTGGACAGCGAGGCGATCAGCGCGCCCGCATGAGTGCGATCCTCCTGAACCTTCAGCATCAGAGCCGAGGCGTAGGCCAGCTTGCCGCCGTCGGTCGCCTGCTCGGCGATGCGCGGCAGCTCGGTGAGAGAACCGACATAATCCTCCCAACCCACGCGCTCGCCCTCGCCGTTGAAGCGGGCCAGCACCTCGTCCAGACCGGTCGAGAACGAACCGTCCGCAGCGGCGCGCGCCTCAGCTTCGCTGGCGCCGAAGCCGATGACGAAGTCGCGCGTGATCCGGCTGCTTTGGCGCAGGCGCGGCAGAGCCCCGGTCATCATCGTATTGCCGACCTGATCGCCGGTGGAGGCGTAGGTCCAGTCCAGCTTGCCGTCCTTCAGATCCGTCAGACCGTCCGAGGCGCCGACGAAGCCGACGCTGGCCTTGTCGAAGGCCTCGCTGGGCTTCAGGAACAGGTGGGTGTCGCCTTCCCAGGCGTGGAAGCCGTCGCGCGTGACCCGACCGCGATCGTCGACGCCCGTGTTGGCGATGTGCGGCTCCAGCATCAGATAGGGCGTCACGTCACCTTTCAGCGCTGTGATGGTGACACGCAACACCAGGGCGTTGCGGTCGGGATCGCTGAAGATCCGCTTTTCGATCTCAAAGCGGCCGTTCTTGTCCTGCGTCGTGACGCGCTTCGCCGGCGAGAGCGGACGTCCCTGGGCGTCGACGTGCAGATATTCGGTGCGGCTGGTGGTATCGTCGCCTTCGACGACCAGACCGTCCTGGGTCACGCCGGCGAAGCGCAGCGCCTTGATCTGAGCCTCATGGATCAGGCCGTACATGGTCTCGGTCAGGACGCCGTCGGCGATGGAGAACCAGACCTTGGACACCGCGCCGGTCGGGCCGCCGTCGCGATACTGGCCGTCGACATAGGCCTCGTAAGAGGCGCCGGCGCCGGTCTTGGCCGCGCTGGACCAGACGGGCGGGGCGCCGGGCGCGCCGGGGGCGACGCCCGATTGGGCGCTTGCGGCGGAAGCGAGGGCCAGGCCGGCGGCGCCGGCGAGGCAGAAGGTACGGAAGTGACGCATTGTGGTCCTCACGGGTTGCGCGTGGGGGCGGGGGAAAGAAGGAAGGTCAAAGGCACGTCCAGGCGCTGGTTCCAGGACGCCTCGTTGTGCTGGGCGCCGGGGAAGACCAGGCTGCGGAAGTCGCCGGGACCATAGCCGCGACGGCGGAAGGTCTGGTCCACCTGGGTCTGAAAGACGGCGTAGAACTGATCCAGCGTCTCGTCGCCCCGGTCGAAATAGAAGCGGTGGTCGCCCGGCTCGGGCAGGCCGCGTTCTATCACGCCGGTCCAAGCGGCGACCAGGCGTTCGCGCCAGGCGTCCAGCGTCGCGCCGGGCTCAAGCCCTTCGACCTTCAGCGGCCAATGGGTGGACAGGCAGGCGGCGGCCGAAAAGACCTGCGGCCGTTTCATCACCGCATACATGGAGATCAGGCCGCCCATGCTGGAGCCGGCGATCATCGTGTCCAGCGGCCCGCGCAGGGTGCGGTAGGCGCCGTCGATGAAGGGCTTCAACTCCTCGACCAGGAACCGCAGATAGCCGTCGGACAAGGACGGGCCGCCGTAAATGGCCTGGACCTCATCGCGCATGTCGGCGGGCAGGGCGGCGATCAGGTCGGCGGGGACATATTCCCTCAGCCGCAGGTCGGTGTTCCAGATCCCCACCACGATCGGCGTCCGCACCTGACCGCTTTCGATCAGCCGCGTCAGATGCTCGTCCACGCCCCACTCGCCGAAGTTGGCCGTGGCCGGATCGAACAGGTTCTGGCCGTCGTGCATGTAGAGAACAGGCCAGGCGGCGTCGGACGCCTCATATCCGGGCGGCAGCCAGACCGAGACGTTGCGCGCCTTCACATGGGCCGACGCGACCGCCTCATGCAGCACCAGCCGCCCGCCCGCGATGGCGCCCTCAGCACGCGCCGCGCCGGCGAAGGGCAGGGCGGCCATGAGGGCCAGAAGACCCCGACGGTTCATCCGCGATGCTCCCTGACCATCAGCGCGCTGGCGGCGGCCAGGACGAAGGAGACGGCGCCCAGCACCAGGGCCCAGATCGCTTGGCCATCGAATAGGGTCTTCAAGATCAGGCCCAGAACCGTGGCGGCCAACAGCTGGGGCACGACGATGAAGATGTTGAAGACGCCCATATAGACGCCCATTTTTCTGTCCGGCACCGCCGCCGACAGGATGGCGTAGGGCATGGAGACGATCGACGCCCAGGCGAAACCGACGCCGATCATCGGCAGCCAAAGCAGTCCGGGCTCGCGGATGGCGAAGACGCCGAACAGGCCGGCTGCGCCAAGCAGCAGCATCAGCGCGTGGGTCGCCTTTCGTCCGATCCGTTTGGCGATGACTGGCAGGGTGAAGGCCGCCAGGGCCGCCACGCCGTTGTAGACCCCGAACAGAACCCCCACCCAGTCCGCGCCCGTGGCGTAGGCGGCCGAGGTGGTGTCGGTCGCACCGTAATGGACGCGGGTCACGGCCGCGGTGGTGTAGATCCACATGGCGAACAGGGCGAACCAGCTGAAGAACTGAACGACAGCCAGGCCGCGCATCGTCTCGGGCATGCGGAAGATGTCGTTCAGGATTTCGGTCGCGGCGTTGGTGATGCGGCGTCGCTGCATCATGCCCACGGCGATCTGGAGCAGGCCGAATCCGGCGAAGAAGCCCGCCAGGATCAGCAGCTCCTTCTCCAGATCGAGCGCGCCGATCAGCACGAAACCCAGCCCGCCGAGGACGGTGCAGACCAGGCCCGAAGTCATCCAGCCCTGGACGCTGCGAGCCGGCGCTTCGGCCTCGACGGGCGCAGCCGGCGCGTCGTCTCTGGCGCGTTCGAAGGCCGCGATCTGTTCGGGGCTGTATTCCTTGGTCGACAGCACCGTCCACAGCACGGCCGAGAACAGGCCGGCGGCGCCGACGTAGAAGGCGATCTTGACCGACAGGGGCACCACGCCCGCCTCGGCGGTCGAGGCGATGTCGAAGACGTTGGACAACAGCCACGGCAGGACCGAGGCGAAGACTGCGCCAGCGCCGATGAAGAAGCTCTGCATCGCATAGCCGGCGGTGCGCTGCTCCTCCGGCAGGTTATCGCCGACGAAGGCGCGGAACGGCTCCATGGTGATGTTGATCGAGGCGTCCATGATCCACAGCATGGACGCGGCGAACCACAGGCTGGGGCTGTTGGGCATGGCGATCAGCGCCAGGGTGGTGGCGATGGCCCCGACCAGGAAATAGGGCCGCCGCCGGCCGAACCGGGTCCAGGTCTTGTCGCTGAAATGGCCGATGATCGGCTGGACCAGCAGACCCGTCAGCGGTGCGGCGATCCATAGGATCGCCAGGCTGTCGACCTCGGCGCCCAGCGTCTGGAAGATGCGGCTGGTGTTGGCGTTCTGCAGGCCGAAGCCGATCTGGATGCCGAAGAAGCCGACGCACATGTTCCAGATCGCCAGGCCGGACAGGCGCGGGCGGTGCGAGAGCAGGGTCATCCGCGTCGCGCCCGGCCGACCGGCACGAACCGGATGGCCTGACCGCCGCCGGGGGCCAGCGCCAGGGTCAGGGTGTCAGACGACGTCACCTCGCGCTGCTCGATGACGATGTCCTCGCGCTTGCCGCGATAGTCGGCGTTGGGCCCATCGCGATAGATTTCGGCCCGATATCGACGGCCGGCGTCCAGGAAGTCGAGTGGGGCCTTCAGCACACGCGGATGCTCGTCGGTGACGGCGCCCAAGGCCCAGACGTCCGTGCCGCGCTGCTTGCGAACCGTGACGACATAGTCGCCCATGGCGGCGTCCAGCGTGCGGCTCTCGCTCCAATCGACCGGCACATCCTTGATGAACTGGAACGGGCCGGGGTTGGCCTCATAGTTGACCAGCAGATCCGCCGCCATCTGGATCGGGCTGTAGATCACGACATAGAGCGCCAGTTGTTTGGCCCAGGTCGTCTGCACGCCGCCGGGGCTGCGCGTCTCCATGCCGAAGATGCCGGGCGTATAGTCCATCGGCCCGGCCAGCAGGCGGGTGAACACCAAGTTCGGCTCATGCTCGGGCGGATTGCCGGGATTGCCCCAGGCCGAATATTCCATCCCGCGCTGGCCCTCGCGGCTGATGATGTTCGGATAGGTGCGGCGAAGGCCGGTGTCCTTGAACGGCTCGTGAGCGTTGACGGCGACCTTGTGGCGATAGCCGGCCTCGACCACGCGCATGTGGTGCTGGGCCATCGCCTGGCTCTCGTGCCAGGCCATGACCATCTGTCCGTCCGGCCCGGCGACGCGGGCGCCTTGCGCGTCGGCGACGTAGCCGGTCTTCACCGAATGGACGCCGAGGCGTTCATACAGGGCCATCGCCGGCTCGAGCTGCTGCTCATAGTGGAAGGCGTTGCCGCCTGTCTCGTGGTGGCCGATCAGTTGCACGCCCTTGGACCGCGCGTGGGCGCAGACTGCTTCGATATCGAAGTCGGGATAGGCCTCGGTGAAGCTGAAGTCCGCGCCGTTGGCGAACCACTGGCCGTCCCAGCCCTTGTTCCAGCCTTCGACCAGCACTCCGCCCAGCCCGTGCTTGGCCGCGAAGTCGATGTGTTTGATCGCATTCTCGGTGGTCGCGCCGTGCTTGGGCCCGGAGTTCCAGGTCTTCAGGTCCAGGTGCATCTCCCACCAGACGCCGACGTATTTCATCGGCTTGAACCAACTGACGTCACCCAGTTTGTTGGACTCGTTCAGGTTCAGGATCAGGCTGGAGTCCAGTAGGCCCGAGGCGCTGTCGGAGATTTGCAGGGTTCGCCAGGGCGTGTTGAACGGCGCCTCGCGCACCACCGCCGCATTGGTCAGGCCTGGCGTCAGCTGAGCGCGGAACTTCGTTTCCTCCGACCGGCGCAGGTTCATCCCTGCGTAGTCGATGCAGGCGGCCTCGTGGATGGAGACGTGCAGGCCCGACTGGCCCCGAACCGTCATCGGCGTCTGGGCGCTGCCGACCGCATCGATCGGCGTGCGGCTGTAGAGATATTCCTCGCGGTTCCATTCCCACGCCGGGCACCACAGGGCCTCGCCGTTTTCGGCCAGATTGAACTCGGTGATTTCCGAACCGATGCGGACGGTGGTCAGGCCAGCCTGCTGCGGGAACTCGTAACGGAAGCCCAGACCGTCGTCGTAAAGGCGGAAGACCACGTCCACGCGGCGTCGCAGGCCGCCGGTCTCGGCATAGGCGACGCGCCATTCGTTGTAGTGGTTGCGGATGAACTGCCGCTCGCCCCACGGCTGCTCCCAGGTGTCGTCGACCGTGATCGGCTGGCCTGCGTTCAGGGTCAGGCCGCGCTCGATGGCCGGCGCGTCAGTCAAGAGGAAGCCCAGCTTGGACGGCGCCACAACGACCCGGCCCTGACGCAGCACCGAATACATCGGCCGCCCGTCGTTGTCGGTGAAGGCCTCGACCGTCAGCACGCCGCCGGGCGAGGACGCCCGGGCATGGTTCGGCGCGGTCTGGGCGCGCGCGCCCGTCGCCCCCAGAGCCAGGATCGACACGCCGCCAAGGGCCAGGAAGGATCTGCGCTGCATCATGGGAACTCCGTTACGCCGCCTCTTGCCAACCGCCGCGAACGGTGGCTGAAATATTTGCAGAAAATTTTGCAGCTTCACCATGCTGCTGTGAGGACCCGCGACGTTGAGCCGCAAGACAACCCGTCTGGAAGACATCGCCCGCCTGGCTGGCGTGTCCATCGCCACCGCCTCGCGCGCCCTGAACGACAGCCCCGCGGTCAACGATCGCACCAAACAGACGATCTGGAAGCTGGCCAAGGAACACGACTATCCGTTCCGCCGTCACATGCCCGCCGGCCCGATCGGCGCCCAGGGCACCATCGCCCTGGTGGTGCCGCGTCCGCAGGGGCGCGAAGGGCGCCTCAGCGACCCATTCTTCCTGGAGCTTCTGGCTGGCGTTGGCGAGGCGGCGCGCGAACGCGGCTGCGACCTGCTGATGAGCCATATCTCGCCCGCCAACTATGACGAACTGTCGGCCGCGCTGAACACCAGCCGGGCGGACGGCGTGATCTTCCTGGGCCAATCCAGCCTGCACTCGGCCTTCAACCGGCTGGTCGACGCCGATCATCGTTTCGTCGTCTGGGGCGCCGAACTGCCCGACCAGGACTATTGCTCCATCGGCTCGGACAACATCTCCGGCGGGCGACGCGCGACGCTGCATCTGGCGCGGCTGGGGCGAAAGCGCATCGTCTTCCTGGGCGATCTGGATCCGCCCGAGGCCATGCAGCGTCACCGCGGCTATCTGGACGCCTTGAGCCAGAGCGGGCTGGACGTGGACGCCGACCTGATCGTGCCTGCGCATTTCGAGGTCGAATCCGCCGAGGCCGCTGTGGACGCCCTGATCCGACGCGGCCTGGATTTCGATGGCGTCGTGGCCGCGTCCGACCAAATCGCGCTCGGAGCCGTAAGGGCTTTGTTGCACGCCGGCGTCGAGGTGCCTGGCCAAGTCTCGGTCATCGGTTTCGACAATGTGCCGTTCAGCCGTTACTCGCGCCCGGCGCTCAGCACTATCGCCCAGGACACCATGAAGGCCGGCCGGTTGATGGTGTCCAAACTGCTGGATCACGGCGGCGCCGCAGCAGGCCGTTCCGAGCGCGTTCCGACCGAGCTGATCGTTCGCGAGACCTGCGGCGGCTGACCCCGTCATCCGGCGTCGGCGAAGATCAGGCCGGCCAGCGGCCTCAACGTCGATCCGTCCGCCTCGGTCCAGTTGACCGCCGCGATCCGGCGCGCGCCGGCAGGCGCGGACCAGTCTACGGCCTCGAAGCCCAGGTTGAACACGCACAGCAGACGCTCGCCGCCCTCTACCCGTTCGAACCGGCGGAAGACCAACAGGTCGCCCGCGCTCTCGATCTCCAGCCCTCCGGTCCGCAGCGCCGGATGGGCTTGACGCAGGGCGATGATGCGGCGCGCGGCGTGCAGGATTGAAGTTGGGTCCGCCTCTTGCGCATCCACGGCCAGCGCCAGATGACGCGGATCGACCGGCAGCCAGGGCTCGACCGTCGAGAAGCCGGCGTTGGGCGCCGAGGCCACCCACGGGATCGGCGTGCGGGCGCCGTCGCGGCCCAGTGTCTCGGGCCAGTTGGCGATGGCCTCGGGATCGACCAGCCGCTCGAACGGCACCTCGGCCTGAGGCAGGCCCAACTCCTCGCCCTGATAGACGAAGACATTGCCGCGCAGGCACATCAGCAGCAGCAGGGCCATTTCCGAAAACGCCTTCTCGTCGCGGCCCTTGGCCCAGCGCGACACGGCGCGCGGCGCATCGTGGTTGGAGAAGGTCCAGGACGGCCAGCCCTCGCCCTGCTGATCCGGCCACATCCCATCGCCCACGCCGATCAGTTCGCTCTTCAGCGTATCGGCGTA